>JBBSLH010000492.1:0-2584 GCA_038255425.1 Acidimicrobiales bacterium
ACGATCGAAGCGAACTTCGTCCAGCAGCGTCTGATCCCCGCGGCCATGGAGCCACGGGGGGTGCTCGCCGTGCCCGCCCCCCACGGAGGCGACGTCACGCTCTACAGCGCGACCCAGGTGCCCCACATCCTCAAGGTCATGTGCGCGGCCACCACCGGCATCCCCGAGTCGAAGATCCGCGTCATCGCACCGTCGGTCGGCGGAGGATTCGGTGCCAAGCTCAACATCAACCCCGACGAGATCCTCGCCATCTCGCTCGCCCAGAAGCTGGGCAAGCCGGTCCGCTGGACCGAGACACGCTCCGAGGCCGCGGGATCCACGCACCAGGGTCGCGGCCAGCAGCAGAAGATCGAGTTGGCTGCAGACGCCGACGGCAAGCTCCTCGGGTGCCGCGTGCACATCGACGCCGACATGGGCGCCTACATGATGCTGATCACCCCCGGCGTCCCTTTGCTGGGCAGCTTCCTCTACACCGGCGTCTACGCCGTGCCGGCGTTCGGATTCACCTGCGACGGCTACTTCACCAACCTGACGCCGACCGACGCCTATCGGGGTGCAGGACGTCCCGAGGCGTCGTACGCCATCGAGCGGGCGATGGACATCCTCGCCCTCGAGGTCGGGCTGACCCCGGTGGAGATCCGTCGACGCAACTACCTGGGCGGCGGCGACTTCTTCGAGAACCTCGACGTGCCATCCACCCTCACGTTCGACTCCGGTCACTACGCGCCGACCCTCGACCGCGCGCTCGAGATGTCGGACTACGACGGCCTGAAGGCCGAACAGAAACGTCGGCGCGATGCCGGAGAGACGAAGCAACTCGGCATCGGCCTGTGCACGTACGTCGAGATCTGTGGTCTCGCACCCAGCCGTGCACTCGGCGGACTGAACTACGGCGCCGGTGGGTGGGAACACGCGACCGTGCGTCTGCTCCCGACCGGCAAGGCCGAGGTCGTCACCGGTTCGACTCCTCACGGCCAGGGTCACGAGACCAGTTGGGCGCAGATCGTCGGCGACAAGCTGGGCATCGACCCCGCGGACGTCGAGGTCCTGCACTCCGACACCGCGATCAGCCCGCTCGGTCTCGACACCTACGGGTCGCGGTCGCTGAGCGTCGGTGGCGTCGCCGTCTCGATGGCGTGCGAGAAGGTCGTCGCGAAGGCCAAGCTCATCGTCGCTCACCAGATGGAGGCCAACCCCGACGACCTGACGTTCGAGGGAGGCACGTTCTCGGTCGCGGGCTCACCGGACAAGACGGTCACCATCCAAGAGATCGCCTTCGGCGCGTTCACTGCGCACGATCTCCCCGACGGGATGGAGCCGAACCTCCAGGAGCAGGTGACGTTCGATCCGCCCAACTTCGCCTTCCCGTTCGGCACACACGTCGCCGTCGTCGAGATCGACGAAGGAACCGGCGGCGTCCAACTCCTCGACTACATCGCGGTCGACGACTGCGGCAACCAGGTCAACCCGATGATCGTCGAGGGCCAGATCCACGGCGGCATCGTCCAGGGCGTCGCCCAAGCCCTGTGGGAGTGCGCGAGCTACGACGACGAGGGTGTGTGCCTGAACCCATCGTTCCTCGACTACCTCGTTCCCTCGGCCGTCGAGGTCCCGAACTTCAAACTCGACTCCACGGTCACGCCGTCGACGAGCAACCCCCTCGGCGTGAAGGGCGTCGGCGAGGCCGGCACCATCGGATCGGCCGCCGCAGTGATCAACGCGGTGTGCGATGCGCTCGGCCCCTACGGCGTCACCGACATGGAGATGCCCGCCACCCCGCAACGGGTGTGGAGAGCCATCCGCGACGGAAAGGCGGCCCAGGCATGATCCCCGCAGCGTTCGACTACATCGCAGCTGAGTCCTCTGACGAGGCCCTCGCCGTGCTTGCCGAGCACGGCGACGACGCCAAGCTCCTCGCCGGTGGGCACAGCCTCATCCCGTTGCTCAGGTTCCGGTTCGCCGCGCCGGCGGTGCTCGTCGACATCGGCCGCATCGACGACCTGTCGTACATCCGCGAGGACAACGGCCACATCGCCATCGGCGCCCTGTCGACCCACCGAGAGGTCGAGACCAGCGATGCCTTGAAGCAGGGTGCGCCGATGCTCGCCCACGTTGCGGCGCAGATCGGTGACCCGTCTGTCCGTCACCGCGGAACCATCGGGGGTTCGCTCGCCCACGGCGATCCGGCGTCCGACCTCCCGGCGGCGCTGCTGGCGCTCGGCGGATCGGTCATCGCCAAGGGGCCGAACGGCGAGCGCGAGATCGCTGCGACCGATCTCTTCACCAGCTTCCTCGAGACCGCGCTCGAGCCCGACGAACTCCTGACCGAGATCCGGGTCCCGAGAGCGGAAGGGGGCTGGGCGTACGAGAAGTTCAACCGCAGGGCGCAGGACTGGGCGATCGTCGCCGCGGCCGTGCAACTTGGGGACGAGCCGCGGGTCGCGCTGGTGAACATGGCCACGACGCCGGTGCGCTCCTCCGCGGTCGAATCCGCGCTGGGCTCCGGCGGCGGCGCGGCGGACGCCGCCGCTGTGGCGGGCGAGGGCATGAGTCCGCCGGAAGACCTCAACGGCGATGCCGAGTA
>JBBSLH010000493.1:0-2581 GCA_038255425.1 Acidimicrobiales bacterium
GACTCGGAGCTCGGCGCCCAGCACCGTCATGCGGGCGTCGAGACGTTGTTCGACGGCGGCGATGTCCGTCCTGGTCGCGAGGATGCTGTTGTCGAGACGTTGTTCGACGGCGGCGACGTCCGTCCTGGTCGCGAGGATGCTGTTGTCGAGGCGATGTTCGACGGCGCCGAGGTCTGACTTGCGCACCAGTTGATCCGGTTCGGGTGGGAGTGAGCGCATCATCAACTCGGCGAAACGATCGCCGACCTCGTTCTTGGCGAGCTCATAGAGCTCGAGTCGTTCGTGTTCTGTCGTTGCCACGTCAACTCCCGGTGTCGGGGTGATCGGGCGGTCCCGGCGCCGAGTGACGGACGACGCCATCGTATCCACACAGTCCGACAGAGATGACCGGCGAAGGCTGTCAGACTGCACGGCCGTGCCCGACCCCCTCCTCGACCGCCCGTCCTGGGCGCCGGAATGGTTGCCGTCGATCGACGACGTGCGGACGATTCGGTTGCTGCGCTGGGCCCTCGGGATCGTCTTCGTGGCCGGGGTCGCGGCGTGCGTGGTCGAGAGTGCCGACTCGCCAGCTGACCCGGTACTCGAGGACGCAACGTCGCCGAGTGCGCTCGCCGAGAAGTTCGGCACGATCCTGGTCGACCTGGTCTCGGCATCGGGCGACGTCCTCGAGCTCTGCCTCCTGCATGCCGACGTCCCAGCCGAGCGGAGTCAGGGGCTCATGGGCGTGACCGACCTCGAAGGTCACGACGGGATGCTGTTCTCGTTCGACGAGGACGTCCAGTCGAACTTCGTGATGATCGACACCGTCACTCCGCTGACCATCTCCTGGTGGGGTGCCGACGGCATGCTCGTCTCTGGCACCGACATGGACCCGTGCACCGAGGAGAGCGACGGCGACTGTGCCCGCTTCCCGGCGTCCGGGCCCTACCGCTACGCCATCGAGGTGTTCCAAGGCGAACGGCCCGAGGCGTCCGAGGGAGCAACGATCGCCGTCACCCGGAGTTCTTGTCACCCCCTCTGAGCACACTGGTGGGCATGCAGTCAGACCCCGCCCACCACGACGATGTGAACCCGGACACCCGGCACCGATACGCTGGCCGACTTCTATCCGTCCTGCCCCGTCCAGGGGCTCCGGCGACCGCCGGATCCAGAGGAAGGTGTTGATAGGCATGCGCGCCTATGAACTCATGGTCATCATCAAAGGCGAACTCGACGAAGAGGCCGCCACCGCCCAGGTCACACAGATCGAAGGGCGTCTGAACGACGTCGGCACGGTCGGTTCCACCGATTTCTGGGGCCGACGTACCTTCGCCTACGAGATCGACCACAAGACCGAGGGCTCCTACGTGGTCTTCGAGGTCCTGGCCGAGCCGGGAGCGCTCGACCCGGTCGAACGCTCGCTGCGACTCGCGGACGAGATCGTCCGCCACAAGGTCATCCGCCTCCCCGACCATGAGGCCGCCAAGCGCGGGCTCATGGGTACGGCCGCGGCTGAATAGAGGAGAGAACCATGGCATTCGACAACACCGTCACCGTGATCGGCAACGTCACCCGTGACCCAGAACTCCGCTACCTCAACAGCGGCACCGCGCTCGCCAGCTTCGGCGTGGCGTGGAACAACCGGTACAAGAACGCACAGGGCGAGCAGATCGAGGACACCAGCTTCTTCGACGTCACCTGCTGGCGTGACCTGGCCGACAACGTCGCCGAGTCGATCTCCAAGGGTGATCGTGTGATCGTCTACGGCAAGCTCGAGCAGCGCTCGTGGGAGACCCAGGAGGGCGACAAGCGCTCCAAGGTCGAGATCGTGGCTGACGAGGTCGCGCCATCACTTCGCTGGGCCACCGCGCAGGTCTCCAAGATCCGCCGCGACGGCCCCTCGGGTGGAGGCTCCGGCGGCAACGCCGGTGGCGCCCCGCCCCGCAACGAACCCCCTGCCTACGACGACGCCGAGGAGCCCTTCTGATGGCCGCGCGCCCCCGCCAGAACAAGAACAAGGACAATGCTCGCCGCTCCAAGAAGCGGATCAGCATCCTGACCCAGGAGAAGGTCACCTACGTCGATTACAAGGACGTCAACCTCCTCCGTCGTTTCCAGTCCGACCGGGCCAAGATCCGTGCCCGGCGCGTGACCGGCAACAGCACCCAGCAGCAGTCCGAGATCGCCATGGCGATCAAGAACGCTCGAGAGATGGCCCTGCTGCCCTACAGCAACCGCGTCACGCAGCAGCGTGGTGGCGGTCGTGGCCGTGACGGAGACCGACGTGGTCGTGACGATGACCGTCGCGACGACCGTGAAGACCGTGACAGCGGCCCGACCGACGAGACAACCTCCTTCGACGGCGACACACAGTCCGGCGACGCGCAGATCGGCGACACCCAGATCGGCGACTCGCAGATCGAAGCGCCCTCCGGTGACGACGTCGCCGAGGAGACGACCGAAGAGGTGGACGCATGAAGGTCATCCTCCGTTCCGATGTCGACCAGGTCGGCAAGCGTGGAGATCTCGTCGATGTCACCGACGGTCACGCCCGCAATCACCTGATCCCCAAGGGTCTGGCCATGCGTGCGACGCCCGAGGC
>JBBSLH010000494.1:0-2571 GCA_038255425.1 Acidimicrobiales bacterium
GCTGGTCGGCGGACGCCACGGAGGTGGGCGGTTGCTTCTCCAGACACGGAGCCCGGACCACGAGGTCGTCCAGGCTGCACTGCACGGCGATCCCACCCTCGTGTCAGCAGCGGAACGACGCCGCCGACAGGACTTCCGCTTTCCGCCCGAGGTGGCGATGGCCGAGGTGAGTGGTGAGGCGGCACCAGCCTTCATCGACGCCCTGCACGCACTGGAGTCGGCTGAAGTCGACGTGGCCGGCCCCGCCGACGGCACCTGGCGGGTGGCGGCCGACGACCACCAGCGTCTGTGCGATGCGCTCGATGCGGTCGATCGTCCGCCAGGGCGACTACGGCTGGCCGTCGATCCGATGCGAAGTTGAGCCGACCTGCAACAGGCGGTAGCCCTTACGCGAGGCGAGTCGTTCCGTCGAGTGCCCTCGGCCCTCGAGCCATCGCTGGAGCGAGTCGGCGCCCAGATGGCGGTTGACCACGAGGACTGCGATGCCGTCCGGTGCGAGACGGTCGAGCCACCGCACGAGCAGATCGTGCAGCGCTTCCTTGCCGATCCGGATGGGCGGGTTCGACCAGATGACGTCGAACGGTTCCGGCGTCACATCGTCGGGTTCGCTCACGGTGACGTTGTCGAGACCGAGTACGGCAGCGTTGGCCGTGGTGAGCGATCGGCTTCGTTCGTTGACGTCGATCGCCACGACGTCGGCGGCCGGCGAGCACAGTGCGAGAGTGACGGCCATCGGCCCGTAGCCACAGCCCAGATCGAGGAACCGGCCCTTGGCGGGCGGCTCTGGCGCCCGGTCGAGGAGGAACGTCGTGCCGGGATCGATCCGGTCTGGGCTGAACGTGCCGCGGTCACTCGTCAACCGCACCTCGTGGCCTCGCGCCCGGAGTCGGATGCTCTTGGTGCGGGAGACGCTGGTGGGCGCATCGGTGAAGTAGTGCTCTCCAGCGGCGTCAGAGGGGGTACCCACGGACGCCGACGGTAGCCTCGAACCCGTGCGCGCCCCCTACACCATCCGAGTCGTCGGCGATCCCGTTCTCCGGGCCGCCGCGGCGGAGGTCACCGACATCGATGGCCGATTGGTGAAGTTGGCCAGTGACATGCTCGAGACGATGTACGAGGCTCCCGGTCTCGGGCTCGCCGCGCCCCAGGTGGGCGTGGGGAAGCGCCTCTTCGTCTACGACCTCGACCCGGAACACCGAGACGACCCGAAGGTGCTGGTGAATCCACGAATCGTCGAGTCACGGGGCGAGTGGACGTACGAAGAGGGTTGTCTCTCCATCCCCGGGCTCTCGTTCGAGATCGTCCGACCCAAGGAGGTCCACCTCGTGGGACGGGATCTCGACGGCAACGAGGTCTCTGTCGAAGCGGACGAGCTCACCGCACGCCTGTTCCAGCACGAGCTCGATCATCTCGACGGTGTCTTGATGACCGAGCGGATGGACGCTGACACCAAGAAGATCGCGCTCCGCGAGATCCGAGCCATGCGCGACCGTCTCGAAGCACCCGACTCGGTCCAGTCGAAGGGCCTCCGCTTCGGCTGACTCGATGGCTCCTCACGACACGACGGTCCGACCGCGTCTCGTCTACCTCGGCTCGCCGGCACTGTCGGTCCCGCCGCTGCGTTCCCTGCACGACGCCGGGTTCGTCGTCGACCTCGTCGTGACCAACCCGGATCGCCGACGTGGGCGGGGGAGTGGGACGGCGCCCACACCGGTCAAAGCTGCGGCGTCCGAGCTCGGGATCGCCGTGACGCACGACGTGGACGACGTGGTGGGCTGCGGCGCCGATCTGGGGGTCGTCGTCGCATTCGGCCAGATCATCCGTCCGAACGTCCTCGACGCCGTGCCGATGGTGAACCTGCACTTCTCGCTCCTTCCTCGGTGGCGAGGCGCGGCTCCGGTCGAACGGGCGATCCTGGCCGGCGACCGGACCACCGGCGTCGATCTCATGGACGTCGAGGAGGGGCTCGACACCGGTGGCGTCCGTGCCCGGTCGGTGCTCGACATCGGTCCCGACGAGACCGCTGACGAACTCCGTGTCCGCTTGGTGGATGCCGGATCGGCGCTCCTGGTCCAGGCGCTCACCGACGGTCTGCCGCCAGCAGCGCCGCAGGAGGGCGAGACCACGTACGCGAAGAAGATCTCGCCCGACGATCTACACATCGATTGGGACGGCCCGACGAGCCTGATCCACCGCCAGGTGCGGGTCGGCGGGGCATGGACCACACGGGACGGCGAGCGGTTCAAGGTGTGGCGCTCGTCCACCGAGCCCTCCGGCGCGGGGATCGTGCACCCGACCGGCGACGGCGAGATCGAGTTGCTCGAGGTGCAGCCTGCGGGCAAGCCCCGACTCGACGCTGCCGCATGGGCCAACGGCGCTCGCTGGACCACCGACGACCGGCTGGGCACATGAGCGCCGACGTGGGCGTGCGTACACGCCGCACCGCCATCGATGCGCTGGTCCGGATCGAGACCGACGGTGCATACGCCAACCTCGCGACCAACGCCATCCTCGATCGGTCCGACCTCGAGGCGCGAGATCGTCACTTCGTCACCGAGTTGGTCTACGGGA
>JBBSLH010000495.1:0-2566 GCA_038255425.1 Acidimicrobiales bacterium
CTGTTGGTCGTGAGGAGGCAAAAACCGCTGCTGGGATGACGTGCCCCGCGAGGTGCGGTGAGCACTTGACCATTAGATCGCTGGCTGTCTCTTCCACACTGCCGACGGTTCTGCATCGCCCTCACGGCGGCGACGGTCTTATCCGCAGTGTTCGCGTCCACCCACGGATGCTCGCTGCAACAGTTCCGCCAGGGGAGGACCGAGGAACAGAACCCGAGGCCATCCACCACGGCCATCGCCGAGGCACCGTGTGGGTCAGGCAGCGGACGCAACGGCAATCGCGCGGCCACCGCAGCAAACCGTCGCCCTCACACCGTCTCCAAGCTGCCCAAGTGCACGTTGAACCCCGGAACCGCGACGTCCTCGCGCACCTCGGTGAGCAGCAGGACGTCACAGTCCATGGTCTCGATGAGGGCGAGGTGGCGGGCGTCCCAACGCCCCTCCAAGTTCCACGTTCCGATGCGCACGGACGCAGTCTGACGCCTCGCTGCTCGATCTCCTGCGGAATCCCTGCGGAATTTGGCCCATGCCAGGCCAACGAGAACGGCCCCCGATCTTGCGTTTCCGCAGGTCAGGGGCCGTTTTCGGGTTATGCGGTGGATCAGATGTCGTAGTAGAGCTCGAACTCGTGCGGGTGCGGACGGAGCTGGACGGGCGCGATCTCCTGCGTCCGCTTGAAGTGAACCCACGTCTCGATCAGGTCGTCGGTGAAGACACCGCCGGCCGTCAGGTAGTCGTGGTCGTCCTCGAGCGCGTCGAGGACGGCACCGAGCGAGGTCGGCACCTGGGCGATCTCGGCCATCTCGTCCGGCGGCAGCTCGTAGATGTCCTTGTCGATCGGCGCGGCGGGCTCGGTCTTCTTCTGGACACCGTCGAGGCCGGCCAGCATGAGCGCCGAGAAGGCGAGGTAGGGGTTCGCCGACGGGTCGGGGAAGCGGGTCTCGACGCGCTTGGCCTTGGGGTTGGCACCCGTGATCGGGATGCGGACCGAGGCGGAGCGGTTGCGCGAGGAGTAGACCAGCGAGATCGGCGCCTCGTAGCCCGGCACCAAGCGGTGGTAGGAGTTCACCGTCGGGTTGGTGAAGGCCAGCAGCGACGGCGCGTGCGCCAGGATGCCGCCGATGTACCAGCGGGCCATGTCGGAGAGCCCGGCATAACCGGTCTCGTCGAAGAACAGCGGGTCGCCGTTCTTCCACAGCGACTGGTGCACGTGCATGCCCGAGCCGTTGTCACCGAAGATCGGCTTCGGCATGAAGGTGACCGACTTGCCCTGCTCCCAGGCGGTGTTCTTCACGAGGTACTTGAACTTCATCACGTCGTCGGCGGCCTTGAGCAGCGTGTCGAAGCGGTAGTTGATCTCCGCCTGACCGGCCGTGCCGACCTCGTGGTGGGCGCGCTCGACGAGCAGACCGCTGGCCTCGAGGTTCTTGACCATGTCGGCGCGCAGGTCGCTGTAGTGGTCGTAGGGCTCGACGGGGAAGTAACCGCCCTTGAGGCGCGTCTTGTAGCCCTTGTTCTGACCGTCGTCCTGGCCGGAGTTCCACCAGCCCTCGACCGAGTCGATGTGGTAGTAGCCCTCGTTGACGCCGGTGCTGTAGCGCACGTTGTCGAAGATGTAGAACTCCGCCTCGGGGGCGAAGTAGGCCGTGTCCGCGATGCCCGTCGAGTCGAGGTAGGCCAGCGCCTTGCGCGCGATGTTGCGCGGGTCGCGGCTGTAGGCCTCGCCGGTGATCGGGTCGTGGATGAAGAAGTTGACGTTGAGCGTCTTCGACTTGCGGAAGGGGTCGAGGTAGGCCGTCGTCGGGTCCGGGAAGAGCGACATGTCCGACTCGTTGATGGCCTGGAAACCGCGGATCGAGGAGCCGTCGAAGCCGAGGCCGTCGTCGAAGACGCTCTGGTCGAAGGACGACGCTGGCACCGTGAAGTGCTGCATGATGCCCGGCAGGTCGCAGAAACGGACGTCGATCATCTCGACGCCCTCGTCCTTGATGAACTTCAGCAGCTCATCGGATGTGTTGAACATTCGGTCCTCCTTGACGGCGGCCAGCGCACGTCGAAGTAGCAGCGTCACGTCACGGAGCGTCGTTGCACCGTGCCGTCAGGCTAGGCGAGAGCAGTTTCTTGACCGTATCCCGTTTGTTTCGACCGTGTTAAGAGTGACCGTCTGATGGCGGGTGTGTCGGGCCTGCCTAGGCTTGGATCGTGACCAGTGCCGTAACACGCGACCCGCAGTCGGCCACCTGGGGACGTCGGTTCCTGGCGCTCGTCGTCGACTGGCTGGCTTGCTTGGCCGTGGTCGAGGGGCTCGTCGCCGCCGACGTGCTCGCCGGCAACCCCAACGGTCTCGGCACGCTGGCGCTCTTCGTCGTCGAGTCGGCGCTGTTCACCGCCACGGCGGGCGGCTCCTTCGGCAAGCTCGCGACCCGGCTCCGGGTCGTACGACGCGATGGCTCGGGCGAGCCGCCCTCGCTCCTGCACTCGCTGCTGCGCTCCGCACTGGTCGGGCTGTTGCTCCCGCCCCTGCTCACCTTCGACGAGCGGGGGCTCCACGACGTCGCCGCAGGCA
>JBBSLH010000496.1:0-2560 GCA_038255425.1 Acidimicrobiales bacterium
CCAGTACGTCCCGCCGACGCGCCTCGTGTGCCTCGAGCAGACCCACAACTTCGCCGGTGGAACGGTGTGGCCACTCGACCAGTACACGGCCGTGGCCGATGCCGCACACGGTGCTGGCGTCGCCGTCCACACGGACGGGGCTCGGCTGATGAACGCCGTCGTCGCCTCGGGTGTGTCGGCCGCGGAATGGGCTGCCCCTGTCGACACGATCTGGGTCGACTTCACGAAGGGACTGGGCGCTCCGACCGGGGCGGTGCTCGCTGGGCCAGCCGATGTCATGGAGAAGGCGTGGCTGCTGAAGCACCGATTCGGTGGGGCCATGCGCCAGGCAGGGATCGTCGCCGCAGGATGCCTCCACGCGCTGGACCACCACGTCGACCGGCTCGCCGACGACCATGCCAATGCCGCACATCTGGCGACAGAACTGGCCGCCCTCGGCTTCGATGTCACCCCGCCCGACACCAACCTCGTCTTCGTCGATCCGACCCCCGTCGGGTTGACCGCCGAGGCGTTCGCATCGGCGCTCGCGTCGCGCAACATCGAGATCAGCACGCTCGGCGCGCGCAACCGGTTCTGCACTCATCTCGACGTCTCGGCCGACGAGGTCGACGCCGCGCTGGACGCCGTCAGAGCAGTGCTCGGCGAGGGACCCACCGATGGCCTGTCGGCCGCACCTCCCGCCTACATCTGACCGACTCGCTTCTGCTCCGTCAGCCGACCCGGGCAGCTTGCCCACCGTCGACCGGCAGAATGACGCCGGTGATGAACTGCGCCTCGTCCGACGCAAGGAACAGCGCAGCGTTGGCGACGTCCCACGCCGTGCCTTGGCGCTGGCCCAGAGGCACCTGCTCCGCCCGCCGCTCCGCCACCTGCGCCCGATCGACGCCGAGCGCATCGGCGAGGGCATCGACCGCCATCGGCGTGTCCATGAGACCAGGCATGATCGCGTTGGCGCGGATGCCGTGCTTGGCGTTGCCGTTCGCGACAGCCTGCGTGAGCGCGTTCACCCCGGCCTTCGACGTCTTGTAGGCGAGCATGTTGGTGGAGGCCACGGCGGCGAGCGACGAGATGTTCACGATCGCGCCACTCCGCTGCTCGCGCATGACAGGCAAAGCGTGCTTGCACGTCAGATACATGCCCTTGAGGTTCACGTCGTGGATGCGCTGCCACACGTCCTCGTCGAGGCTGACCGGACCACCGTCCTGACCGCCGATGCCGACGTTGTTCACCAGCACGTCGAGCCGTCCGAACGTCTCGGTCGCCGCCGCGACCATGGCCTGGCAGTCGTCGGAACTCGTCACGTCACCGCCGATCGCCAACGAGACATGGCCCTCGGCCGCGAGTTGCTCGACGGTGTCCTCGGCTCGGTCGACGATGCGGTCGACCACGACGACCGACGCCCCTTCCTGCGCCAGTCGGGTGGCGATCGCCCGGCCGTTGCCGATCGTCGCTCCCGGTGTCTGTCCACCCCCGACGACGAGCGCGACCTTGCCCTCGACCCTGCCGGTCACGCCGGGAACCCCGGGATGCCGTCATCGAGCTGCACGCCACAGGTGTTCAGCGCCATCGACACGAGCGTGTACTGACCGACGGTGAACACCAGGTCCAGGAGCTGCTGCTCGTTCCACGTCTCCGACAGGGCGGCCCACGTCGCGTCGCCGATGCACTGGTCGTCGTGGAGTTCGTCGGCGGCATCGATCAGCGTTCGGTCGCCCGCGCTCCAGTCGTGCGATCGCGGATCCTGGGTCAGTGCCCGGATCTCGTCGGTGGTGATTCCGACCCGCTCGCCGATGACCGTGTGCTGGCCGAACTCGTACTGCGATCCACAGCGCCACCCCGTCCGGAGGATGACGATCTCCCGCTCCCGCTCCGGCAGGGTCGACTTCGCCAGCACATGGTTCCCGAACACCAGCCACCGTTTCAGCAGCTTGGGGTGATGGGCCAGCGTCCGGAAGATGTTGGGGGCGCCCGCCGGGACGTTCTTCTGCGTCTCGGCATCGAGCGTGGCGGGATCGAGCGCCTCGAGGCGAGGCGCGGAAGGGCGGGGTCGGTGCGACATGCCCGCACCGTACGAAAATCCCTGTGAGAAAGGTCCGGAAAGCGGACCTTTCTCACGGGGAGATTCTTCGGTGGGTGATCTAGTACCGGTAGTGCTCGGGCTTGTAGGGGCCCTGCTGCGGGATGCCGAGGTAGTCGGCTTGCTCGGTGGAGAGCACGGTGAGCTTCACGCCGAGGGCGTCGAGGTGGGCGCGGGCGACCTTCTCGTCGAGGATCTTGGGGAGCACGTGCACGCCGAGCGGGTAGTTCTCGGCCTTGTTGAACAGCTCGATCTGAGCGACGACCTGGTTGGAGAACGAGCAGCTCATCACGAAGCTCGGGTGGCCGGTGGCGCAACCGAGGTTCAGCAGACGACCCTCGGCCAGCATGATGATCGAGTGGCCGTCGGGGAAGGTGAACTCGTGGACCTGCGGCTTGATCTCGATCTTCTGGACGTCGCTCATGCGGGCCAGACCGGCGATGTCGATCTCGTTGTCGAAGTGGCCGATGTTTCCGACGATGG
>JBBSLH010000497.1:0-2559 GCA_038255425.1 Acidimicrobiales bacterium
CGAGGAGGGTCCCGGGATCCCGCCACCGACGACGTCCAACACATCGACGTCCTCAACCACAGAGCCGACGATCCCACCGGCCACGACGCCGCGCGCGCCCGGACCGGTGGAGAACCCTGCCGAGGAAGCGGCAGCCGGCCCACACGAACCTGACCACGAGGAGGGTGTCGAAGCCCACACCGTCGGCCTGCTCGGTACCGCCGGCGCGCTCTTGGCCGCTGGGCTTGCCGCCGCGGTGGCCCGCCGTCGGCGCCGTCGGGAGATCCGCCTGCCACCGGGAGCGATCGCCCCCGACCCTCCCGAGCAGCTCGACGAGCTGCGAGCCGACATCGTCCGCCAGGCCGACCTCGACCTCGTCGACGTACTCGCACACGCGACATCGACGGTCGCCAGCGAGCTCGCCACTCGTCGCAGCCACGCGTTGCTGCGGATCATCCAAGCCAGCGACGAGCGAATCGACGTGTTCCTTTCAGAACCTCTCACTCCCGCTCCAGTCGGCTGGCGCACCGACGCATCCGGGAACGCCTGGGTCCTCGAGGCGGAACACTTCCCGGAGATCGTGGACGACGCAGGTACGCCGACCCACCCGCTGCTGGTCAGCCTCGGCCAGCCAGACGCCAATGGTCAGCTCTACATCGACCTCGAGGCCGAGGGTCTGGTCAACGTCCGTGGCGACGACGACGAGGTCGCTGGTTTCGTGCGCTCGATGATCCACGAACTCTCGGTCTCGCCCTTCGCAGGAACCGCCACGGTCTTCCTCGTGGGCGACTGCCATGGGAGCCCGACCAACGACCTCGACCGCGTCCACAGATTCGGCTCCTGGGATCGCGTGGCCGACACCGTGCTCGCCTGGGCACACCAGACGAGAGATGTGCTAGCGGCCCACCGCTGGCCCACGCCGGCGGTCGGCCGCTCGGACGGCGAGAGATCCGATGATCTCGCGCCGATGGTCGTCGTCCTCGACGGCGAGCCTGACGACGAGCGGTTCGCTGCGCTGTGCACGGCGATCGCTGACGCCATCGTCCCGGTCGTCGTGGTCGGCGTCGGCACCAACATCGACGCCGCAACCGACGTTGTCGTAGCGGACGGCCGGCTGTCGATCCCGAGGCTCGGCCTGACGTGCGCCGCTCAAGCCATCTCCGCCGAAACGGCCGAGCAGGTCGTTGAGCTGCTCGACGATTCCGAACGCATCCCTGAACAGCTCGAACTCGTCGAGGAGACGGCAATCGAGCCTCCACGGGAACAGCCGAGAGTCGGCGAGCCCTACCTCGACCCTCCCTTCGACGTCCTCGTCCGGGTGCTCGGTGAGATCGAGGTGCTCGGGGCCGAGCACCCGCTCACTCCGATGCAGACGTCGGTCTTCGTCTACCTGGCGCTCCACAGCCCGGTGGCCTCGGAGACGATCCAGGACGCCATCTGGACCATGCCGACCGAGAACCGCAAGAAGCGGCTCGCCAACACGATCTCCGAGATCCGTCCGTCCATCGGCCCGGATCAGCTTCCACCAGCCAGTGACGGCAAGTACCGGGTCGGACCGCAGGTGAAGACCGACCTCGAGCTGTTCGAGTCGCGAGTCGCCCACGCCGCTGAGCAGCCAGCCGAGCTGGCGATGGAGACATTGCGCGGCGCGCTGGAACTCGTATCAGGGCCGGTGTTCACGTACCGAAACTCCGATCGCACCTCCTACGTGTGGGTCGACCACGAGAACTGGATCAGCTCGACCGAGCTGAAGGTCACCTGCACTGCCGAACGTCTGGCTTGCCTCTATCTCGGGGCTGGGGATCACGACGGGGCGGTCTGGGCGGCGAGCGTTGGCCTGAAGGCGGCACCGACGCACAGTCGTCTCACCGAGGTTCTCATGCGAGCCCATCACGCGGCGGGTGACCGGCGAGCGATCGAGCAGATCTTCAGCAGTCACGTCAACGCTCTTCAGAAGCTCGACATCGATGACGTGGACCCCGATCTCCACGACACCTACAAGGATCTCCGAGGCGGTCGGCGCACGGCGGCGGGGTAGGGCTCGAGGGGGATTGGGACGCGATTTCGGGGCACCTTGGTGCCGTCGCGTGCCCGGCGCATTGGGGCTCCTTGGTCTCGATCAGATCAGCGAGCGATAGGGGGCACTCTGCCTCCGCCCGAACGGCGCCCTGCATCAACCCCTGACGAGTAGGTCCCGGCGGGTTGGGATTCTGGATGAGGTCACCAGGGTTTCAGTCCGGATCGGACGCCGACCGGTCCGGATCGTCGATGTTGCGTGCTGCGGCTCGCTTGGTCTTCGCCGCCTTCGCCTTCTTGCTCTGAGGGTGTGGCGACACAGGTCTCCTTCGAGGAACGAACTACGGCAGAACGTAGTAGATACCGATCCTGCTGAGCAGACGCGTCACCATGCCGCCTCGCTACGGGAGGAAGACTCCGGGACGGGCGCCGAGGCGCTACGCGCAGGGTGAGGAAACAGAACCGGTCACGGTCGAGCCCATGAGCGGAGTGGCCCGTTTGTCAAGCGACGTGTGCGTGGGCGGCCCAGCCGAAGTCGTTCCATCGCACCTTGACCGAGTCGAA
>JBBSLH010000498.1:0-2523 GCA_038255425.1 Acidimicrobiales bacterium
CACGATCGAGACCGTCGGACGGATCGTGGACCACCGTGGAGAGACGCGTGCCCGAAGCGAGTCGACGTTCCAGGTGCTGTCCCCCGCGGTCGCCGCCGACGCGATCGGCGAGGTCACCGGCGACGACACGTCGTTTCTCGGCGAGTGACGGTGTCTCGGCATCTCAGTCGTCGTCGACCGCGACCTTGGTGAACGTGATCCGACGGCCCTCGTCCCCGACGTCCACCTTTCCGACGGTGGCTTCGATGAGCTGGCCCGACAACTTCTCGCTCGCTCCGTCGGTGCGGCCGGCGGGTCCGTCGGCGACGACCTCGACGCCCATCTTCCCTCGCTCGACGGTGAACGCGATCGTGAGCGTGCCGTCGCGGTCGGCTCCGTCGAGGAGCACCTGACAGACCTCACCGATCGCGAGGCGGAGGTCCTCGACCTCGTCGTAGCTGAACCCAGAACGGGTGGCGAGACCGGCGATGGCGACACGCGGGAGTCGGGCGTAGGCGAGGACGGCAGGGATCGTCATGCGGATGACGTCGCTGCTCACATCGCTCCCTTCCCTCGTCGCCCGCTGTCCGGCAGCGCGGCTCGGATCTGACATTACGGCGTCGCGGTCACGTCGCCCGGATCGACGTCGATGCGGCGTCCGGCGTAGGTGGGATGCCGGAGGCGACCGTCGCCGGTCCACTCGGCGTACTCGACTTCGACCACGACTGTCGGTTCGACCCAGGTGACCGCTCGAAGGTGCGTGTCGGGCGGTTGGGGATCGAAGGGTGACGCTTCGATCGGCACGACCAGACCGGCGAGCACGTCGATCTCTCTGTCGGAGAGCCCGCTGCCCACTCGACCGGCGTAGCGGAGCGGACCGCCCGGCACGTCGTGGTAGCCGACGAGCAGACCACCGATCCGCCCCGATCGTCCGCCCTCGCCAGCACCCCAACCCCCGACGACGAACTCCTGCCGTCGTCGGACCTTGACCTTCACCCACTCTCGAGTGCGGCTTCCCGGTCGGTAGACGGAGTCGCGACGTTTGGCGACGACGCCCTCGAGCCCGGCTGCCTCCGCTGCCTCGAGGAGTGGTCCTCCGTCGCCGTGTGCGGCCGGGACCTGCCAGTGCGGTCCGTTGTCGATCAGCGTCTCGAGCAGTTGCCGGCGATCCGTCAACGCGAGCCCGGTGACGTCGCGGCCGTCGAGTGCCAGCAGATCGAACAGGCAGAGGACTGCTGGGACCTCGGCCGCGCGCTCGGCCGCCACACGAGGATTCGACACGTGCATGCGCTGTTGGAGACGACCGAAGTCGGGTCGTCCCTCGTCGTCGAACGCGACCACTTCGCCGTCGAGCACCGCCGAGTCGACGCCGAGCGCATCGGCGAGCCCGGCCAGTTCGGGATAGGAGATCGTCGCGTCCTTCCCCGTGGCGGAGCTCAGGCGGACCGAGCCGTCGGCGATCGTCACGACCAGTCGCATGCCGTCCCACTTGATCTCGTAGAGCCAGTCGTCGCCGATGGGGAGCGAGCCGGACGTGGCCTTCATCGGCAGCAACGGGCTCATGGGCGGGGCTTCGGTGGACGGGCCACCAGTGCGCCGACCGACTCGAACTCGTCGACCTCGTCGTCGGTGCAGCCGAGGAGTTCACGGCACACGGCCCGATTGTGTTCACCTCGCCATGCCGGCGGACCGGCGACGCCGGCATGGGCATCGGAGAACCGCCACGGCGCCTGAGCGATGGCGAACGATCCGCCGGACCGATCGTCGACCTCGACGATCGAGCCGCGGTGCGCGACGAACTCCGACGCGGCGAGGTCGGTGACGGACTGGACGAGTCCGGCGGCGAGTCCCACTTCGTCGAGGAGAGCGATGAGCGTGTCGGCATCCGGCACCAGACCTGCGAACTCGCGGAAGTCCTCGCGGAGCGTCGGCCCTTGCGCTTCGCGGCCGGCCCAGGTGCGCATGGCGGGATCGGCGAGCAGGTCGTCACGACCCAGGATCTCGAGGAACTGCTCGAACGCCACCCCACCCGGGTCGCCGGCGACGCTGACCCGTTCGCCGCTCGCGACCTCGACCACTGGCGACCAACCGCTGCCGAGGATCGCGGGATCGCCGGCCTCGGTCTCGCCCGCGAGACGCTCCTGGAGGTGTTCGTTGATGAACAACATCGCGTCGACCATGCAGACGTCGAGGTGCTGGCCGCGACCGGTCGTATGGCGCTGGTGCAGGGCGGCGAGGATTCCCGAGAGGGTCAGCAGGCCGGTGTAGACGTCGCCGTGGGAGAACGCGTCGTTGGCGAGCACCGATGTTCCCGCCACGGTCTCCTGGTGTTCGAGCTGGTGGTGCGTGAGCCCGCCGACTGCATGCGCGACCACCGCGTATGCCCGTCGGTCGGCCCACGGTCCGGTCTGTCCGAAGCCGGTGAGCGATGCGTAGATCACGCCGGGGTTCTCGGCCGCGACGTCGTCGTAGCCGATGCCCCACTTGGCACAGACCCCGGGACGGAAGTTCTCGATGACGATGTCGACGCTCGCGGCCAAGCGC
>JBBSLH010000499.1:0-2519 GCA_038255425.1 Acidimicrobiales bacterium
CATTGCTATCGCCCCGCACCCGGAAACGCAACGGGCCACCGGGCTCAGGCCTCGGTGACGGCGCCCTTGTCGGCGCCGGCGGCGAGCCGGGCGTACTTGGCCAGGACACCCTTGGTGTAGCGAGGCTCGGGGTGCTTGAGCGTGCTCCGGCGGTCTTCGAGGACCGCGTCGTCGACGAGGAGGTCGATGGTGTGATCGCGCACGTCGATGCGAATCATGTCCCCCTCCTCCACGAGGCCGATGGGACCGCCATCCACCGCTTCTGGCGCAACGTGGCCGATGCAGAAGCCATGCGTGCCTCCAGAGAACCTGCCGTCGGTGATCAGTGCTGCGTCTCCGCCGCGTCCTGCGCCCTTCATCGCGCCGGTGATGGCCAGCATCTCGCGCATGCCAGGGCCTCCCTTGGGGCCCTCGTAGCGGATGACCAGCACGTCGCCGGCATTGATCTTCCCGGCGAGGACGGTCTCCATGGCGGCCTGCTCGCCGTCGAAGACTCGAGCGGGACCCTCGAAGTGGTCGAAGTCGATGCCGGCCACCTTCACGACGGACCCCTTGGGCGCCAGGGACCCCGTGAGGATCGCGAGGCCACCGATCTCGTGGATCGGATCGGACAGCGGATGGATGACGTCGCCGTCGGGGGCAGGCGGGTCGATCTCTGCCAGGTTCTCGGCCACCGTCTTGCCGGTCACGGTCATGCATCCGCCGTGGATCAGGCCGGCGTCGAGCAGGTGCTTCATGACCACGGGCACGCCGCCGATGCGGTCGATGTCGACCATGTGATACTTGCCATGGGGCTTGGTGTCAGCGATGTGCGGAACCTTGGCCGCGATCTCGTTGAAGACCGAGAGATCGAGTTCGACCTCGGCCTCGTAGGCGATGGCGAGGAGGTGGAGGACAGCGTTGCTCGAACCGCCGAGGGCCATGACGACCGCGATGGCGTTCTCGAACGCCTCCCTCGTCATGATCTGGCGTGGACGGATCCCCTTCTCGATGAGGTTCATGACCGCTTGGCCAGACGCATAGGCGAGATCGTCCCGACGACGGTCGACTGCAGGTGCTGACGCCGAGCCGGGCAATGACATGCCGATCGCCTCGGACACCGCCGCCATGGTGTTGGCGGTGAACATGCCGGCGCACGACCCTTCACCCGGGCACGCATTGCGTTCGATGGCGTCGAGCTCGGCCTGGTCGATGGTGCCGGCCGACCGGGCGCCGACCGCCTCGAACACCGAGACGATGTCGAGCGCTTCGCCGTTGTGGCGGCCTGGGAGGATCGACCCGCCATAGAGGAACACCGTGGGCACGTTGATCCGGGCCGCGGCCATGAGCATTCCGGGGAGCGATTTGTCGCACCCGGCGAAGGTCAGCAACCCGTCCATGCGTTCGGCGTGCATGACCGTCTCGACGGAGTCGGCGATCACTTCACGAGAAACGAGTGACGCCCGCATGCCCTCGTGGCCCATGGAGATCCCGTCGCTCACCGCGACCGTGACGAACTCGATCGGGTAGCCGCCGCTGTCGCGCACGCCGACCTTGGATCGCTTGGCGAGTCGGTCGAGCGGCATGTTGCACGGTGTCACCTCGTTCCAGGACGAAGCCACACCGATCTGCGCCTTCCCCCAGTCGTCATCGGTCATGCCGATGGCGCGGAGCATGGCCCTCGCAGGCGCCCGCTCCATCCCGTCGGTCACCTCACGCGACCGGTGCTTGATGTCGACCGGCGTGGCGGAGTCGTCGGCTGCGTTCTCTGGGGAATCAGTCACTGCGCAAGGGTAGACATCCGCCCCCCGCCGCGACACCACGCAATCGGGACAACCGCGTGCCAGGATCAGCCGGTGAGCGCAGCTGGTACCGCCCTGGGGACCCGGACCGGGGCGCGTCGTCCCGGCGACGACGACCATGACCAGCCCACCATCGTCTTCGTACACGGCGCATGGCATGGCCCGTGGTGCTGGGAAGCCTGGAGCAGCGAAGCGCATCGAGCCGGGTTCTCGACCGCGTCGTTGACGCTCCCGTCGCACGACCGACCGGGGAGCCGGAAGCGGATCTGGCCGAGGATGCGCAGTTACATCTCCCACGTTCGGACCGTGGTCGAGTCGATCGACGGGCCGGTCGTGGTCGTCGGACACTCGATGGGTGGCTACGTCGCACAGCGGGTGCTGGAGCACCCCCCACCCAACCTCGCAGGGGCCGTGCTCTTGGCGTCCGTTCCGAGGCGCGGCGTCGCCGGTGCGATCACCCGGCTGCTCCGGCGGGCTCCCGGCCCGACGATCCGGTCACTGCTCACGGCGGATCTCTACCAGGTCTGTCGATCCGAGGACCTGGCCCGATCGGGGTTCTTCTCGGCAGCCACGGACAACGACGTCGTCTCGGGCTGTCACGCGAGAATCCAGAACGAGTCGTACTTCGCCTTCCCCCCGATGCTGCTCCGATTCACCAAGCCGTCGCCGGCCGAGATCCCGGTGATGGTGATGGGGGCGGAGTCGGACGGGCTCTTCACCGTCCGATCGCAGCGGCGC
>JBBSLH010000500.1:0-2518 GCA_038255425.1 Acidimicrobiales bacterium
CAGCGGTACAACCGGGAAGTCGGGCCAGGTGGCGACTGCCACGGCCCCGAGGATCAACACCAGCGGCCCCATGCAGATGATTGCGGCCATCGCGGCGGCACCGAGCTCGAAGCCGTCATACCCTCGCCGCCAACCGAGTCCGCAGGTGCGGCAGTGTTCGACCTTCGCTGTCCAGCCGGTGAAGAACGCGCCTCGGCCTCCGCACCATGGGCACCGCCGGAACAGACCTCGGATCAGCATGTTCAGCAGCGGGGGTCGTTCCATGCATCACGATGCTACCAACTGCCAGTAAATGTACGTACAATAAGCGCGGATGTCGAAGCGCATCGACGGCTGATCGCCGGTCACTGGTAGCGAGGCCGCGACATCATCGCTTCGCTTTCTTCGCGATGGATCACCTCGTCGTAGCCGATCTGGCGGAACATGTCCGCGAGGCTGGCGTAGGAGCCGTAGTCGGCTTCGAAGTCACTGCTGAACGGTTGGTTCTCCCACTCCGGATGCTCCTCTACGAGATGGGCGTACTCGTGTGCGGCATGGTCCTCGAAGTCGGCGTTGAGCCGGTAGCTCCACTTGGGGCGGACGACGAACATCATCCACGACAGCTGGTAGTAGACGATGGCGAGGATCTGGGGAATGATCCGCCCTTTCAGCCATGGTCGCCGACTCGTCTTGGTGAGCTCCTCGAGGATCAGCAGGTGCCACTGTTCGTTGTCCTGCTCGAAGCGGGCGACGAGCGCCCTGTCGTAGACGCGTCGCGCGAAGTCGGTGCGCCTGGACGTGTGGGTCATCGCCACGTACGCAACGCTCTCCCAGGCCATGTACGGGACGCGTGCGACGACTTCGATCACCCGGAACTTCTCGAAGGTCCGCTCTTCTCCGTAGAGCCGATCCATCACAGCGAACAGCAGGCGCGCGCTCAGTGAGTAGTCCCTCCGGGGTGTCGAGAGTTGTCGCTGTTGCTCCTCGACGAGTTGGTCGTGGTCGAGGCGCACGATCGGACCGAACGGTGGGCGGTCGCCGATGGCTCGGGACACAGGCCCGCCGACGAACTCGCGGTGTGGTCGGGCCGAGGCGCCGCCTGACGCCTCCTCGATGGGGTCAGGAAGGGTCATGCTTCGAAACTAACAAGATGTCGGCGGCGGAGTGGCCCGTGCCAGCGCGCGGCGTTCCACACGCAGACGCGTTCGCAGCACCGCGGCATCGGCAACGGTCGCCCAGGTCGCCGTCCGCCACGCGCCGAGCATCAACGGCGCTGCCGCGAGCTCGCCGACCACGGCGACGTAGTTCGGGTGATGCAGCCAGCGGTACGGCCCCGTGGTCACGGCACCCTCGTCGGGCGGGACGAGCACTCGTGTGCTCCAACGGTCGCCGAGCGAGGTGATCGCCCAGTACCGCAGCGGTTGCGCTGCCACGAAGACACCCAGTGCAACGACGCGTACCGATCTCGGAACGGCGTGCGGACGACGACCTTCGATCAGCATGGAAGCAAGCCATCCGACGTGGAGTGCGACCATCGCCGGGTAGTGCGAACTGCCGTGCTCGACCGCACCGCGTGCGCGCATCCGCCGCTCGTTGCGTTTCGACCAGGCGAGTTCGCCGATGCGTTGCAGTGCAATTCCCGCAACGGTGATGCGGACCAGTCGTGGACGTGGCGACGACTCCGTCCGACTCACCACTGCAGCACCAGGTGCTCGGCGGCGAAACCCGGACCCATCGCAGACACGACTGCGAGATCGCCACTGACCGGGCCGGCGGGTCCACCAGCAGCGGCGGCGTCCAGTGCCCGGCGGAGCACGAACAACGCCGTGGGCGCCGACATGTTGCCGTGGGTTCGCAGCACCTCACGCGACCAGTGCAACTGTTCTTCCTCGAGGGCGAGGACGTCGAGGTAGGCGTCGAGCACCTTCGCGCCGCCGGGATGCAGGAGGTGGTGGTCGAGGTCGGACGCGGCGATGCCGGCACGCTCGCAGACCGTGTCGACGCTCGCTGCGAATCGCTCGCGGACCAGTTGCGGCACGCTGCGCGAGAGGACCACCTCGAGCCCCCGATCGGTGAACTCGAAGCCCATCACGTCCTCGGTCTCGGGCCACAGGACGCAGCTGTCGGCGATGATCCTGGGAGCCAGGCCCTGGGTGACGCCGACACCACCTCGCCGATGCATCCCGTCTCCGGCCACGACGACTGCGGCGGAGCCGTCCGCGAACAGGCTCGTCGAGACGAAGTTGGCCTTCGACCAGTCATCGCCCTGGAAGGTGAGCCCGCACAGCTCCGTGGCCACGAGCAGGACCGCCCGGGTCGGGTCGGCTCGGGCATGGGCTCCGGCGCGGGCCAAGCCGCCGACCCCGCCGGCACAGCCGTGACCGAACGTGGCGTCGCGGCGAACGTCGCTCGGGCAGCCGAGAGCGAGCGCCAGCCGCGCGTCGAGCGATGGTGTGGCCATTCCGGTCGTGGACACGAACAGCACGGTTCCGATGTCGGCGGCGTCCACGCCCGCGACATCGAGCGCTCGCTGCGCGGA
>JBBSLH010000501.1:0-2507 GCA_038255425.1 Acidimicrobiales bacterium
CGGGACGACACCGAGCCGCATGATGATGGGGAACGACGAGTCGTTCTCCCGCGTGACCGAGAACGCTGCGAGCCACGCCGTGCAGAGCATTCCGAGCACGATGGTCGCCACCAGGGCGATCGGTGCCAGCCACGACGTCACGCCGCCGAGGATCACACCCACGACGAGGAAGACCGAGGCAGCGATCCCCGTGCGAACACCGTTCGAGAGCACGAGACCGCCGTACACGTCGCCGGCCGTCATCGACGTGGCCACCATCGAGTTGAACTGCCCCATCCACTTCACGCCGCCCATGACGCCCCAGAGCGACTCGCCGGCCGCGCTCATGAGCGCCGACGCAGCCAGGAGTCCCGGGGTGACGAATGCGAGGTAATCGCCGCCGGCGACGTCGACACCTCCGTCGTCGACCAGTCCACCGAGCCCCAGCCCCATCGCTCCGAGGAACAACATCGGCTGGACGAACGACGAGAAAGCGCTCCCCCGCCAGGTGCGCGAGTAGACGAGGAGTTCGCGCTCCAGTGCACGGACGACGAGGGCACTCATGTCACTCGTCCAGCGTCCGGCCGGTGAGCGCCAGGAACACGTCCTCCAACGAGGCACGCCGGGTCAGTGCGGTGAGCGGATCGATGCCGCGATCGCGCAGCGCGCGACGAGTCGCGTCGCCGTCGTTCGTGTAGAGCAGGAGGCGATCGGCCAGCTCCTCGTGCCCCTCGGCGACCTCCGTCGCCACCGGCAGCGCCTTGGCTTGCAGGTCGGGATCGGCGAAACGGAGTTCCACGACTTCAGCCGTGACATGTCGTTCGATCAACGACTGCGGCGACCCGACGTCGACGATCTTGCCCTCGTCCATCACCACGAGACGGTCGCAGAGCTGCTCGGCCTCGTCCATGTAGTGCGTGGTGATGATCAACGTGACGCCCTGGCGCTTCAGCCCGTAGAGCCGTTCCCACAGGAGATGGCGCGCCTGGGGGTCGAGACCCGTCGTCGGTTCGTCGAGGATGACGAGGTCAGGATCGTTGATGAGGGCACGTGCGATGGTCAGACGGCGTTTCATGCCGCCCGACAACGGATCGACTCGATCGTGCTTGCGGTCGGTCAGCCGGGCGAACTCGAGCAGTTCTGCCGCACGCTCCTTGAGCAGCGGACGGGGCAGCCCGAAATAGCGCCCATAGAGGATGAAGTTGTCCCAGACCGAGAGCTCGGTGTCGAGATTGTCCTCCTGGGGCACGACCCCGATGCGCCCTCGGATGGTCGGCCCGTCGGTCGCCGGATCCATGCCGAGCACTTCCAGCGTGCCGCCGGACGAGGGCGAGACGCACCCGATCATCCGCATCGTCGACGTCTTCCCCGCACCGTTGGGTCCGAGGAATCCGAACACCTCGCCCTCGTGCACGTCGAAGTCGACCCCGTCGACCGCAACGAAGTCGTCGAACTGCTTCCGGAGCCCTCGCGCTCGTACCAGTGGCTCCGCCGACATCGCCGCGACGCTACCGGCGAACCCGACGGCCCCGAACTCGGTTCGTGACCCACGGTGCTCACGGGTCAACGCGATGTTTCATTTTGTGGGGATCGGGGTGCGGCTTCATACGCTGGTCGATCGTGCTCACGGCCACCGGACTCTCTCTCGCGCATGGCAGCCGCGTCCTGTTCAAGGACGTCTCGCTGTCGTTGTCGCCCGGGCGCCGGGTCGCGCTGGTGGGTGCAAACGGCCAGGGAAAGACCTCGTTGCTCAGCATCCTGGTCGACGCCTCGACGCCCGACGCCGGCTCGATCACGAAGCCGAAGGACATGCGGATCGGCTATCTGGCCCAGGAGATCCCGACGGAGGACGACGGCTCGGTCCTCGACACCGTCCTGGGTGGCCGCCCGGACATCATGCACCTCCACCACACGCTGGCTGCTGGCCCGACCGACACCACGCCCGAGGCACTCGACCGCTACGGCGACGCCCAGACGCACTTCGAGCAGCTCAACGGCTACGCATTCGAGGCCGAAGCGCACGGCGTGTTGGCCGGACTCGGTTTCGCGCTCGGCGATGCCGAGCGGTCGGTGTCCGAGCTGTCGGGTGGGTGGCGGATGCGCGTCGCACTGGCCCGGCTCCTGCTCTCGGCACCCGATCTGTTGATTCTCGACGAACCGACGAACCACCTCGATCTCGACTCGGTCGGCTGGCTCGAGAACCGCCTCAAGGCGTGGACCGGCTCACTCCTCTTCGTGTCACACGACCGCGACTTCATCGACAACATCGCCACGCATGTGGTCGAACTCGCGAACGAGACGCTGACCGAGTACGTGGGCGGGTTCGCCGAGTTCGTCGTCGAGCGCGAAGAACGCATCGAGCGACTCCAGGCGCAAGCCACGTCGCAGGCCAAGCAACGAGCGCAGACCGAGAAGTTCGTCGAACGGTTCCGGTACAAGGCGACCAAGGCTCGCCAGGTCCAGAGCCGGGTCAAGATGCTGGAGAAGCTCGAGAAGATCGAGGTCCCGCAGAAGAAGGAACTGCAGGC
>JBBSLH010000502.1:0-2491 GCA_038255425.1 Acidimicrobiales bacterium
ACGGTCACCCCCGCTGAGGCAGCCAACCTCGTCGCGGTGGTCGACGCCACGACCTCGCCTGAAGCGTTCGAGGTGATGAGTGCGGCGCACGCCCGATCGGTCCGCCAGATCTCGACGACCTGGACCGCGACACTGGAGGCCGTATTCGACCGATGGGTCGCTGCCCCGACCGTCGACTCCGATACCAGCAGGGACAGCGGCAGGGACGGAGGGAACCGACTATGAGCAGACCATCGCGCTTCGAAGGCGACGCCACCGCCGGGGCCAATTGGATGCCGGCCGCCCGCATCCGAGTGATCCGATGATGGGAGCCGTCGATGGCAACGGTTGACCGACAGGCGACGATCGCCGGGTCACCCGACGCGGTGTGGGCGGTGCTGTCCGACTTCGCGGCCATCAGTGGCTGGGCAGCCAACGTCGACCACTCGTGCCTCATGTCGGCGCAGAGCGACGGGGTGGGTGCCGTTCGACGGATCCAGTCGGGGCGCACCACCGTCATCGAGACCATCGAGCGATGGGAACCGGGAGTCGCGCTGGCCTACTCGATCACGGGCCTGCCTCCCATCATCCGCTCGGTCACCAACACCTGGCTGCTCACGCCCGGTGTTCCGTCCATCACCGGGTCCACGACCGCCTCCACGACGGTCACGCTCATCACGGAGATCGATGCCGGGCCCCGACCACCGCAGCGCGCCATCGCGAAGATCGTCGGGCGCAAGCTCGCACAGGGTTCCGAGCAGATGCTCGACGGTCTCGCCGCCCGGATGCGCGCCACTCAGGAGACACCGACATGAACCGGCCCGACGTCGTGGTCATCATGACCGACGAGGAGCGGGCCGTCCCGCCGTACGAATCCGACGACGTCCTCGCTTGGCGACGCAACACCCTCGTCGGGAGAGCGTGGTTCGACCAGCACGCCGTCAACTTCGACCGCCACTACACCGGATCGCTCGCGTGCGTGCCGAGCCGGCCGACGATCTTCACCGGCCAGTACCCCGACGTCCACGGTGTCACCCAGACCGATGGGCTGGGCAAGATGGCCGACGACTCGCGTCTGCGCTGGATGCGCGAGGGCGAGGTCCCCACACTCGGTCATTGGTTCCGCACCGCCGGATACGACACGCACTACGACGGCAAGTGGCACATCAGCCACGCCGATCTGCACGACGATCACGGCAATCGGATCGACACGAACGACGACGATGGCGAGATCGACCCCGGAGGCGTCGAGCGCTACCTCGCCGCCAATCCGCTCGATGCCTTCGGATTCGACGGCTGGGTCGGTCCCGAGCCACATGGAGGAAAACTCCGAGACAGTGGCACACGACGCGACCCGCTGATCGCCGCCCGTGTCGTCGCATGGCTCCAAGATCGCTACACCCGGCGGGCCGCCGGCGACGCGGATGCGTCGAGACCGTTCCTGTTGGTGGCGAGCTTCGTCAATCCCCACGACATCGTGCTGTTCCCTGCCTGGGCACGTAGCGGCAATCCTCTCGCTGGGGGTCCGCTCGACCCGCCGGAAGTGGCCGAGGCACCGACTGCGAACGAAGACCTGGCGTCGAAGCCCGCTGCGCAGATCGCCTTCCGGGAGACCTACCCGTCGGGCTACGGACCCGTCGCCGCCGTGGCCGCCACGTACCGGCGCAAGGCGCAGGAGTACCGTGACCTCTACTACCGGCTGCACGCCGAGGTCGACGCGCCGATCGATCGGGTGCGTCGCACCGTGACCGACGCTGCGGAGCGAGGCGGCAACGACAGCCTCATCGTGCGCACCTCCGACCACGGCGACCTGCTCGGGGCGCACGGCGGCCTTCACCAGAAGTGGTTCAACCTGTACGACGAAGCCACGCGGGTGCCGTTCTCTATCGCCCGCGTCGGGGCGGATCCGACGAGCGGCTCCATGGTCCACGGCGCCCCGACATCGCACGTGGACATCGTGCCGACGTTGCTCGGCGCAGCGGGGATCGACGAGAGGATCGCCGCCGAGGTCCTGCGCCGTGACTTCAGCGAGGTCCACCCGCTGCCCGGCACGAATCTGATGCCGGTCGTCGACGACCCCGGATCAGCCGACCGCAACCGGTGCGTCTACCTGATGACGCGCGACAACATGCTCGAAGGAGACTCGGGAGCATCGGGGCTGGCGCGTCGCATCGGCAGAACCGATCCACCGCCCGCCCCACTGCGGATCGCCGTACCCGCCCACGTCGCAGCGAACTTCGAAGGAGTCGTCCAACGTGCCCCGCGGACCGTCGACGCCGACGGCCACCTGTGGAAGCTGGTCCGGACGTTCGACGACCCGTCCACCTGGACCGAACCGGGTGTACGACACCTCGCAGCGTCCGGACGCGGCGGCAACGCCCGACGGAGCACTTCCCTCCCCGACCAGTGGGAACTCTACGACCTCGAGGCCGACCCGGTGGAAGCCACCAACCGCTGGAACGACCCCGCCGCCGCCGATGTGTTGCACCATCTCGGCGTCGCACTGCGCACT
>JBBSLH010000503.1:0-2471 GCA_038255425.1 Acidimicrobiales bacterium
ATCGTGTTGGCCAAGGACGGCACGGCGTGGGGCCTCGGCGCCGGCCAGCAGAATCGGGTCGAGGCCGGACAGATCGCGGCCGAGAAGGCCGACGGCCGGGCGAAGGGCGGCGCCTGCGCCTCCGACGCCTTCTACCCGTTCCCGGACGGAATCGAGGCCGCAGCCGCCGCGGGCGTCGCCGTCATCATCCAGCCCGGCGGCTCGGTCCGCGACGCTCAGTGCATCGCCACCGCCGACGAACTCGGCGTCGCCATGGTCTTCACCTGAGAACGCCACTTCCTCAACTGACCCCCAAACTGGATCTGGCGTGAGTTGTGGCGACCCCCTCACAACAAGTCACGCAAGATCCGATGGTGTGGTGCGCCAGAATCCGACCATGCCGGTGGGGCGTGCAGCAGACGCCCTTCGCCGGCTGGAGTTTCTGAGGCGGGTCCGGAGTGTCCGATCCGCGAGAATGACCAGCCATGAGCGCACAACTCCTCGCCGGCGGCCCTGTGGCAGAGGCCGTGCTCGAAGACGTCCGCAAACGTGTCGACGCCCTCGGCCAGCAGGGCAAGTCCGTGGGCCTGGGAACCGTCCTGGTGGGCGACGACGAGGCCAGCGCCGGCTATGTCCGTAAGAAGCACGAGACCTGCGCTGACCTGGGCATCGTCAGCACCGACGTCCACATCGGAGCGGACGAGGACCCGCAGGCGCTGCTCGATGCGGTGGACCGACTCAATGCCGACCCCGCCGTCGACGCCTACATCGTCCAGTACCCCGTGGCGGACGGCTTCGACTTCGATGCAGCCATCAATCGCATGGACCCGGCCAAGGACGCGGATGGCCTCCACCCACAGAACCTGGGCCGGCTCGTGCTCCAGCAGGACGGTCCGGTGCCGTGTACGCCGGCCGGCATCCGGGCGATGTTCGTCCACTACGGCATCGACCTACGCGGCAAGGACGTGGTCATCGTCGGCCGTGGCCCGACGCTCGGCCGGCCGTTGTCGCTGCTGCTCACGCTCAAGGGCCCAGGCGCCAACGCGGCGGTCACCGTCGTGCACTCAGCGGTCCCAGACCTCTCTGTGCACACCAAACGGGCCGACGTGGTCATCGCAGCGGTGGGGTCGCCGTCGATCGTGACCGCCGACATGGTGAAGCCCGGCGCGATCGTCGTGTCGGGCGGTCTGTCGTGGGAAGGGCGCACGCTGCTCCCCGACGTCGACGAAGGCGTGGGCGAGGTCGCATCCTGGATCACCCCCCGACTGGGCGGGGTCGGTCCGACGACGGTCGCGATGCTCCTTCGCAACACGGTCGCAGCGGCCGAATCTGCCGTCGGAGCCGGAGCATGACCCGCATCGCCGACCTGTTCGGTGGCCCACCGACGGTGTCGTTCGAGTTCTCACCGCCCAAGGACGACGAAGCCGAGAAGCAGCTCATCGGCGTCCTCGACGAACTGGCCGTGGTCAATCCGTCGTTCACGTCGGTGACCTATGGCGCTCTGGGGTCAACGCGCGAACGCACTCGCGACGTCGTCACGCGCTTCAACCGGGACCACGCCTTCCCGACGATGGCCCACCTCACCTGTGTCGGTCACTCGAAGCCGGAGATCATCGACCTGCTCGACGCCTACGCCGCGGGTGGCGTCCACAACATCCTCGCCCTGGGCGGCGATCCGCCCCAGGACGGCACCGACCCCGGCGGCGACTTCGCCCACGCGGCCGAGCTGATCGAGGTCGTCCGAGACCACCCCGGCAACTTCTCGATCGGAGTGGCCGCCCATCCAGAGAAGCACCCGCGGTCGCCATCGATCGAGACCGATCGTCGCTACCTGGCCGAGAAGCTCGCCATGGCCGACTTCGGCGTCACGCAGTTCGTCTGGATGGCCGAGCCCTACCTCCGTATGGTCGACGAACTGGCCGCCCTCGACTGCCACAAGCCGGTCATCCCCGGGATCATGCTCTTCATCAACGTCCATTCGATGCGCCGCATGTCGGAGGTCAACGACACGACGATCCCCGACGAACTCTGGGAGCGTTGCCTCGCCGCCGACGGCGACCCGAAGGCGGTCAGGATCCTCGGAACCGACGTGTGCACCGACCTGTCGGGCGAACTGCTCGCCGCCGGTGCCCCCGGCCTGCACCTCTACACGATGAATCGGTCGGTGGCCGCGCTCGACCTCGTCGAGCGCCTCGACCTCGCCCGCTGACCCCAACGGAACGATTTCGGGGTCAGAGTTCCTGTCGGAGGGGGTCGCGTAGGATTCGTCCATGGAATCGTCCGCGCCCCGGCCCGAGAGCCGCGGGACATCGACCTCGAACTTCGGGGTCGGCAAGCGGGAGAGCCACGATGCCAGCGGGTTCTACGACCGGTTCGTCGCTCCGGACATCTCCACCGACGACGAAGTCCATCCGCCGAAGGCGCTCGACCAGATCTGGCTCGGCGATGCGCGTGACATGGACACCCACGGCGACATCGCCGACGGGTCCGTC
>JBBSLH010000504.1:0-2470 GCA_038255425.1 Acidimicrobiales bacterium
GCCAGACGGGAAGGTCATGATGTCGTGGGCGATCGCGTACACGTCCTCGTAGCGGGTCGGCAGCCACGATCCGCCCCAGCGGTCGGTGTGGGCCATCGGGCACGTCTCGCGCAGCTCGGCCCAGATCGGATACGGGTCGGCGATGTACTGCGGGTCGAAGATGTCGTAGTCGCTTGCCCAGTCGGTGACCGGGGCAGTGACCGGTCCTGCATCGGAAGTCGCGTGCGTGTCGTTGCTCATGGCGCTGCCTTGTGATCGAGGTTTGGAACAGTGTGCCAGACCCAGCGGTCTGCGTCACGAAGATCGCGACCCGATAAGCGAATCGGCGAGCTGAGCCGGGTCCCGCCAGCCGATCAGATCAACACGGCCACCCAAGCCAACTCACCGCTCTGTACCGTCACGTCCGATCGGGCGAACCCGCCGCGGCGTTGTCGGTCCACCACCATCCGAGTGCCAGCCCGACTGTTCCCATCACGAACATGAGCGAACCCAACACCGTGAACATGGGTGTGTGGAATGCTGCGGCGAAGGGGAGGAAGTGCGGGCCGACTGCGATCACGATCAGCGCCGGGCGGATCTCGTCGACACGACCATCGGGAAGAAGCGCGCTACCAACGCGGATCAGGACGATCGTTCCCACGAGATCGTGCGCGTACCAAGATGATCGAGGGCGAGGTAGAGGTCGTCGGCGTCCACCTTTCAGTGGCTCAGACGACGATGCCGTCAGCGAGCGCCTCGATCACACCGACAACGGAACGGAAGTCGCCGGTGCTGATGCGTTGTGCGGGTGTGTCGCCATCGAGGAGTCTGTTGGGACCGAAGATCCAGAGATTGCCGTCCTCGGGCCGCAGCACGCCGCGGAGTTCGTCAGCGACGTAGGCAAGCTCGAGGAGGCGTTGACGCGAGAGTTTTTGTGGTTCGGCGTGGCCGTGGTTCCAGCGGCTCACCGACCTTGCGCTGGCGTCGACGATTCGGCCGATCTCGTCGTAGGTCAGATGCATCGTCTCGGTGATGGCACCGAGCTTGTTTGCGACTGCAGTCATCCTTCCCTCGTCTCGTCATTGTGGCACATGATATGGCTTTTACTATGTCACCCATTATGGCACAGCTCTCACGCCATTCAACGATTCAGGGAGCGCCAGATCGACACCGACGCCTATCTGGGACGTAACGACCGGGCTACGACGAGCACGGGACCAGCTCAGAATGTTCAGCCCTCCCGCCGCCTCGGCCTGAGCGAGATCGGCACTGAGATCGGTGCCCCGCCAAGGCATCCTTGGGCCGTGACCACGCGCATCAGCGGGCCGTTGCGAGCTCCGCGGTTGCGTTCTTCGAGCTTCTGTGCGAAACGATGAGTCCCGGGACCTGAGATGAACGACGAGCACCACGCCTGGCGCTCTCAATGGCAGGTCGCCTCTGTGAGGCGATGAGATTAAGGCGCTGAAACAACGACGGCCCACCCCGAGGAAGGGGTGGGCCGACCGTGATCCCGGGAGCCGTGGCACCGGGTAGGTATGCCGCAAGTGTGATCGCTCGTTCGTCGCTTTGCAACGCGTCGGAGTCAGCGGCTCGGCGTGGCTGGTCGGGTCCGCTCGTGATCCGAGCCGCTGGATCGAGGCCGATCCGAAGTTTGCGGCTCCGTTCGCTCACCGATCAGTCGGAGGAGCTCCACCCCAGGATCGGACCTACGCCAGTCGGTCCGTCGGATCGCAGCGCTCAGAAGCTTGGGAACGTCAGCCCTCGTTCCTGAAAGCGCACGGACGACTTCGTCTTCGAGCGGCCACGCTTCGGCTCGTGCAGCGGTCGGGATCATGAGCCTGCAGTTCCGCCAGGTCTGGCGGTTCTGAGCGTCGAGTCGACCCTGTCGGCGAGCTGCGTTGCGTTCGACTTCGCCGGCAGCCCATTCCTTCTTCACCGTTGTCGCTGAGGTGTCGCCGTCGGCGTTGCGAATGACGGCATCGGCGAAGGCGTGGAGTCCGCTGCGGTTGCCCATGTCGAGTTCGCCGTGATCGTGCCCGTCGGTGACGACGTGGGCGTGGTTCGTTTGTCGCCCGCGTGTCATCCCGACGTAGAGCGATGCCGCATTCGTTCGAGGTGTCACGAGGACGTGGCCGGTGTCGGACGTCCGGCCTTGCGCTCCGGCGAGCGTTGCCCCGTAGGCGAGAACCGTCTGGGTTCCGAGGTAGTCAGGTGTGATCGTCACCATTCGCTTCGAGCGAAGGTGAAATGCGATGACTTCTCCTTCGGGTCCACCGCCGGTCACTTTCCATACATCGCGGTTCAGCACTTTCCGACCGTCGCTTGTCCAGAGCTTGCGCGTGTTGTCTCGTGTCTGGATCTCGTCGCCGACTCGGATCGCATTGCGGTCGGCGCCGATTCCGACGACCTCGCCCAGCCGCCCGTCATCGTCGAGCAGCTGCTGGCATGCCGCCGAGAGATCAGCAGCTTCGGTGTTCGTGTCGACGACAAC
>JBBSLH010000505.1:0-2468 GCA_038255425.1 Acidimicrobiales bacterium
ACGCAGGTCGTGCTCGACGCGCTCGATCGAGGACAGGTGGGCGGTGACACCGTCCTGGAGTTGGGGAGCGGCATCGGCGCCTACTCGGCACCGTTGACCGACCGGTTCCGGCGCGTCGTCGCGCTCGACCTGTCGATCGAGATGCTGCGTCTGGCCGCCGACGAGCCAGGACTCCGGGTCCTCGGTGACTCGGTCGACCTCCCGGTGCCCGATCACTCGGTCGACACCGTGGTGCTCGTCAACATGCTGTTGTTCCCCGACGAGATCGATCGAGTCCTCACCGACGACGGCACGGTCGTCTGGATCAACTCCAGCGGTGAAGCGACCCCGATCCATCTCCTGCCCGACGAGGTGGCGGAGGCGCTGCCCGGCACGTGGACCGGCGTGACCAGCCGCGCCGGCGTGGGGTTGTGGGCGGTCCTGCGACGGGAATGACGAGGGTTCGTGTATGGTTGTTGTGTGTGCAACTACTTTGAGGAGCACGACGTGACCGACCTGACCACCGCCACGAACAGCACTGACGGCAGCACCGTCGACATCCGGACCGCCGACAGCCGGTTCCACACCGACATCGGTTGGTTGAACGGCCGCCACAGTTTCAGCTTCGGCCAGCACTTCGACCCGTCGAACGTCGGCCACGGACTGCTCATCGTCAACAACGACGATCGGGTCGCGCCGGGCGGTGGGTTCGGGATGCATCCGCATCGCGACATGGAGATCGTCACGTGGATGCTCGCCGGTGAGATCGAGCATCGGGACTCAGAGGGCAATGAGGGCGTCCTGTATCCAGGACTCGCGCAGCGGATGTCTGCCGGCACAGGAATCCTCCACTCCGAGATGAACAACTCGTCGACGACCCCGGTCCATCTGGTCCAGATGTGGGTGCCGCCACACGAGGAAGGCGTCGCGCCGAGCTATCAGCAAGAAGACGTCAACGACGTGCTCGATCGAGGCGGACTCGTCACCATCGCTTCCGGTCGGGACGATGATGCGGCGATCCGGATCCACCAGCGGCACGCCTCGATGCTCGTCGGTCGACTGGGCGACGACGAGACCGTGACCCTGCCGGACGCCAGCTTTGTCCACCTCTTCGTCGCCACCGGAGGCGTGACCATCGAGGAGAACGGCGTCACGCTGCACGCAGGCGATGCCGCCCGACTCAGCGGCGCCGGGCCGCTCACGATCACCGCACACGAGCGGAGCGAGGTCATCGTGTGGGAATCCGATCAGCAGGTCTCGCGATGAAGGGAGTCCGATGAGCAAGTTCGTGGAGGGCAGGGCCGAGCACGGCGAGGACGGTGACCGCACCGAGGAGTGGGAGCGCATCCGCGCCCAACATCTCCGATCGGCGGCCGATCGTCCGGCGTCGTCGGCTCGAGGAGTGCACCACGTCGCGCTCCTGTCGTCCGACGTCGAGGCGACCATCCGCTTCTACCAGGACCTGCTCGAGTTCCCGCTGACCGAGCTGTTCGAGAACCGTGACTACCGCGGGTCAACGCACTTCTTCTTCGACATCGGGCATGGCAACGCGCTCGCGTTCTTCGATTTCCCCGGCCTCGGCCTCGATGGGTACGCCGAGGTTCTCGGCGGTCTGCATCACCTGGCGATCTCGGTCGAACCGGAGCGATGGGAGCACCTGAAGGGAAAGCTCGACGATGCTGCCGTCGGCCATCACGTGTCCGGGGGCTCGTCGCTCTACCTGTCAGGACCCGACGGCGAACGCATCGAGCTCATCTCCGACCCGCTCCAAGAGATGTACGGCGAGTCGATCGGCTAGTGCCCGACGTCGTGTCGGCCACCGACATCGTCCCCGGCGATGCTGACCTCCCCGGATCGGGGTGGCTGGCGATCGACGAGGGATTCGGCATTGACGGCGGCGCTGGCCCTGGGACGATGCTCGACTGCGTGGGCCCGGACTTCCCCGAGCACGCGGTGCTCGAGAGTGCATCTTCGCCGCACTTCGTCCGTCCGCCGGCCACGCTCGTCCACGGTATGGGCGTGCGGTTCATGACCGAGGACCACGCCGCCACTGCCCACGGGATCCTCGCCGCGCCATCTTTTGCCGAATGCCTCGGCCGGTCGGTCGCCGCCGACATCGAGGCCGACGGGACCGATGCCGAACTCCTCGGTGTCGACCTCGACAAGACCGCACACGGATATCGCGTCCGCTTCACGGGTGGCAGCGACCGCGGCGTGCGGCCGGTGAACCTCGACGTCGCAACCCTGCGTCTGCGCACCGCGGTCGGTGTCCTCTGGTGTGGCGACACGCCGGGCACGTTTCCCGACGACGACCTCGCGGCGCTGCTCGGACGGATTCGCTGGCGAGCCGTCCACTAGCGCGTCGAGCTACCGACTCGGCCGGGTTCTCCGCGATCCACCCTTCCTTCCGACTACAATCCGTGGTCTAATGGTTACGTAACGTGCGGGCAAGCGAGAGGCGCAGCAGATGGGGGAGCAGTCGGAGCAGT
>JBBSLH010000506.1:0-2466 GCA_038255425.1 Acidimicrobiales bacterium
GCGATGACGCGTCGCCTCGAGGAATGCGCGGGTACCACCGAAGGCCGGGCCTTCGACACCAGGACCAGCGGGACCGAACGGGTCGCCGGGGTCGAGCTCACCGGTGATCTGGATGATGCCGTCCTCGGCGATGGTGACACCACGGAGCCCCCATGCGCCCTGCGAGAGCATTCCCTCACGAGCGTCGAGGCGCGGGAGCGAGGGCGCTGCGGGGAGATCGGGACAGGCGGCGAGGGCCACGGACACCGCGGCGTCGACCTGACGATGCGGCAGGCTGCCGATTGCAGATGCCGTCCCCACACGGAGATTGACCGCCTTCATGCCCGATCTCCAGGCTCGAAAAACGGGTTCGCGGCTCCATCGGAACCACGCCCCCCTTGCGTCTCCATGACACTGGAATAGCGAGCCGGACGGCCCAGGAGCAAATCTGGGGACTTCATGGCTGACGCTTCCACGACATCTCGAGCCACGGGTACGACTCGATCGGTCGGCGACATCGTCCGATCGGCGTGGCCGTTACGCCTCGTCTGGCTGGTGCTCCCGCTCATCGCCGGACCGTCCCTCGCCGATGCACTGTCTGACCGGAGTCGGTCGGTACAGGTTGTCGCGTCGGTGCTCGCATGGGCTGGATGGGTCGTCGGTCTGGGCGCGATGTCGGTGCTCCGCTCGGCGACTCTCACCGTCGTCCGTGTCGTCGTCCCCGGGGCTCCTGCGGTCTCGGCGTGGGCCGCGATCGGGGCCGAACGACCCGCCTGGGCTGCTGCCGGCGTCGGGATCGGTGCCGTCGCCTTCCTCCTGCTCGCCGCGCCGGGAGTCAGCGACAGCTACGTCGACGGTTCGAGCTACGGGACCGAGCAGCGCGTCGCGTTGAAGGTCCCGCTCCCGCTCCTCGTGCTGCCGGTGCCGTTGGCCTGGACCGTCGTGGCCGCAGGCGTCGTTGCCGGGCCGCTGTTGCTGGCGTCTGCGCTCTGGGTCTCGGGTGGCATCGCGCTCGTCGTCGGCGCCGGTCTCGTCCTCGGCGGCGTGCGCCAGATCCACCTCCTGAGCCGCCGCTGGCTGGTCTTCGTGCCCGCAGGGCTCGTGGTCCACGACCCGTTCTCGCTCACCGACCCGATCCTGTTTCCCCGAGCGTCGGTCGAGCGCGTCGGTCCGGCGACTCGCGACTCGGTCGACGACATCGACGTCGTCGACTCCACCGGCGGCGCGCTCGGTCTGGTCCTCGAGGTCCGAACCAACGACCCGGTCAAGGTCGGCGTCCGTGCCGGCCGATCACTGGAGGAACGCGATGGCGTACACGCCATCCTCGTCGCTCCCACCCAGCCTGCGGCGACGCTCGAGATCGCTCAGTCGAAGCGGCTGCCGGTCCGCTGATCCCGGATGGCGACGCCACCACCGAGCACGAGATCGTCCCGATAGAAGACAACGGACTGGCCGGGCGCGATGCGCCGCCGGGGTCGATCGAAGGACACGCTGACCGAACCGGATGACGTGATCGAGACCACGCCGGACGTGGGGTCGCCGTGGGCGCTGCACTGGACGAGCATCGGCCCGTCGGCTGCCTCGTGCGCCCACACCACCTGCTCCAGAACCACCGAGTCGGACTGCAACGCCTTCTTGTCGCCGATCGTGACCCTGGCCTCGGGCACGTCGACGTCGACGACGTATCGGGGCGCATCGTGGCCGCCGAGACCGAGCCCACGGCGCTGGCCGATGGTGACGAGTTCGACGGCGTCGACGGAACCGACGGCGGCGCCAGCAGCGTCGACGACCGTTCCGGGATGGAGGTCGACACGACCGTCGAGGAAGCCGCTGCGACCCTGCGTCGACGTGATGAAACAGACGTCCTGGCTGTCAGGCTTCGATGCCGTGCGGAGTCCGAGCCGCTCGGCTTCAGCCCGGACCTCGTCCTTGGTGACGTGTCCGATCGGGAACGACACACGTGCGAGGACCGAGCCAGGCACGACGTAGAGCACATAGCTCTGGTCCTTGGCGAGGTCGTGGCCACGCCGGAGGTGCGGTCGCCCAGACGCGTCGTGGCCGATCCGGACGTGGTGCCCGGTGGCGACGTGGTCGAAACCGAGGGCATCGGCCCGGCGGAGCAGCCGGTCGAACTTGAGGTGTCGGTTGCACTCGATGCAGGGGTTCGGCGTGCGCCCAGCCTGGTGCGACGCCACATAGGGATCGATCACGTCACGGGTGAAGTCCTCACCGAAGTTGAAGACGTGGTGGTCGATGCCGAGGTGGTCGGCGACGCGCCGAGCATCGTCGACGTCGGAGACCGAGCAGCAGCCCGAGTCGCTCTCGCCACCCCAGAGCTTCATCGTGACGCCCACGACGTCGTGGCCCTGCTCCAGCAGCAGCGCAGCCGCGACCGACGAGTCGACGCCGCCAGACATCGCGACGAGGACGCGGCTCATGCGAACAACCGGAGGCGCTCGACGGCGGCGGGCACCGCGTCGAGCGCGA
>JBBSLH010000507.1:0-2465 GCA_038255425.1 Acidimicrobiales bacterium
CGACCCGGACTCCGGCACCAGAGCGTCGATCTTTCGCAGTCCCCACCGGTACATCTGGCCAGGCGAGCTCGACCTCATGGCTCGCATCGCTGGCTTCAGCCTGGAGAGCCGTCACGGAGGATGGTCCGGCGAGCCCTTCACTGCTGACACCCGTGACCACGTAACCGTCTACCGCCTCGGTTGACCACGGGCCGTCCCGGCTCACCCAAGTGCCGGTGGCGGCGAGGGGCACGAAGTGCCCAGAAAGGTCGGCCCCGACTTCGGGGATATGTGGCGTGCGGAGCGCCTCGCGAGCCGGCAGTATCCCGCGAGTGGCTGAAGATAGCTTCGAAGCGTCCGTGCGCTGGCGAGAGTCACGGCTCCTTGCCATCGACCCGAAGAACCTCGTCCTTCGAGGAGCGTTGCTTTTCGCACTGGCGGGATGGACAGCGGCCGGCATCGGCGAGTGGGTCGCTGGTCTCCTGATGGCGATTGCCCCAGCGATGCTCCTTGCTCTCGGAGTCGCGCAGGTTCGCCGGTCGGGATGGAAACGACCTGACTCGCCTCCGTTCCCCACTGTGCAGCTCGCAGTGCTGGGGGTACTCCTCGCCTCGATCGTCGTCGCCTTCGTCGCCTCGTCTCAGATCGACTCCTCGGAGTCGCCCACCACCACGACAATCCCGATCACGGGCGGCTGATCGGCGGGCGAAGAGCCGCACAGACGTGAGGATCTCGCGGGCGCCGACCGTCCCATATCGAGCGGACATAATCGCAGGGGACATCGTCCCGAAGGTGCCGTACGCGGCGAGGTTGTCGAGTTGCCCCAGAAGATCGTCCCCGAACGGCAAATGGCCGTTGTGGTCACGCGCTGCCGACTCGCCCGGTGCTCGATGGTCGACCGGGGAATTCCTACCGTGGTAGGATTGTGCCATGCCTGTCACGAAGTGGTCCGTCAGCGTTGAAGAGAATCTCGCGTCGCGGGTCGAGTCCCGCGTGGGAGATCGAGGCCTGAGCGGCTTCGTGTCGCGCGCCGTTGAGCACGAGCTCGAGCGCGACCTCCTGGACGACTACCTCCAGGAACTCGACGACGAGTACGGCCCGGTCCCAGCGAGCCTTATCGAGCAGATCGACGACGTGTGGCCGTCCTAGTCCTCGACAGCGAAGCAGTCTCCACACTCGCCCGTCCCCGCGAGAACCCGCGTCGTCACCAGCGCGTGCGCGCAGCGATGCGCAGCGCGCACCGACGGAACGCGCCGGTACGGATCCCCTCCGCAGTGCTTGTCGAGTTGTACCGCGGACACGGTTCCGACGAGCCGATCGACGCATTGCTCGGACGAGGGTTCGCACAAGTCGTCACCACCGGCGCCCGGATTGCACGGATCGCAGGGCACCTCCTCGCCGATGCAGGTGCCGGGAGCGAGATGGCCATCGACGCTCTCGCTGTAGCCACCGCAGTCCGCTTCGGCGGTGGAATCGTTGCAACACACGACCCGGACGACCTCCGCCTCTTGGCCGGTCGGCACGCCAACGTGTCCATCCTCGAGATCTGACCACCCGCCCTCGATCCGCGGGCGCACGCGCGTTCCGAAACTTGCCGACCATAACCAGCTGTGGCGTGACCCATAGGTGCCGATCGATGGCGCCTTGTCTGTGTGCCCCAGATCATCGTTTCGGACCGTCCCACCGAGGTCGTCGAGAACGCGACATTTGCGGACAAGGCGCTGGGCTCCACAGCAGGCCGGCCGGCCCTTCGATGCGGCCGTAGTCTTTCGTGATGGGTGAGTTCGAGGTGGTGTGCGAGATCGAACCAGCGACTCGGCCCGACCTGACGCGGGTCCGCCACCAGATCGGTGTCCTCAGCACGATCGCGACCCGATTCCTGATACCGGACAACCACATCGGTCGCGCGACCGTGTCAAGCGTCGCCGTAGCCCACGAGGTCGCGCAGATGGGGTGCCACGCCGTCGCCTGCATCAACGCCCGAGACCGCAACCTGCTCGGCTTCCGGCGAGACCTCCTCACCGCGGCCGCCTACGGCGTCGCGGAGTTCCTGTTCGTCTACGGCGACCGCCCCGAGACAGGACGACGCTCCGACGACCTCACGGTGCGCGCGATGATCGACATGGCACGCGACTTCGCAGACGAGCAGGCGCTGCCCATCCGCATCGGCGTCTCCTGCGGCCTCGGCACCGTACCCGTGTGGAAATACGAGGCCGATGCGTGGTTCTTGCAGGTCTCCTACGACGTCGACGCGATGGTTGCCTGGCGGGCCGGCGTCGAGTTCGACGGAGCGGTCTACGCCGGAGTCATGGCGCTGCCGTCTGCCACCATGGCGCGCAAGGTGAGCGCCGACGTCCCGCAGCTCGCGGTTCCGAGCCATATCGTCGACCGACTCGACGTCAACCCCAGCGCCGGCGTTGACCTCGCAGTTGAACTCGTCCTCGACCTACGCGATTCGAACGCGTTCGACGGCACCCACCTCATCC
>JBBSLH010000508.1:0-2457 GCA_038255425.1 Acidimicrobiales bacterium
CGGCCGTCGCCTGTCCGCCATCCGCGACTCCCCGGCAGCATGCGCGACGCTCGGCCTCGACATCCGGCGCACGAAGCTCGTGGTCTTCTGCTCGTCGTCAGCCATCGCCGGCCTCGCTGGCGGGCTCTTCGGCGGCGTCAACGCATCGGTGGGCACGATCGACTTCGAATCGGTGAACAACGTGGTGCTGTTCCTCTTCGCCTTCGTCGGAGGCGTCACGACGATCACCGGCGCGCTCATCGGGGGCATCCTCTTCGCCCTCCTGCCCCTTGTCCAGTCCGAGTCGCCCCAACTCGCCGGCGTCGTCTTCGCTGCCGTCGCCGTCGCCGCCGTCCTGCTCGGGAAGCAACCGAACGGGATGGCCGGCCTGCTCTTCGAGCGAGTCGGTCGCTGGCGCCGAGCCGCACAGGTCACGGCGACCGAGCGCGAAGACGAACCGCTGCCCGCAACTGCCCCGGAGCCTCAGCATGTCTAGGACCCATAGCACCCGTCGCCGCTTCGCCGTGCTGACCATCGCAGCGTTCGCGCTCGGTCTGGCCGGTGCGCCACAACTCGCCGTCGCACAGACGGCCGAGCAGCCCGACATCGACCAGTTCGGTGGCGTGATTGCGTCGTCTCGCGGAAACCCACTCCAGGTGACCTACGACTCGCCGAACCTCATTGCGACCGGCTCGCCGATCCTCCAGTTCTCGGTACCAGAGGCGCTGTCGACCATCTCGTCCGGGCCGGTCGGGTACGCGCTCGCGAGCTTCCTCTTCCCTGGCCCCCTCATCGCCGACCTCGATGCGGCGCTGGCAGCCAGCGGACAGTCGACGGGCATCCCGCCCTATCCGATCCGGTCCGAATCGTTCTATCCCTCGGGACCAGCCGAAGCCTCGCAGGGTGAGCAGGGCGTCGAGATGGTGTCGAGCACTTCGTTCGCCGACTCCCGCGCTCGCTCGTCCTACTCGGGCCTGTCCATGGATCCGGCGGCATTCGTCGGGGGGATGACCGCTCGCTCGCAGTCGGTCATCGAAGGCGACCAGTTGGTCTCCCGTGCGCGGTCCGAAGTCAGCAACTTCTCGATTGCGGGCGGACTCATCGGCATCGAGTCGATCGTCACCGACATCGTGGCCGCCAGCAACGGTTCGGACGGAGCAACCGCAGGCGGGACGACGGTCAGCGGCGTCACCGTCCTCGGCCTGCCCGCCACCATCGACGAGAACGGGATCTCCTTCGACGAGCCCCCGCGGGAGCCCGACCCTGAGAATCCGATCGGCGGTGCCGTGGGCGGCATCCTCGGTGGCGCGGCCGACCCGGTCGCGGGCGCGCTGGGTGGCGTCGCCGGTCCACTGAACGACCTGCTCGACCAGGTCGGTGCCGGCGGCGACCAGGCGCTGCAACAACTCTTCGAGCAGTCCGGGATCGAGGTCAAGCTCATCGATCCGGTCGAGTCTGTCGAGGGCGGTCTGGCGACGAGGTCTGCGTCGGGCATATCGATCACCATGAACTACGACGGCCAGAACACCCCGGTCCTCAGTGACCTCCTCGGCCTCATTCCCGTGGCGGACCTTCCCTCCGACAACCTCGGGCCGATTCCGTTCTCCCCGCAGGCGATCGTCCGGCTGCTCGAGAAGGTCCACACCCTGCAGTTCGCGGTCGGGATCGCCGATGTGACGTCGAGCGCCACGCCGTCCTTCGCGTTCGATCCGCCCACGTTCGTGGCGCCAGTCGCCACACCGTCGGCACCGACCGGATCGACGTCGGGTGGTGGCGTCTCGACCGGCGGCAGTTTCGAGTCGGCGACTCCCGACCTGCCGGCGCCTTCGAGCCCGCACACCGTGACGTCGCTCCCGGCATCCACCGGGACGACCTTCCCCTTCGGCGAAGCCCTGCCCGCGCTGTTGATCTTCGCTGTGGTGCTGGGTTCGCCGTTCTTCGCTGCCGGATCCAGCAGACTTGCAGACAACGCCCTTGCGCCAGTCGTCGGCTCGTGTCCCGAAGGTCTCGATCATCCAGGAAGCCAGGAGGCCGGATCATGACCAGCACCCGCCGTCGAGCCCCGCTCCACGCACCGCACGATGCCGACGAACCCGTGTTCGCCGGCGACGACTCATTCGATGCGCTCGACATCGAAGGTCTCGACGCGCCGCCACCGCCGAGCGAGGCCGTCCATCATCCCGACCTCGCCGTGCACACCGAGAGAGACCGCCGAGCGTTCGCCGATGCCGTCCGCCTGCTCCGTACGGGCGGCCAGTCACTCAATCTCTCGGAACACACGTTGATGGTCGCGGCCGGCGTCATCGCTCCACTCGGTCTCGTCTTCGTGCTCCTCGGCTGGGTGGGCGCCTCACGAACGCCCAATCTCTTCGAGCAGATCCCGTACCTGATCTCGGGCGGCCTCTTCGGCCTCGGCCTGGTGTTCCTGGGAGCGTTCTTCTATTTCGCACACTGGTTGACCGAACTGGTCAAGGAGAC
>JBBSLH010000509.1:0-2454 GCA_038255425.1 Acidimicrobiales bacterium
GCCATCGTCGTCGGCGGCGACGGCACCCGCATCGTGCCCGCTCGACCGGGGCGCAACCACCTCCTCGCCCTGCTCCACGGCCTGATCGCCACACCGCCGTCGGAACACTCGCTGGGCACGACCGAACTCGGCGCTGCACTGCGTCACCTGATCGTGCCGCCGCGTCGACGGGGTCTCGTGGTGGTGGTCTCGGACTTCCTGGCGGCCGACGAATGGGAGACGCCGCTGCGAGCGCTCACGTCTCGCCACGAAGTGCTGGCGGTCGAGGTCATCGATCCTCGCGAACTCGAGCTCCCAGCTGTCGGGATGTTGACCGTGGTCGACCCGGAGACGGGCCGGACGCGCGAGGTCCCGACCAATCGCCAGACCCGGACGCGCTATGCCGATGCCGCTGCGGCGCAGCGTGCAGACATCGCGTCGCGCTTTCGACGTTCGGGCGTGCACCACCTCCAGCTCCGCACGGACCGCGACTGGGTGCTCGACATCGTCCGATTCGTCGCCGCCCGAAAGCGGACGCAGGGAGCCCGATGAGCGCGCTGTGGCCCGACGGCTTCCTGTCCCCCGAGCGGCTCTACGGCCTGCTCGCGGTCATCGGAGTCGCGCTGGCGTACCTGCTGTTGAGCTTTCGCCGCAGTACCTACACGGTCCGGTTCACCAACCTCCCGCTGCTCGACACCGTTGCGCCGAAACGGCCGGGCTGGCGACGCCACATCGCCGCCGGGGTCTTTCTCGCAGGGATCGCGGCCATGGTTGTGGCATGGGCGCAACCGGCCGAGGAGATCCTGGTTCCGAAGGAGCGGGCGACGGTGGTGCTGGCCATCGACACGTCGCTGTCGATGGAGGCCGCCGACGTGACTCCGACGCGGATCGAGGCGGCCAAGACCGCCGCCCTGTCGTTCATCGACGGCCTCCCCGAACAGATCAACGTCGGCCTCGTCACCTTCGACGGTGTCGCTCGCGTCCGGGTGACACCCACCACCGATCGTCGCCCGGTCCAAGCGGCCATCGAGACGCTCGAACTCGGCCCGGCGACGGCGATCGGTGAGGCGATCTTCGCCGGCCTCGACTCCATCAAGACCGCGCCGATCGCCGACGTGGAGGGCGAACCGGTACCGGCGACGATGGTCGTGATGACCGATGGCAAGACCACGGTCGGGCGACCGGACGCCGACGGCGCCGCCGCTGCGGTCGAGGCCGAGATCCCGATCTCGACCATCGCGTTCGGCACCGATCGCGGGACGATCGTGATCGACGGCGGGATCCAGCCGGTGCCCGTCGAACGGGTGGCGCTGCGGGAGATCGCCGACAGCACGGGCGGACAGTTCTTCGAGGCCGCGTCGTTGGGCGAACTCGAGTCGGTCTATGCAGACATCGGCTCGTCGATCGGTTTCGACACCGAGGAGGCCGAGGTCACCGATCGTTTCGTCGGGTACGCAGCGCTGCTGCTCGCGCTCAGCACCTTGCTCTCGCTCCTGTGGTTCCAGCGCATCCCGTGAAGGCCTTGGTGGTCGCCAACGCACTCCTCCTGGCTGGCATCGGGGTTGCTGCATGCGGCGACGACGGGGGTGACATCGCGTCCTTCTGCCAGGCCGTCGACGAGCTGGCCGAGAACGACCCCTTCGCCGAGCTCGATGTCGCGTCGCCCGAGGAGATGCGCGATGCGTTCGACCAGCTCCGCGATGGTGTCGAACGTATCGACGACAGCGCCCCCGACGACCTCGAGAGTCGAACCCGCCGCTATCTCGCCGCCCTCGACGAGGTGACTGACCAGCTACGCGGGGCCGGATTCGACCCCCGGAACCTCGACACGCTCGCCTATCGGACCGCGACCGCCGACTACGAGGAGGCCGCGGTCTCCATCGAGAACGCCGCCGACGACGCCTGCAGCTGATCGGGTCCTGCCCGGAGACCGACCCCGGGGAACGTTCGGGGAACGGTCGGGCGTGATGCTCGGTTCCACACGAGTTCCGCACCAGCGGAGCTCCGGAACCGGAGGAGCATCCATGGGAACACCAGTCAACGAAATGCCGATCGAGGTCTCACAGGGCGAGCTGCAGACTCGCTACGCCGAGTGGGGCGACATGGCCGTGCGACACGCCGTCGTTCCCGCGGGAACCGACTTCGGACCCGTCCTCGCCGGCCTGCCCGGCGATCGTTGCCCGAGCCCCCACTGGGGCATCGTCCTCGAAGGCTCGGTCACGATGCTCCACGCCGACGGCACCGAGGAGATCGCGTCGGCAGGCGAGCTGTACCACTGGCCGGCCGGCCACACCGCCAAGACCGAGGAAGGCGTCACCTTCATCGAGGTCGGCCCCGTCGGTCCGATGCGCGAGTTCAGTGAGCACGCCAAGAAGCTGTTCGGCTGAGCGGGATCATGTCCACCACGACCGATCAACCAGTCGACGAAGCAGCGGTCGAGGCGTTCATGCGCCACGTCGCCACCGACCTCGGCGC
>JBBSLH010000510.1:0-2447 GCA_038255425.1 Acidimicrobiales bacterium
GCGACAGAGCGTGTAGTCGGGCGTCTGCTCGATCTCGATGTCCATCGCGGGGCACGCTACCGTCCTGCCCGTGCCCACGGTCCTCATCGCCACCGACAACGATGCCGTCGCCGACGAGGTCGCCGCAGCCGTCGAGGACGAGGAGACCCGGGTCCTCCGGGTCCGATCGGGCGTCGAGGTGCCGCCGGCCGTCGCCGAGCACACCCCCGACCTCGTCGTGCTCGACCTGCAGATCGGGAACATGGGCGGCATGGCCGTCGCCTCGCACCTCCGGGCCGAGATCACGATGGAGCGCCTCGACGACGTGGCCATCCTCATGCTGCTCGACCGCACCGCCGACGTGTTCCTGGCCAAGCGCTCCGACGCCGACGGCTGGCTGATCAAGCCGCTCGACTCCTTCCGGCTGCGCCGAGCGGCCACGGCGCTCCTCGCTGGCGGCGACTTCCACGAGGCGACGGGCATCGAGTCCGTCCCGCCGGTCGCACCCGCCACCGCCTGACCGACGCGACGACATCGAGCTGGTCGGCGGGGCGGCCGTCGCGGCGCGCTCGGCACCGGGCGTCCGCCGGGATCCGGACGACATCCGGCTTCGATCGGTGCCTGACCCCTCCGGTATGGTGATCAGGTCCTGGCCCACCAGCCAGGACGAATCCGGGTGGTGGCTCAGCTTGGCAGAGCGCTGCGTTCGGGACGCAGAGGTCGGGAGTTCAAATCTCCCCCACCCGACTCAGAGAAATGTGCAGGTCAGACCGCACTTCCGGGGCCCCGTACTGACGGGGCCCCGACGCATCCATCCCGCGTCCATCCCGCGTCCGCACTCCTCCACGGACGTTCGTGGGGGTTCGGAATGATCTCACGACCTCACGCTCGGGACGATCCCGCGACATGGCGCGAGGGGTCACGACCCCGCTTTCCGGGTGTCGCTTCCGAAGAAGTGTGATCCAAGGGCGTCCGCTGCCGATCGGTCTGCGTCGTCGACAGATTGCGCGTAGACGTCGAGGGTCAACCGGACGTCCGAGTGCCCGAGGCGATGTTGAGCGGTCTTCACGTCGACGCCCGAGCTGATGAGAGCCGTTGCGTTGGCGCGCCGAAGATCGTGGAACGTGACGCCGGAGTACCTCTCGCCCCCGTCGCTGGTGTCGATTCTTCCGAGCCGCGCTCGTTCCGCTGCCGGGTCCCAGACTCGCTGGCGCCAGGTGCTGTACGCAAGGTGTCCACCGTCCGTGTTCGGAAACACAAATGCCTGAGGCGATGTGTCTTCACCATGGACGACCCGGAGGTGCGTACGCAGCTGGTCGAGGAGCACTGCAGGGACGGCGAGGGTTCGGGAGCCGGCGTCGGACTTGGGCGCGCCCAGCAGAGAAGCACCCCGTGAGTCGCGCACGACCTGTTCAGCCACCGTGATCGTTCCGTTGTCGAAGTCGATCCGTCCAACCCGGAGGCCTGCAACCTCTCCCCAGCGGAGCCCGAGAACGGCACCGAGTGTCGCCATGAGGCCATGCCGACCGAGTTCGTGCACCAGTCGACGCAGATCGTCTGCCGCAATCAGCGGTCGATCCAGCTTCCCTACCTTGGGAAGATTGATTCCGCGGCAAGGCGACTTGCCGATGCTGTCGGTGGCTTCGGCGTACCGCAGTACCGCTCTGAGAACGCCGTAGTCGCGTCGAACCGTCCGTGGAGCGCGGCGACCGGTCGCATCGTTCACCCATGCCTGCACGTCGACGGGGCGAATCCGTCCAATCGGCATCGGTCCGAAGAGTGGGAGTAGGTGGCAACGGAGCGTGATCTCATCCCGCGCCTTCGAGCTCTCGCGCTTCGCAGGATTCGATTCAAACCACTCGGCTGCGATCTCTGCGAACGTCCTCGCCGACTCCCGGGGATCGATCCACTCACCACGGTTCCGCCTTGCGATCTCGGCGTTCTCGTATGCCTTGGCCTCTTGCTTGGTCCGAAACGTGCGGCTTCGCTCCTTCCCGTCCGGTCCTCGGAGGCGGACGTCATAGCGGGCGGCACCGGTCGGCGTTTTCCTGTGCTCGATCATGCCGATTCACCGAGGAGAGCGGTGGCGGCAGTTCCTGGGCGTCGCAGTTCGGGCCCGGGCCTGGATGGGGGTGTCGTGGTGCGCACGGAACGCATGCCTTTCGCACTGCACGCCCGGCGGACCCGATGGGTTAGCTGGGCGGAAACTGAAAGGCAGCGTCTGGCTGCGAGGCTCACCGATGTTGGCGAGCAGCGGTCTCAACGATACCGCCAACGGAGACGCACAGTCCGGAGATCGCCGTGGCGCGCGCTACGACGCTCGCCTGGATCGGAGTCGGTCGACGAAGTCGTCGACCGCGGCTGTTGGGATCCGGGCCGAGCGCCCGATGTGGACGACCTCGAGCTCGTCATTCGCGATGAGCTCGTAGACCGTGGTCCTGCCGACCCCGAGGATCTCACCCGCCTCC
>JBBSLH010000511.1:0-2441 GCA_038255425.1 Acidimicrobiales bacterium
CTTGCGACGCCGTGGTCGAGCTGGCCGAGTACTACGGCCACGACACGGTGTACGTGGTGGCGCTCAGCGACGGCACGCAGGTGAGGGTCCGCGAGGTCTCGGTCCCGCGCTTCGACCGTGGCGACAAGGCCAACGTCGTCGCCATCGGGTCGCCGGCCGTCGCTTTCGCCCGCACGTGATCGCGGTCATCGGGGCTGGACCCGCCGGGCTGTCGCTGGCGTGGCAGTTGACCCGTGCCGGTCACGAAGTCGTGGTGCTCGAGGCCGCTGATCGGGTCGGTGGCATGGCCGGGTCGCGGACCGTCAGCGGCCAACGCGTCGACCTCGGCAGTCATCGGCTCCACCCGGTGATGTCACCGGAGATCCGCGCCGCGCTCGACGAACTGACCGAGGTGCAGGAGCGTCCGCGCAACGGTCGGATCCGCCTCGACGGTCGGTGGGTGCCGTTCCCGCTCACCCCTGTCGGTCTGCTCCGAGGTCTGCCTGCGTCCGTCGCGGCGAGAGCGTCGTTCGATGCCGTGACCGGATCGATGCGCTCGCCACGCACCGACTCGTACGCCGAGGTCGTCCGAGCCGGTCTCGGGCCGACGGTGTGGTCCGAGTTCCACGAGCCCTATGCGTGGAAGCTGTGGGACACCGATCCGAACCTGCTGTCGGGCGAGCTCGCGCGTCGTCGCGTGTCGGCGTCGTCGCCAGCAGACATCGCTCGACGTCTCGCCCGTGGCATCCGATCGACGCCGACGTTCCTGTACCCGCGTCGTGGGTTCGGCGCGCTGAGCGAGGCGATGGCCGAGCTCATTCCGGACGTGCGACTCCAGACCAAGGTGACCGGACTCATCGAGCACCACGACCGAGTCATCGTCGGACTTGCTGATGGCCGCATCGTCACCGCGTCGCACGTCTTCTCCACGTTGCCTGCCGGACTGACCGCGAGTTGGTTGGGCCTCGTCGAGCCCGACCGCGTGACGATGCCGGTCCGGGGCATGACCCTCGTCTATCTCACCGTCGTCGGCCGCCCCTACACGACGTTCGACGCGCACTACCTCCCCGAGCGGACGGTGCTCCCGACGCGAGTCTCCGAACCGGCGAACTACCGCACCAACGCAACCGATCCGACGGACACGACCGTGCTCTGTGCCGAGATCCCGTGCTGGCGCGACGACAGCATCTGGCGGGCGAGCAACGCCGCGCTCGGGCAACGCGTGGCCGACGACCTGGTGCGCAGCGGCCTCCCGGACCCGGTGGTGCAGTCGGTCGACGTCGTACGACTTCCGTCGGTCTATCCGGTCATGACACCCGCAGCCTTGGACGCCCTCGACCGCGCCGAGCGCGCTGTCGACACGTCACAGCGGGTCACCGTCCTCGGTCGCCAAGGCCTTTTCACCCCCGACAACACCCACCATGTGATCGAGATGGGATTCGCCGCCGCCCGGTGCATGGCGACCGACGGCACGTTCGATCACGCCGCCTGGCGCACCGCCCGGGACTCGTTCCGTTCCTTCGTCGTCGAGGACTGAGCCACCCCGAGATTCGTTCTGGTCACCACATCGTGCGTTCAGACGGCCGATGTGGTGACCAGAACGCGGCGCTGGGTGTTCTGGTCTCGACATCGGCGGTTCCAGGCGCCGATGTGGTGACCAGAACGGGGTGGTGGTGGCGCCAGACGGCGTATGCAGTGGGGAGGACCCGGCGGAGGTAGGTCGGGAGGCGAACGAAGGAGCGGCCGATCTCGCGGTGGGCGTAGTCGATCGGAACCTCCAGGTAGCGGAAGCCGCGACCGAGGACGTCGAGCGTGAGGACCTGCGCGTAGTTGTAGTCGTGGGCGATGTCGGCGGCCGCCGCTGCCTGGCTCGACAGCGCGCGGTAGCCGGACTGGCCGTCGGTGAGCGGCACGCTCGTCCGACCACGCGTGGCGGCCCGCACCAGCGAGGTGAGCAGTCGGTTGCCGACGTGGCGGTGAGGCTTCATGCGTCGGGCGCCACCGAGGAAGCGTGAGCCCACGACGTAGTCGGCGCGCCCCTCGAGGATGGGAGTCACCAGGTCTGCGAGCGCGGCGGTGTCGTACTCCAGGTCGGCATCACAGAATGCGACGGCGATGGCGTCGATCGTCGTCGCATGGGCAAGCCCGATCCGTACGGCGGCACCGAGGCCGACGCCGCTGGTGCGGATGACGGTGGCGCCCGCGGCCCGAGCCACGTCGCCGGTCCCGTCAGTCGAGCCGTCGTCCACCACCAGCAGTTCGACCGGGTGCTCTGCACCCTCGAAGCCGACCGTCGTCGGAGCAGCGGCCAACACGTCGCCGACAGTGGCGGCCTCGTTGCGGGCGGGCAGGAACAGCAGGACGGGGCGATGGACGTCGAGACTGTCAGTCGGCATTAGGCAGACTTTACATATCGCCGACAGTGCTCGTAGCATCCGTCGTCATGCGCAAGCACCATTGGC
>JBBSLH010000512.1:0-2440 GCA_038255425.1 Acidimicrobiales bacterium
CCTCACGGACGTCGTCGCCGGTGAGGCCCAGGTCCTTCTTGTTCTTCGCGACCGGGTGTTCCTTGGCGTACTTGTTGATGGTCGAGGTGAGACCGGTCTTGAAGCCCTCTTCGTGGGTGCCGCCCTCGTTGGTGGCGATGCCGTTGGCGAAGGAGTGGATGCCGTCACGGTTGTACCCGGTGTTCCACTGGAACGCGACCTCGACCTCCTGAGTGTCGTCGCTGCTCTCGAAGTAACCGACCTTGGACCACAACGAGTCTTTTGTCTTGTTGATGTGCTTGACGAAGTCGATGATGCCGCCGGAGTACTTGAACGTGACCCGCTCGTTGTCGCGGATCTGTTCCGGCGTGGACTCGCGTTGATCCTGCACCCGGATCTCGAGGCCCTTGTTGAGGAAGGCCATCATCTGGACCCGCTCGAGGATCGTGCGGGTGACGAACTCGGTGGTCTCGAAGATGGTGGGGTCCGGCCAGAACGTGACCGTGGTGCCGGTGCGGCCGTTCGGTGAGTCGCCGACGACCTTCAGCGGGCCTTGCGGGACACCACCGTCGGCGAAGATCATCTCGTGGTGCTTGCCGTCGCGGTCGACCTCGACGATGACCTTGGTGGAGAGTGCGTTGACGACCGACACGCCCACGCCGTGGAGGCCGCCGGAGACCTGGTAGCCCTCGCCGTCGACCTTGCCGCCACCGTGGAGCTTGGTGAGGGCGATCTCGACGCCGGTCATCTTCTGCGCCTTGTTCATCCCGGTCGGGATGCCGCGTCCGTCGTCGACGACCTTGCAGGCCCCGTCGGGGAGGATGGTGATGTCGATGCGCGTGCAGTGGCCGGCCATGGCCTCGTCGACCGAGTTGTCGACGACCTCCCACACACAGTGGTGAAGACCCACCGGACCGGTCGATCCGATGTACATGCCAGGCCGCTTCCGAACAGCCTCGAGGCCCTCCAGAACCCGCATGTTGTCGGCGCCGTAGGAGCTGGTCCCAGAAGGGTTCTCGGTGGAAGTCACAACGATGTCATCCTACCAGTCACCCCCTGACGTCCCGACCATCTGAGAGCACGCGAAACGCCTGCTCCCGAGGGCACGAATCCGCGACGAGGAGTCTGTTCTCGGCGAGACCGGAAGCAGCCCGAGCGGCGGGGTCGTCGCGATGGGTAGGACCAGTGGGATCCGGTGACGAACAAGACAGTCATGGGTGACGCAACGACCGATGACGAGCTCGACGACTCGCTCCTGGACGAAGCACCACTCCACCGCGACGAACTCATATTGGTCGACCGTCTCTGGCGCTCTGGCACCAGCGCAACGGCTGTGTCTCCGAGCACCCGGCGCGACCTCGGCCTGCTGCAACGCTTCTTGTCACTCGACGACCGCAGGGCGGTCGTTCCGCTGCTCCGTCGTCACCGGGTCGCGACCTGGCGGCTGGCGTGTGCCATCACGCTCGACGTCGACACGGCAGAGATCGTCGTCGAGAATGCCTGGCGCGAGGTCCTCGACGGCGAAGGTGCTCCCATCGGTACGTGGTCCAACCCCAGAGCATGGTTGTTCGAGGTGGTCCGACGGCACGGCCTGGCCGAGGGCGCTGCACCCGGTGTCGAACTCGACCTCGATGCCGACATCAGCATGTTCCCGCTCGATCAAGCGGGCGATGTCGGCCTGCTCGCCGCTTCGTTCTCGCTGCTCGACGAGGTCGCCCGATCGGCCGTCTGGCTCCATGCCGTCGAGGGGTTCGACGATGTCGACACCGCCTTCGTCCTCGGCCTCAACCGTCTCGAGACGCACGAACTGATCGACGGCGCCATGGGCGACCTGCGAGTCGGCGCTGTCCGTGGCCAACTGCTGGCGTCGGCCGACCAGTGTCGCCCCGCCCTCGAGAAGTTCCTCAGCTACCTCGACGAGGATCTCGGGCACGCCGACGAGCAGGATCTCCTGCTGCATCTCCGCCGTTGTCGCCGCTGTGCCGCCCGTCTCGACGCCGCCGAAGCACCCGGACTCTCACTCGTCGACCGGGTGCTCACTCCCCCGGCCCCGCTGACCGATCGGCTCCGCCGACTCGCCGCCGTTCCCGCCGACGCCTGAACGAGCCTCCCCGCGTCAGCGTGGGGCGCCAGGACGACGCACCCGGACATCGACGCCAGTCACGCGTCCGGCCCCCAACAATCCGTCGAGTCGTTCGAGCAGGTCGGACTCGAGCCACCGGACGTGGCTCACCACCGCCGGGTCGTCGGCGACGAGCACCAAGCGCCCCCCTTCGAGGCCGGCCGGGCGCGTCCGCGAAGCGAGCACCGTGCCGACGACTTCTTCCCATCGGTTGAACACGAGGTCGACGGCATCGGTCCCCGGCGCGCCCATGCCGCGCACGACCCGGTCGAGCAGCGACGACATGTCGGTCATCGGGCCGAGATCGAACGTCTCGTCGGGATCTTCGGCACGCACCAC
>JBBSLH010000513.1:0-2433 GCA_038255425.1 Acidimicrobiales bacterium
CGGGCGCAAATCCCCGACCGTCGCGCCATGTTCCACCAGCCTGCGAGCTCGATCGAGATCGGATTCCGGTCCGGGGTCGAACACGGCAAGGCCGCCGACTCGGCGCTCGGCAGCGTCCGATCGAAGCTCCCCGCCATGCGATCCCACACCGTGAAGACGGGTCCGAGGTTCACCGGTGCTCTTGACTCGTGGTGCCGTCGATGCGTGGTCGGAGTCATCACTGCCGCGGCGACCGTCCGTGGCATCGGGACAGCCATGCTCGTGTGCTGCAAGGCCTGCCAGCAGTTCGAGATCGCTGCACAGACGACAGCGACGCGGAAGGAACCGCCGGTGAGCGCGACCAGCGGAAAGGTCACGAACGCGGCCCACGGCACCCACGTCTGTCGCCACGCCAGCGCGAGGTCGTAGTGCTCGCCGGTGCGGTGCGGTCGGTGCGCCGCCCATCCGACAGTCGTCCGGTGACCGATCCAGTGGTGAGCGAAGCCCGCCAGGTCCCACGCCACGAACACGCTCCACGATCACCGCCGCGAGCACGATGGCCGGCGACGCCACGAGAACGACTGCCCCGATCGTGAGTCCATCAGCCATCACCGGATGATCCCGCGAAGACGGCGGTCCCATGATCAGGGCAGTCCCCCAGATCGACGTGGGGCGCTCAGCGGTCACCTCTGCATCGAAACCACCGAGTTGGATCGGACGGGCCGGCGGCAAGACGGAGGAATCGGACACCCCGGGACACCCCCATGCGGCATTGGGGGCATATCCCGGCATCGCTCGGGGCGCATCGGGCGGACGATGCCGTCATGATCTTCGCTGAGGCCATCCAGTTCACCCCGGAACAGGAACGAGCGCTCTTCGCCGCGCTCCTCGCCCTCCTGGCGCTGTTCCTGGTGTTCGTGATCGGGTTCGTACTCAGCATCGTCGCCGGAGTGCGGTGCGGCGCCGACGGGTCACGCACACGCGCACGGGCCTACTGGTTGCTCTGGATCGCGATCGAAGGCGTGCTCGGGGTCGCAGCGGTGGCGAGCGGCGAACCAGTATCGATGGCGGTCGTCGCGACGATGCTGGCGATGACCGCAGGAGCCGAGCGATTCGGGGCGCTCGTCCTGCGACGCGGCGGGGTCAGCCGTGATCCGTCGACCCTGGCGGCGAGTCGACCAGGGAGTCCGGACCCAGGAGGACCCGGATCTCGGCCATGAGGCCGCCACCGGAATCGACGCCGTACGCCGGAGGCAGTCGTAGGACCTTGTCGGCCCCCAGGTGCAGCAGGACCGGATGGTCGCCCGGATGGTCGAGCAGCAGTTCCTTCAGTTGATCGATGAGCCCGGAGTCGAGCCGATTCGGGGTGACCGCGATCCGGAACGGCTCCGCGATGTCGGACACGCCCTCGACCACGTCGATGTCCATGGCGATGAGCTTGGGGATGTCGTCTCGCTTGTCGACCCTGCCGCGCACGATGACGATCGCGTCGTCGGCGAGCTTGTGACCGTGCTCGGTCATCGTCCGGGGAAAGACCATCGTCTCGGCGTTGGCGCCCAGGTCTTCGAGCACGAAGACGGCCATGAGGTCGCCCTTCTTGGTCCACTTGCGTTGGAGCGTGGTGATGACGCCCCCGAAGTTCTTGATCGAGCCGTCCTCCATCTCGGTCAGATCGGACAGCGTGCCGTCGGTGCGGCGGGCAAGGAAGTCCTCGGCGCCGAAGAGCGGATGGTCGGACACGTAGAGCCCGAGCATCTCCTTCTCGAACGCCAGCTTCTGGGTCTTGGGGAACTCGGTGTCGGGGATCTCGTCGCGCTCGTCGAAGCTCACTCCCCCGTCGGCGGCCGTCGAGGGGTCGGCGGATGAGGGACCGAAGAGGCTCTGGATACCGGCGTCGGTCTCCTTGCGCCGGGCGATGGTGTGATCGATGATCGACTCGAACGCCATGAGCAGGCCTTGGCGCTTGTGCCCGACCGAATCGAAGGCGCCGGCCTTGATGAGTGCTTCGACGGTCTTCTTGTTCAGCACGCCGGTGTCGACGCGCCCGCAGAAGTCATAGAAGTCGGCGAAGGGTCCGCCGGCGTCGCGTTCGTCGAGGATGAGCTGCACCAGCCCGGTACCCACGCCGCGCACCGCCGACAGACCGAAGATGATCTCGGCCGACCCGTCGTCCTTCAGCTCCGGAGCGAAGTTCATCCACGAGCGGTTCACGTCGGCGACCGTGACCGGAATGCCCATGGAACGGCATTCGGCCAGGTACACGGCAGCCTTGTCGAGGTTGCTCTTGACGCTCGTGAGGAGAGCCGACATGTACTCGGCCGGGAAGTTCGCCTTGAGATAGGCGATCTGATAGGCGATGAACCCGTAGCCGTAGGAGTGGCTCTTGTTGAACGCGTAGTCGGCGAAGGGCTCGATGATGTCGAACCAGGCCTTGCCCAACTCGCGGCCGTAGCC
>JBBSLH010000514.1:0-2421 GCA_038255425.1 Acidimicrobiales bacterium
CTTCTCGAGGACCCACGTCCAGTCCTTGTCGTCTGGCGTGGGCGCTGGCGGTGCTTCCTCCGTCATGTCACCAGTCTGTCGTACCGTCGGCGGCGTGCTGAGCGAGATCCGCCGTGGCGCCACGGTCCACGGGCGTGTCCAGGGCGTCTCGTTCCGGTGGTACACACAGCAGGAGGCGAACCGGCTGGGGCTGGTCGGTTGGATCCGAAACGAGCGCGACGGCACGGTCCGACTCGAGGTGCAGGGGCCCGAACGCGACGTCGAGGCGTTGCTTGCCTGGGTTCATTCCGGGCCGACGTATGCGCGTGTGTCGCGGGTCGATGTCGTCGACCTCGTGGTGACCGAGGTCGACATCGACTTCGCGGTCACCCACTGACTGCGGTCCCCACCAGGCGATCGAGCAGCACGAGCAGGGGTGCGTCCGGGTCGAGCTCGTCGCGACAGGAAGCGAGTCGGATGGGCTCGTTCTCAGCGTCGCCGCCGATGACGTAGGTGCGCTCTCGGCCATCGACCTCCGTCGGGCAGGACCCGGTGAAGTCGCCGACCACGAGGTCGTCGAGATCGGTGCGCTCCACGAGCGATCGGAGTTCGGCCACATCGTCAGCGGTCAGCGACGACTCGGTCTCGGCTCCGCCATCGGACGTCCGGACGACGGTGCCGTCGTCGTAGAAGGACGTCATGGACAGGCAGGTGCCGTCCGGGCAGCGTCCGCCCTGGTCGGTGACGTCGGCGAGGGCCGCGGCCTCGATCGCCTCTGCGGCGGCGAGGGCGTCGGTGACGAACTGCATGATCGGATGGCTGCGATCGATCGGCTCGTGACAGTCGTCCACCGTGAGGACGGTGCCGTCGGCGCGGAAGAGTTCGAGCACCGGGGCGTTGCCGTCGACCTCGCGCATGCAGTCGTCGGTTCCGTCGGTCAACGGTTGGTGGTCGAGTCGTTCCATCCGGCCCTGGAGCTCCGTCGCGTCGAAGTCGACCGTCGATCGCGTGCGGTAACCCTCGTAGGTGGCGATGCCGGATGCATCGAAGACGATGGAGAACCCGCAGACCTGGCACTCGCCGGCGGTCTCCGACCATGTGAGCAGGGTTCCCTCGTTGGCCGGGTCGAACTGCCCGGGTTCGACGGTCTGCCCCGGGCTCGTGCTGGTCGTCGTCTCTGCCGGGCTTTCGCCGACCGTGGCCGTGCCCCCGTCGTCGCCACCGCATGCAGCGGTGGCGACGATGGTGACGGCGAGCACGACCACGAGGAGGCGCTGCAACGACATGGACGATGAGACGTTCGTTTCCAGCCGCTGGTTCCCTACGCCGTCGCGATCGCGTCGAGGACGTCGAGCTTCGCAGCCCGTCGCGCCGGCATGATCGCGGCCAGCAGTCCGGCGACCACGGCGACGAGGACCAAGGCGGCCAGCTGGCCGAAGGGGACCGTCACCCCGTCGAGTACCGAGTCGGGGATCGCAGCAGATGCGGCGAAGCCGAACCCGATGCCGACGGTCACGCCGAGGACCGCACCGAAGAGTGAGACGATCGCCGCCTCCCAACGCACCATGCGACGAGTCTGGCGTCGGGACATGCCCACGGCGCGGAGGAGACCGATCTCCCGGGTCCGTTCGAACACCGACAGGGCGAGCGTGTTGGCGATGCCGAGCACAGCGATGATCACGGCCAGCAGGAGCAGCGCGTTGACGGTCAGGAGGAGTTGGTCGATCGAGTCCTCCTGTGCGGCCAGGAACTGTTGCCGGTCCTCGACGTCGACCTGGGGGAATGCCGCTGTGGCCGAGGCGATGGCGACCGTCGCCTCCTCGGCTGACACCCCGTCGGCTGTCCGTGCGAAGACGAGCGAGTCGAGGGTGTCGGTGAAGTTGGCATCCCACGCTGCGGTCGAGATCAGGTAGTTGCCGGCCAGGGTGGCGTCGCCGTAGATGCCGGCGACCGTCATGGTCTGGGGACCGGTACGGCTGAACTCGACAGACACGGTGTCGCCGGTCTCCAGGCCGAGGTCGCGGGCAGGGTCTTCGAAGAGCATGATCTCGTCAGGGTCGAGGTCGGCGATCGGAGAGCCAGCTCGCAGGTCGATGTCGATGACATCACCGCCCTGGGGGCCGACGGCCACGACGTCGCGGACGTTTCCATCGATGGAGAAGCGGCCGAACCGCACGCTGGCGACGGCGTCGAAGTCGTCGGACCTGCCGATGCTCTCGGCCAGGGTGGGGGAGAACCCGTTGAACGATGGCTCGCTGATCACGAAGTCGGCCGAGACCGCTTGGTCGACCGTGGCGGTGAACGTGTGCTTCACCGAGGTTCCGACGACGGTGGCCATCGTGACCAGGGCCAGTCCGATGACCAGCGCCGAGGCGGTCGACGCGGTGCGATACGAGTTGCGGGTGGCGTTCTCCCGGGCGAGCTTCCCCGGCTGTCCGAACA
>JBBSLH010000515.1:0-2419 GCA_038255425.1 Acidimicrobiales bacterium
ACCGCCCGGAGGGCTGCCGTCAATGTTGACAGCGAGGAAGACGATGGATGTTGTTGCCGCGTTCCGCGACGTCGGGACGTATCGGGGTGCCGCCGAGATCTGCGGCGTGGATCCCAAGACGGTGAAGCGCAAGGTGCTCGCCCACGAGGCCGGCGAGCTCGACGAACAACGCGCTCGTCGGACGTCGGTGCCGAAGAACACCGATGTCACTCGCGCGTTGGTCGCGCAGCGGGTCGACGCGACGAAGGCGAAGATCACCGCGAAGCGGCTGCTCGTCGAAGCCCGTGCCGACGGCTACGCCGGCTCGGCGAGGAACTTCCGGCGCCTGGTCGCTGAGGAGAAGAAGAAGTGGCGGGCCCGCAACGGACGGCAGCGCCGCCCGGCGGTGTGGACCCCGGGCGACACGGTGGTCATCGACTGGGGCACCCTGCCCGGCACGGGGATCCACGTGTTCTGCGCCGTGTTGGCGTGGTCACGCATCCGGTTCGTGCGCTACGCCCGGGACGAGACCGCAGCGACCACGTTCTCGATGTTGGCCGAGTGCTTCGCGGCTCTCGGCGGTGTGCCGGCCAAGGTGCTCGCGGATCGGATGGGCTGTCTCAAGGCGGGCACGGTCGCCGGGGTGGTGATCCCGACCCCGGACTACGTGCGCTTCGCGACCCACTGCGGGTTCTCCCCGGACTTCTGCCACCGGGCTGATCCGGCGTCGAAGGGGATCGTCGAGAACCTCGTCGGCTACGCCAAGCGCGACGTCCCCACCCCCGACACCGACAGCGATCTGGCCGCCTGGAACGAGGTTGCGGTCGAGTGGTGCGCGGAACGCAACGGCCTCGAGCACTCCGAGATCTGCGCCATCCCGACTGATCGCCTGGCCGTGGAGGTCGATCTGTTGCGGCCGCTGCCGACGTTGCGGCCCCGGATCGGAAGATGCGAGATCCGCAAGGTCGACAAGCTCGCCACGATCCGGGTCGCGTCGGCCCGCTACTCGGTGCCCTCGATCCTGGTCGGTTCGAGGGTCGAGGCGGTCACCTACGACCAGGTTGTGCGCATCTACCGCATCGACACCGGCGAGCACGTGGCCACCCATGACCAGCTCGGGCCGGGCGAGTCGTCGATCCTCGACGAGCACTACCCCACGCCGCGCAAGCCGCCGTCACGTGGACCGAGGGCCAGAAGCCAGGTCGAGCACACGTTCCTCGCCCTGGGTGAGCACGCGGATGCGTTCATCCGCGCCGGCGCAGCCGCCGGGATGACCATGCTGCCCAAGGAGATCGAGATCATCGTCAACGAGCTCCTTCCCGCCCACGGCGACGAGGCGGTGACTCGAGCGTTGGAGCGGGCGGCCCGGTTCTCACGCTTCCGGGCCGACGACGTCCGCTCGATCCTGGCCGTCGGCCCCGCCGCCCCCGAACCAGTCGACGCGGGCGATCAAGTCATCGTCGACCTGCCCGCCGTCGAACAACGTGGCCTGGACGCCTACCGGATCGAGGGCCTGGCATGACGCCGCCACCGGCCACACCGACGTTGCCCGCTGATCTCGAAGCGGGGCTGAAGCGGCTCAAGCTCGCCGCGATCCGCCACGCCGCCCCCGAGATCCTGCTCACCGCCAAGACCCAGCGATGGAAGCCCGAAGAGACCCTGCGCGTGCTCGTCGACCTCGAGATCGCCGCCCGCGACGCCTCCAACACCCGGAACCGGATGACCGCCGCCCGGTTCCCCATCGTCAAGACCCTCGACGAGTTCAACGTCGAGGAGTCCTCGATCCCCAAGGCCAGCCACGACTACCTGATCACCCTCGACTGGATCGACCGGGCCGACAACCTCTGCCTCGTCGGCCCCGCCGGCACCGGCAAGACCCACTACCTCATCGCCCTCGGCCGAGCTGCGGTCGAAGCCGGCCACCGAGTCCGCTACTTCACCGCCGCCGAAGTCGTCGAACACCTGTGGCGGGCCACGGCCGACAACACCGTCGGCAAGACGATCGAACAGCTCTGCCGGAACCAGCTGCTCATCATCGACGAGATCGGCTTCGCACCCTTGGACCACACCGGCTGCCAGCTCCTGTTCCGGCTCGTCGCCGCCGCCTACGAGAAACGATCCCTGGCCATCGGATCGCACTCGCCGTTCGAGAACTGGGGACGATTCCTTCCCGACCAACCCACCGCCGTCTCACTCCTCGACCGGCTCTGCCACCACGCCCACATCATCACCACCACCGGCGACTCCTACCGGCTCACCCACCGCACCACCGGAGGTGAACCCACGGCCTGACCGCGAGGACTTTCGATGGCCACCAGCGAGGACCACCCATGGCCACCAGCGAGGACATCAAGATGGCCGTTGACACGCTCCGTCAGGCAACGGCAGCTCGCCCACACGGTCGAGCCTCGCGTCCAGCAGCACACCATTCTCGGAAACG
>JBBSLH010000516.1:0-2418 GCA_038255425.1 Acidimicrobiales bacterium
CCAGCGTCGGCTACGACTCGAACGCAGCCTTCAGCCGAGCCTTCAAACGAGTCATGGGCGAACCGCCACGAACTGTCAGATCAACATCGATCTGAAACCTCCGCCCGGCCAACAATCTCAGCTCCCAAGGCTCAAACATCCTTCGCCCGAACCACTCCAGCCGAAGCACGATCTGGGCGGGTCGGACCGATCGTGAAGTGAGCCCCGGTCTCTGATCCAGGTAATACGTCCCCCGCCGCGTGACCCGGTTGTATGAGATTCAGGCGGCGGTTGTTGCTTCGGTATGACGGCGTTCGAACTCGGCTGGTGAGATGTTGCCGAGCGCGCTGTGTGGCGTCGTGTCGGATTGTAGAACGCTTCGATCCAGTCGAAAATCGCAGTCGACAACTCGAGGCGGGTCGACCACTTCTGACGGTCGAGTAGCTCGGTCTGCATCCGACCCAGAACGATTCGACCATCGCGTTGTCGAACGCGTCGCCGACGGTGCCGAGCGAGTGAATGAGCCCTTCTGCGCGGATCTTCTGAGAGAAGGCCCGTGCGTGTATTGCGGGCCGTGATCGGATTGCAGCGTCTTCCCTCGGCAGGTCGTCGAGCAGCGACGGCCATGCCGAGCGCACTGTTGACCATCGCCGTTGGTTGCTCGGCGACGCTACTCGCGAAGCGGTCAGTGCCTGCCACGCCGTCTCGACGCGCTAGCGGTGCACCTCGTCGCCGTGTCAAACCGCCCGTTCGAGGGCGACCGGTTCGAGCATGACCTCGAAGGCGGAGCCTGTGCCAACACCGTCCACCTGACCGGCTTCTGCTCGGTCGCAGGCCGGTTCGTCGGGGTGGCTTATTCGGGTACGGGTAACGCGGTCCCTTCCGCAACCCCTACAGAACGCTCGTGCTCCGCTTCGAGGACTTCGACATCGAGCACGGCCCCGACCTCGCGGTGTATCTGGTCCTCGGAGCCGACCAGATCTCGTCCCCTGGGGGCTCGCTCCGTCTCGGGGCGCTCAATCGCTGCGCCGGCGACCAGAACTACGACCCTGCCGGTCGGCACCGACCTGGCCGCTGGTACTGGCCCGGTCAACACCCGGCCTCAGCTGACTGGGATCGTTGGTTCGTCGTCGTCTCGGCGTCGTAGGCGGGCGGTGAAGCCGAGGTAGGTCCACACCAGTTCGTTGCCGACTACGCGGCGGGTCACCTCAATGGGGACACCGATGGGTCGCAGGACGTGAACACCGTCCTCGAACGAGGCGACGACGCTGATCGGAGTGGTCTTGTCGAACTCGGCAACGTCGTGCACACCGTGCTCCTCGGTGCTGTCGCAGCGCATGTCGTGGACGATCCCTCCCGCCGTGACGATTACCCGGTCGCCGCACTGCTCGATCCGCTGTTCGGAGCCGATCGCGCGGTGCGTCGGGTCGTCGACACCGCCGACGTCGACAGCGACCACCACCCACGTGCCCCGCATGTCGGGCGCACCGTCGATGATCGGCTCGGTACACGCAGTGAGAAACGGTGGGGGCATCTCGGTCCAACCACCGGCTGGGGTGAAGGCGACCGGGATGTCGTCAGCCGAAACGGTCACGACGACCGCGATTCTTCCTCGATGCGGCGCACGACGTGTTCGACGATCGTGAGTCCGTGGGTGTTCTGGAGGAAGTGGTGTGCCTCGGGGATCAGGTCGAACGTCGCACCCATGCGTTCGGCCCAGGTCCGCCCCCACGGCTCGTTGAACACGTCGTCCAGACCACCCCAGACGAAGTGGACCGGCTTGTCCCAGCCGAGCAGGGCGTTGTAGTGCATTGTCTGAGCAGCACCGTTGCCGCTGGCGTAGTCGTTGGCAGGGATGGACAGGGGGAACATCCGCAGCCCGTTGTACGCGCCGTCGCTCAACCCCCGGAACGGCGCCGAGAAACCTGCGTACATCGCCGCCGCCTCGCCGTCGAGCTCGGGTTCGGTGCCGGTCGTCAGCGATCCGAACACCGTGGCCGGCTCCACCACGCGGCTCGACAACAAGAGCACGAGCGCGACGTTCGGTGTTTCCCGATGAAAGAGGCCGCCCTCGCGCCACGCCGCCATCCAATTGCCGATGGCGTCGGTGTACTCGAAGCCGGGATGGTGGAGCCACGTGTTCATGATGACCAGCCGGTCGAACCGGTCCGGCATGGTGGCAGCCTGGGCGAGACCGATCGGACCACCCCAGTCCTGGCACACCAGCGTGATGTCGTGCAGGTCGAGCGCGTACACGAGCGAGGTGAGCACCTCGGTGTGGCGTGCGATCGAGTACCAGTTCGCGTCGGTCGGCTTGTCACTGCGCCCGAAACCCAGATGGTCCGGCGCGATGCACCGGAATCCGGCCTCGACCAACCGGGGGATCATCGTCCGGTACAGGTATCCCCACGTCGGCATTCCGTGCAGCAACAGCATGAC
>JBBSLH010000517.1:0-2416 GCA_038255425.1 Acidimicrobiales bacterium
CATCGGTGCCCACCGAGGCGACTGCAACCAGTGCGCTCGGGTCCACGGACTGGTGGTGCACCCCGGCCGGCAGCTGCTCGCCGCCGCACCGACCGCCGCCGCACCGAATGCAGCCGCATCGACTGCAGCACTGACGCCCGCTGCGACGACCGTCGGCGATGTCGATCCGCTCGGTGAGCATGCCGGCGAGAAGGAGATCGAGCAGGACATCGAGGAACTCTGGGCGTCGACGGAGGAGGATCGTCGGGCCCGGGTGACCGTGCCGGTCGTGCCCGCCCGCCCGTCGCGTTGGAGGCCCGAGACCGCCGTCATCGCGGTAGGGGTCGCAGCGTTGGTCGTGGCGATCGTCGGCGGTGTGGCGCTGGCCCTGTTGCGATCGGGCGGTGACGAACCCGACACGATCCAGTCGGAGTCCGCCTCGGAACAGGCACCGCCGTCGACGCCCGAAGAGGTGCCGCCGGCAACCGACCCGACGACCGATTCGAGTGCCGAGTCGACGTCGGAGTCGCAGTCCGAGTCAGAGTCGCAGCCAGAGTCAGAGTCAGAGTCAGAGTCAGGTGCGGGGTCCACGTCTGAGTCGTCCAATGCGTCCGACTCGGGGGCGGATTCCGGGACCGACTCGACCACCGGTTCGGAGTCCGAGTCTGAGTCAGTGGTCGCGGGGGACAGCGGAGAGGTCGAGCCGCTGCCGTCGCTCGATGTCCAGCTCGATTCCTGCGTCGCGCTCGGCGAGTTCGGTGCCTTCGTGGGCGATTCCGAATGGGTTGACGTCTGGAGCGAGGTCGGCGAGAGCGAGGATGGCCTCCGCGACTGGTGTGAGGAGACCCTCGATCCGGTGGAGCGTCTGGAGTTCCACGACGAATGGACGGAACTCCAGGAAACCCTGGACGACACCGATGGTGTGCCCACCACCGGATCAGCTTCCTGAAGCTCAACGAACCTCGTCGCTCTGGTTCTGAATGAAAACGACAAGCTCAACGAACCTCGTCGCTCTGGTTCTGAATGAAAACGACAAGCTCGACGAACCACCGGCGCCCGATTGCTGACACACGCTGGTGTCAGGTGGCGATCACTCGCTCACCGTGACCGACATCAGGGTTCTTCTTCGGGGGGCACGAGACCAGATGGGGGTTCGGGCGGGACGACGCCACCATCGCTGCTGGTGCAGGTCAGCGGCCCCGTACCGTCGCTGTTCGCGGGGGTGCAGGTCACGTTCGGGCTCGTCGGTGGTGGGTCGGTGATGATTTCAGCACCGTCGTCAGGAACGCAGGTGGGTGCCGGCAGTTCCGTTTCGGTGTCGGGCAGACATGTTGCCGGCGTGGGTTCGACGTCGTCAGGATCGTCCACTTCGGTGTCCGTTGGTTCGCAGCCTTCGGAGTAGGCGGTCGGGTCGTCGCAGTCGACGTCTTCGCCGTTCCCACCGGTTTCACCAGGAGCAACGTCATCAGGTGGCACGGGTGCAGATGGCACGGCTGGGGTCGTGGCGACCGGCGCCGGCGCCGGAGTGGGAACGTGCACAACTTGGGTCGTGGGATCGACGCCAGCCGAACCCGACGTCGGATCCGAATCGGCGGGGGCGGGCTGGGTGCGCAGGGGTGCTGTTCTCGGTGTGGGTGCCACACTGCTCGGCGCGACGCTCACCGGGGTCTGCGTCGCCTCAGTGGCGGTCGGCTCGTCGGCTCGTGGGTCCGGTCCCGGTGGGGGCAAGGACACGACGTCGTCGGTGTCGATCACTGCGACAGCTGCGCCCAGTTCGCGTTCGTTCTGCTCAGGGGCGACAGCCGCAATGCCTGCGGCAAGCACGCCGACGGCCACGACGGACAGGATGCCCACCAGCGTTCGTTGCGTCATGTCTCGGTCACCGCCGCAAACTTTCCCATCGATCGCCGGTTCAGTCAATCCGTACGTCTCTTTCTGAACGACAGCGATGAGCTTGCGGCCACCTCACAGAACCGTGTCGTTCTGGTTCTGAATGAAAACGACACGCTCGCGTGCCGGCGGATGTCTGACAATCAGCCATCGATGTTTGTCATGGAACCGTGCTGTTGCAGAAAGTTGCCTCGCACTACGTTGACGGAGTGAGCGAGGGGCGACGGCGCGACAGAAGCCCGAAGCGCACGCGCAGCGCGGTCGGCGACCAGCCGCCGTTCGCCCAGCCACAGCGTCGGCTCCCGGTCACACCGCTCGTGTCGGAGGACGAACTGGAGGCCATCCACGACGCCTCGCTGCGGGTGCTCGCCGAGACGGGTGTCGACTTCCTCCACGACGAGGCGCGACGACTTCTCGCCGAGGCCGGCGCCCGAGTCGACGGGAACCGTGTTCGTTTCGATCCCGAGATGGTGCTCGAGATGGTCGGCCACGTCCCGAGCCAGTTCACGCTGCACGGCCGTTCGCCCGAACGGGACCTGCGCATCGG
>JBBSLH010000518.1:0-2412 GCA_038255425.1 Acidimicrobiales bacterium
CGGCGCCGGCGTGACCGTCGCGGCCATCCGGCAGCCGATAGCACTCGCCGACCAGTTCGGCGTCATCGAGGTCAGCCCGGACGACCCGACCCGGATCAAGGCGTTCCATGAGAAGCCCAAGAACCCGATCGGCCTGGCCGACTCCCCCGGCGAGGTGCTTGCGTCGATGGGCAACTATATTTTCGACGCCGACGTGCTCATGGACGCCGTGATCCGCGACGGCGAGCTGCCGGACTCGAAGCACGATATGGGCGGCGACATCGTTCCATGGTTCGTGTCACAGAATGACGCGGCCGTCTACGACCTCAACCGCAACGAGGTTCCCGGCGCAACCGATCGCGACCGGTACTACTGGCGCGACGTCGGCACGATCGAGTCGTTCTTCGACGCCCACCAGGACCTCATCTCGGCGCTCCCTGTCTTCAACCTGTACAACACGGCGTGGCCGATCTTCAGCCAACAGCTGAACTCTCCGCCGGCGAAGTTCGTCCGTGACTCCAGCGGCAACCTCGGCACGACGATCGACTCGATCGTGTCGCTGGGGTCGGTGTTGTCCGGCGCGCACATCGAACGCAGCGTGCTCGGGCCGTGGGCGACGATCGGCGGTGGAGCCAAGGTCACCGACTCGATCGTGTTCGACCGGGTGAAGATCGGTCCGGACGCCGTGGTGCGCCGGGCTATTCTGGATAAGGAAGTCGTGGTCGAAGCCGGCGCGACGATTGGTGTTGACGCCGATGCCGACCGGGCTCGCGGATTCACTGTCACCGATTCCGGGATCACCGTTGTGGGCAAGGGCGTTCACGTCTCCGCCTAATTGCCACCCGCTCGCCGGTTGTGGCCGAAGCCACCAGGGAAGCGCATGACCGGATTTCTCGTCGTTCTCGACGTCGACTCGACACTCATCGAGAACGAGGTCATCGAGTTGCTCGCGGATGCGGCGGGCTCGCTCGACGAGGTCGCGCGGATCACCATGAGCGCCATGAACGGGGACCTCGACTTCGAGGAAAGCCTCCGGGCAAGGGTCGCAACGCTCGCCGGACTCCCGGTGTCGGTCTTCGACGAGGTCGCCGGGCTCATTCGCGTGACCGACGGAGTGCCCGAGATGATCAGCGGCGTGCACGCGGCAGGCGGGCGCGTCGGTGTCGTCTCGGGAGGGTTCCACGAGTTGGTCGACCCGATTGCCGAGCGCCTCGGCCTCGACTACTGGCGGGCGAACCGGCTTGAGGTCGCCGGTGGGCTCCTCACCGGAGGGGTGTCCGGCGCCGTCGTCGACGCCGACGCGAAGGCGCACACTCTGCGGGAATGGGCGGATGACTTCGGCGTCCCGCTGCGCCAGACCATGGCGGTCGGCGATGGCGCGAACGACCTCCCGATGATGGCCATCACCGGACTGTCGGTCGGGTTCGACGCGAAGGCGCCCGTGCGCGACGAGGCCGATGTCCTCATGGACGTGCGGGACCTCGCGCAGCTGCTTCCGCTGCTCGGACTTCGCCGGGCCTGAGCCCGGCTAGTGACCCATGCCCAGGCCGCCGTCGACAGGGATGACGGCCCCGGAGATGTAGGCGGCGTCGTCACTCGCAAGCCAGGTGATCACCCGCGCGACCTCCTGCGGGGTGGCGAACCGTGCCGCGGGGATCGACTTCAGGTAGTCGGCCTGCTGCGTCTCGGACAGCTCGGCGGTCATGTCTGTCTCGATGAATCCCGGCGCGATCACGTTCGCCGTGATGCCGCGTGACCCGAGCTCGCGGGTGACCGAACGCGCAAGCCCGATGAGCCCGCTCTTCGAGGCGGAGTAGTTGACCTGGCCGGCCGAGCCCAGCAGACCCACAACGCTCGACACGAGCACGATTCGACCGAACCGTGCCTTGAGCATTCCCTTCGAGGCGCGCTTAACCACCCGAAAGGCCCCGGAGAGGTTCGTGTCGACGACGTCGGTGAAGTCGGAGTCGCTCATCCTCATGAGGAGCATGTCGCGCGTGATGCCGGCGTTGGCGACGACCACCTCCACAGGGCCGAGCTCGGCCTCGATGCTCGTGAACGCGGCGTCGATCGAGGTGGCATCCGTGACATCGGCGCGAACGGTCATCGTGCCGGCCGGGCCGTCACCTGACCGCGCGGTCACGGCGACGCGGTGCCCGAGCGCGACGAATTCTTCAGCGATGGCAAAGCCGATTCCACGGTTTCCACCGGTGACGAGAACGGTCCTGGCAACGGTCATTGGTGGCTCCCCTGAATCAGCATGCAAACGGGGCGCTCCCGGCAAACTCCCACAAGCCTAGACGTAGGCTTAGCGGGTCGTAGCTGGTTCCACCACTCAGCAGAAAACGTGTTCCATGGCTAAACCACAGGTCATCTCATCGATCACCGCGCTCCCACAGTCTCCCCAGGACGATCGCAGGGCGCGCATGACCA
>JBBSLH010000519.1:0-2404 GCA_038255425.1 Acidimicrobiales bacterium
CCTGGCCGAGAACTCGAACGTGACCGTCTACACGCCGGGCTCGTCCGCCGGCGTCCCGCTCAACATCATCGGTTCACTCGACGCGCCGGCCACCGATGACGAGGAGGCGATGAACGACGAGATCGAAGGGCTGGTCAGCGGCCTGTTGTCGATGGTCGGGATCACGGCCGATCCGCTGTCGTCGCCGGAGCACATCTTGATGACGAACCTGGTCGCCCGATCCTGGACCGAGGGCAAGTCCCTCGACATCGGTCAGCTCGTCCAGCAGATCCAGGACCCTCCGATCCGCAAGCTCGGCGTCCTCGAACTCGACTCCTTCTACCCGGAGAAGGAACGGACGAAGCTGGCGATGAAGTTGAACGGCCTCTTGGCGTCGCCGTCGTTCGCGGCGTGGGCCGAGGGCGTGCCCATGGACATGGACTCGCTCCTCTCGACGGAGACCGGACCTTCAGGAGCCGGTGCGGCGTGCTCGGTGATCTACCTCGCCCATCTGTCCGAGGAGGAGCGGCAGTTCGTCGTGACCCTGCTCCTGTCGAAGCTCGTCACGTGGATGCGCGGTCAGCCCGGAACGCCGAACCTACGAGCGCTCGTCTACATGGACGAGGTCTTCGGCTACGTCCCTCCCAGCGCGGCTCCGCCGGCCAAGAAACCGATCCTGACGATCCTCAAGCAGGCGAGGGCGTTCGGTGTCGGCATGGTGCTGTCGACACAGAACCCTGTCGACCTCGACTACAAGGCCATCTCCAACGCCGGGACCTGGATGATCGGCCGGCTGCAGACCGAGCGTGACGTCGGCCGGCTGAAGGACGGACTCGAGAACTCGTCGGGCGATGTCGACGTCGACGCGCTCACCGGCACCATCTCCGGTCTCGGCAAGCGCGAGTTCGTGCTCCACACCACCAAGGGCAAGGCCCCGAAGGTCTTCACCACCCGGTGGGCGATGGACTACCTGGCCGGGCCGCTCACCAAGGACCAACTCGGTTCCCTCCCCGGCCAGCCCGACGCCGACGCTGTTTCCTCGGCTGCCACGTCAGATGCCGCGGCGACCGTGCCTGCGGCCGAACGTCCGGTCGAGGTCGGCGACGACGAGGTCTTGGTGGCACCGGAGGTCGCTGACGGTGTCATGGTCCGGTGGATCGACCCTGCCGCGCCGTGGCTCCCCGAGGTCGGCGGCGACCCCGATTCCACCTCCTACTGCGCGGGCATCGCTGCCCGGGTCGAGTTGCTCTTCGACGACACCACGGCGGACCTGCGCGAAACCCAGGAGTTCGAGTGCATCGTGACGCCACTCGGCGACACGTTCGACGCGGAGGAGATCGTCGTCGTCGACTACGACGACCGCGACCTGCGAGACGCCGCTCCGGAACGGGCCGCGTATCGACTCGGCGACGCACCGATCGACACCAAGACGTACTTCACCTTGGCCGAGAAGGCGATCAAGGACAAGCTCTACCGCGACCAGACGATGGCGATCCGAGCCAACGCGACCTTGAAGATCTTCTCTCGTCCCGGCGAGTCCGAGGCGGAGTTCACGGCTCGGTGCCAGGCCGCTGCCGATGAGGGAGCCGACGCCGACGCCGCCAAGATCCGCAAGCGGGTCGAGTCGAAGATGAGCACGGTCCAGAAGGCGATCGAGCGCGAGCAGATCCGCATCAGCGAGCTCGAGGCCAAGGCATCAGGCTCGAAGCAGCACGAGCTCATCTCCGGTGCGGGCGATCTGTTGGGCTCGCTGCTGGGCGGCAAGAAGTCGGCCAAGTCGATCCTCGGCAAGGTCAAGGGCGTGTCGTCACGCCGCAAGCAGTCGTCGGCGGCCGCAGACCGCGTCGAATCGGCGCTGGCGAAGGTCGACCAGAAGGAGATGGAGTTGGGCGACCTCGAAGCCGAGCTCGCCGACGCCATCGCCGACATCGCCGCCGAGTGGGACGACAAGGCCGCCGAGATCGAAGAGGTCGAGGTCGGCCTCGAGAAAGCCGACATCGCCGTCACCCAACTCGCCCTCATCTGGCTCCCCACCTGAATCTTGCGTGACTGCTTGCTGACAGGTCGCCACAACTCACGCAAGATCTGAGGTGTCGGACCCGGTGCGTAGGGTCGACTCCATGACTCTGACAGCGCCACCACGTCCCACCCTCGCCGACGTCGAGCGCGAGCTGGGCGAGCACGTTCGGGCGCTGGCCGGGCCCGACGCCGTGCCGCGGCCGGAGCAGATCGCGGCGGTGAGTGCAGTGGTGGCCGAGGGACGCCGGACGTTGCTGGTGGCACGGACGGGGTTCGGGAAGTCGGCCGTCTACTTCTCGGCCACTCGCATGCTCCGCGACCGGGGCTGGGGGCCAACGGTCGTGGTGTCGCCTCTTCTGGCACTGATGCGCGATCAGGTCGCCGCCGCCCGGAAGCTCGGCCTCGC
>JBBSLH010000520.1:0-2389 GCA_038255425.1 Acidimicrobiales bacterium
ATGCTCAAAGAGGAGGTCGACGCCGAAGACATCGCAGAAGTCGTCGCCAAGGCGACCGGTGTGCCGCTGACGCGTCTGATGGAATCCGAGACCTCCAAGCTCGTTCATCTGGAAGAGCTGCTGCACCAGCGGGTGATCGGCCAGGACGACGCCGTGGTGTCGGTCGCCAACGCGATCCGTCGCAGCCGCGCCGGCCTGTCCGATCCGGATCGGCCGATCGGCTCGTTCATGTTCCTCGGCCCGACCGGCGTCGGCAAGACCGAGCTGGCCCGGGCGCTCGCCGAGTTCATGTTCGACGACGAACGGGCGATGGTGCGCATCGACATGGGCGAGTACATGGAGAAGTTCTCCGTGTCCCGCCTGATCGGTGCGCCTCCCGGCTATGTCGGCTACGACGAGGGCGGGCAGCTGACCGAGGCGGTGCGTCGCCGGCCGTATTCGGTGGTGCTGCTCGACGAGATCGAGAAGGCCCATCCGGACGTGTTCAACACGCTGTTGCAGCTGCTCGACGACGGCCGCCTGACCGACGGCCAGGGCCGCACGGTCGACTTCACGAATGTCGTGCTGATCATGACGTCGAACCTGCCGGGTGACCCCGGAGACTTCTTCAAGCCGGAGTTCATCAACCGTGTCGACGACATCATCCGTTTCCGCACGCTCACCGAGGCCGACCTCGAACGGATCGTCGGCATCCAGCTCGAACGGTTGCGGAAGCGGCTGGAGGCGAAGCGCATTACGCTCGACGTCGACGAGTCGGCGATGGCGCAACTCGCGCGAGAGGGCTACGACCCGGCGTTCGGCGCCCGTCCGCTGAAGCGCATCATCCAACGCGAGATCGGCGACCCGGCGTCGATCCTGATCCTCGACGGCAGCGTCGGTGACGGCGGCGCCATCGTGGTGACCGCTGGCGAAGATCGGCTCTCTGTCAGTGGCGTCGCAGCGCCCGACGCCGAACCTGACACCGCGCCTGGCACGGTGACCGACGGCAACGAGCCATGAGCCCGATTTCTCAGCCCTGGCTGTTGGGTGTCGTGACGAGCTTGCGCGCCGCCGTGACGATGTCGTCGACGGCGACCAGCACGAGGTTGGCGGCGGCGCCGAGAGGGACGAAGGAGTCCTTTGCGGCGACGCGTCCGATCGGCCCACGGAACCCGGCGTCGACCAACTCCGCCACGATGCCCTCGCCGACGCCGCCGGTTCGCCGCGTCTCGTCGACCACGAGCACCCGGCCGGTCGTCTCGGCGGCGCGCAGCATCTCGTCGACGGGGAGCGGTGCGAGCCATCTCAGGTCGACGACCTCGACGTTCACGCCAGCGTCGGCCCTCAGTTCGCGTTGCGCCCGCAGGCTCAGGTGGAGCCCGTTGCCCCATGTGAGCACCGTGATGTCGGCCGGGTGACCGTCACCCCACGTTCGTGTCGCCCCGAGCGCGATGGGCGTCGGGTCGTAGGGAGCTGTCCACATCCCGTCGCCGGTCTCGTGCAGATCGGCGTCGTGGTAGCGGGCGATCGGCTCCAGGTAGATGCAGACGGTGCCGGTGGCCCGAGCGTGTTGAACGCACGTGTGCAACATCCCGGCAGCGTCGCTCGGATGGGAGGGTGATGCGATCACCAGGCCGGGGATATCTCGGAGCACCGCGATCGAGTTGTCGTTGTGGAAGTGGCCGCCGAACCCCTTCTGGTACCCGTACGCAGCGACGCGGACCACCATCGGGTTCAGGAACTGTCGATTCGAGAAGAAGGCCTGCGTCGCTGCCTCGCCGCGCAGTTGGTCCTCGGCGTTGTGCAGGTAGGCGAGGTACTGGATCTCCGGGATGGGGAGCAGCCCGTCGAGGCCGGCGCCGAGCGCGAGCCCGAGGACGGACTGCTCGTCCAGCAACGTGTTGAACACGCGGTCGGCGCCGAGGCGAGCCTGCAGCCCGCGGGTCACCCCGTAGACGCCGCCCTTGCGACCCACGTCCTCGCCGAAGACCAGCGCCGACGGGTCGGAATCGAGGATGTCGCCGAGCGCACGGTTGATGGTGCGCGCCAGCGTCAATGCCTCCCCGTCGATGGCGTCGCCGACCGGGGTCGACGACGCGGTCGGGGCGGGCTGGAGGACTTCGGCGGGCATACCCGACGGTGCAGGAAACAGTGATCGCTGGGGACGCAGCGGTGTCATGATCTCCTCGGCGGTCATCAGTTCCGGTTCGCTGCGGAGCTCGAGCGCCGTGGACCGGATCGCCTCGCTCGCATCGAGGTACCACTGGACGAACTCCGGACCCGAACAGGTGTCGCAGTCGATGGCGAGTTGCAGTGCCCCGAGCAGGGGGTCGCGTTCGCGATCGGCAGCCAGTTCGGCCGGGCTCCGGTAGGCCGATTCGACGTCGGTGCCGGCATGGCCGAGGAAGCG
>JBBSLH010000521.1:0-2377 GCA_038255425.1 Acidimicrobiales bacterium
CTCTTCGCGTTCGTGATCGTGTCAGTCGGCCAGGGGCGTGTAGCCAGGAACCTCGCTGTGCGGGGTGTCGAGGTACACCTTCGCTTCGGGTGGTGCTCCGAAGCGGCCATGACTCCACCGCACCTCGACGTGCCCTTCGACTCGCCGTTCGAGGCCGGTGTGCCGGTCGAGGACCGCAGCGCTCCACCGCACCTGCGGCTGACCGACGGCATCGGCCTCGATGTCGAAGGATCGCAATTCGTGGTCCTGGCGCCAGTCCCACGGCGTGTCGATCCGGAGGCGCATGCGATCGTCGCGGTTCAGGCCCACGACGAAGTACGGCGACGCAGCCAGCCGGAGCAGTCGCCACAGGAGCTGTTCCTGGACCGGCTTGGTTCGGGCCGCAGCGCGCCAGCGCTCGGCTGACTTCTCGCTGACGACACGGCAGAGCTCTCGGTAGGGCGCTTCGAGGCCGTCGGGCCAGCGCCGCCCGACCTCACGGAGCGCGTCACGGAGGCGTTGGCGGTCCTGTCGGCCGGCGACGGCTGGATCGTCAGGGAAGGCGCAGCCCAGAGTCCGTGCCGCCTCCCGAGCCAGTCTGCGGTGTTCGTCCGGCGCCACGACGCTGTACCAGTCGGCCCGTTCGTGCCCGTCGGACGACGAGAGCAGCCGATCGAACACTCGAGCGGGCGCAGCGTTGTGCAGCACCTTGGACGAGTACTTGCACGACACGAGATACACCCGGTCGATGCGCAGATCGGCGGGGATCACCTGGTCTCCCGGCGGACGGCGACCGCCGGTCCACTCGATACGGCGTGGTCGCCGACCGTCGAGCGCCTCGGGGTGCGCGGCGAACGCGACGCCATTGTCGAAGGCGTCGGCGGCGAGCTTGGCCAACGCGGGGTCGTGGAGCCCCCGGGTCAGTTGCTCCCAGGCGGCGTCTTCGACGACGAGTTCGTCCGGACGCTGGAGAACGGCCCAGTCGACACTGCCGTGACCCAGACAGCCGAGCGCGGTGGCCAGTTCGGTGATCGCGGTCTTGTCGTCGGCCATCGCCTGGCAGTCAGGCCACGTCGTGGAGCGCGCGCAACGCCTCGACCGACGAGGGGTCGGTCAGCTCGACTGCGGCCGCGATCGTGGTCGGGGGAACCGCAGCCAGCGCTTTGGCCTGAGAGGAGTTCCGCACCGGCAACTCGGTCGTGAGGACCGCCACCCGCTCGTCGGTGTCCGCCACCACGGCGGCCTGGGCGATGGTCCGCCACAACACGTCGGACCGACGCAGCCCGGACGGTGACGGGGTGAACCCTCCGGCCACGACGATCAACCAGCGGCTTCCATCGGCGCCCGTCGCCCGGAAGTCGAACTCGACGCCACGATCGCGCACGGCGGTCTTCTTGTCGTCGATGTCGGTGAAACCGGCGAGTTCGAGCAGACGCCGACCGACGTCGGTTGCCTTGCGGCCGGACGACGCGAGCTCGGCGAGCGTCGCATCCGGAGCGAGGGCCACCTTGGTCGGCGGGACCACCACCGCAGGCGTGTCCGTCTCGGCCCGGGTGGCGGAGATGCGCGCCTCGGCGCCGGCGATGTACTCAGGATCGGTGTCGAACCCGACGAAGTGTCGGCCGGAACGGATCGCGGCCACTGCCGTGGTGCCGGCACCCATGAACGGGTCGAGCACCAGATCGTCGGCGTAGGTGTAGAGGTCGATGAGTCGGGCCGGCAGCTCGACCGGGAACGGTGCGGGGTGATTGACCCGCTTCGCACTCTCTGGAGCGAACTCCCACACGTCGAGGGTGGCGTCGAGGAAATCGTCGACGGTCATCGAGCCGTGACTCGGGAGCCCGGCCTTCGCTCTCGTCTTGGCATCGACCGCTCGGTCGAACCGGCCCTTCGATGCCACGATCACCCGCTCGGTCACGTCGCGCAGGACCGGGTTCCCCGGACGCTGGAAGCTGCCCCAGGCACAGGAGCCGCCAGCGCCCTTGCCCTTCTGCCAGATGATCTCGCCCCGCAGCAACAGGCCCAGGTCCTCGAGGATGGCGATGACGTCGGACGACAGCGATCGGTAGGGCTTGCGGCCGAGGTTCGCCACGTTCACCGCGATGCGGCCACCGGGCTCGAGCTTGCGGACGCACTCGGCGAACACGTTGCGCAGCATCTCGATGTACTCGAGATAGCTGGCGGGGATACCGTTCTCGCCCAACTCCTCCTCGTAGGCCTTGCCGGCGAAGTAGGGCGGCGAGGTGACGACCAGGGCGACGGACCCGTCGGCGATGTCGCCGTGGGTGTCCATGTCACGCGCATCGCCGAGCCAGATCTGGTCGAGCGCCTTCGGCGGATGGACTTCGTCGTCGGTGGAGATGTCCGGAGCGACGAACCGGTCGTAGAACCCGCTGGC
>JBBSLH010000522.1:0-2373 GCA_038255425.1 Acidimicrobiales bacterium
CGTCAGTACCCAGGATCATGATGTACACCACCGACAGCGGACGCAACGCTCGCCGGGCCACCGCGATCCGACCACGCAGCGCCGCGTCGAGATAGTCGAGATCGAGGAGCTGGGGCAATTTCGCGACGGGCGTCGGCACGACCTGCGACTCCGTTTCGGCCTTCAGTCCTGCGGCGGGCGGCTCGTCGCGGAGGTCGAGCGCCTGCGTCGGCGGAGCCGCTGGCTCGGCGGTCGCCCCGCCAGACACGCGGAGGGCAAGGACAGCGCACGCCACCGCGCAGAGGCCCGCGAGCAAAGCGCTCGCGCCGTGGCCGGTGACGGCAGCGAAGACACCGAAGGCTGCGGCCGCAGCCGCAGCTACCCGAATCAGCCCGTCGTCGTTCATCGGCGTTGGGTCAGCCGCTCACCAGGTCGAGGATCTCGCCCATGATCTTGGTGAGGTCGAAGTCCTTCGGCGTGTAGACCGCCGCGACGCCACCCTCGAGGAGCGGTTTCCGGTCATCCTCGGGAATGATCCCACCGGCGATGACGGGAGCGTCGACCCCACTCTCGCGGAGCAACCGAACCGTCTCCGGGATCAACTGGAGGTGGCTGCCGGACAGGATCGAGAGTCCTATGGCGTCGACGTCCTCGTCGGCCGCAACCGAGGCGATCTGCTCCGGGGTGAGTCGGATGCCCTGGTAGATGACCTCGAAGCCGGCGTCGCGAGCGGCCACCGCGATCTGCTCGGCACCGTTGGAGTGACCGTCCAGACCGGGCTTGGCGACCAAAAGACGAGGCGGTCCGCCCGGACGGACCTTGACCCGCTCGGCAACGGCACGGAGCCCATCGCTGGTGGGGCCGAAGCCGCTCGCAGCGGCGACGCCGGTTGGCGCGCGGTACTCACCGAACACTTCCCTGAGCAGGCCCGACCATTCGCCTGTGGTTCCGCCGGCATGAGCGAGGTCGATCGTCGCCGGCATGATGTTCTCGCCAGACTCGGCGACTCGGCGCACCTCGTCGAGGGAACGCTTCACGGCGTCGCTGTCGCGGTCGGACCGCCACTGTTGGACGTCGGCGATCAGCTCATCCTGCACGGCGGGATCGACCTTCATGATCGAGTCTTCGCCGCCGAGCGGTGAGTCGGCGGTCTCGGTGTACTTGTTGACGCCGACCACCACCTGGTCGCCGGACTCGATGCGCCGTATGCGCGCAGCGTGACTGCGGACCAGGCGCCCCTTCATCTCGTCGATGGCCTCGAACGCGCCACCGAGATCCATGATCTCGCTCATCTCGGCCCACGACGCCTCGACCAGGTCGGAGGTCATCTTCTCCATGACGTGCGAGCCGTCGAAGATGTCGCCGTACTCGAGCAGGTCGGTCTCCTCCGCCAACACCTGTTGGACCCGGAGCGACCACTGCTGGTCCCATGGACGCGGGAGTCCGAGCGCTTCGTTCCATGCCGGGAGCTGGAGCGATCGCGCCCGAGCGTTCTTCGAGAGGGTGACCCCGAGCGCCTCGAGCACGATGCGCTGCACGTTGTTCTCGGCCTGCTGCTCGGTGAGGCCGAGGCTGTTGACCTGCACGCCGTACCGGAACCGGAGCGCCTTCTCGTCGGTGACGCCGTAGCGGTCGCGACCGATGCGCTCCCACAGCTCGCCGAACGCCCGCATCTTCGACGTCTCCTCGACGAAACGGATGCCGGCGTTGACGAAGAAGCTGATCGATCCGAACACCTGCGGGAACCGGTCCTCGTCGACCTGGCCCGACTCCTTCACCGCGTCGAGCACGCCGATCGCGTTGGCCAACGAGTAGGCGATCTCTTGGACCGGCGTCGCTCCTGCTTCCTGGAGGTGGTAGCTGCACACGTTCATCGGGTTCCACTTGGGGATCCACTCGGCGCAGAACGCGATCATGTCGACGATCAGGCGACGCGACGGAAGCGGCGGGAAGATGTACGTGCCGCGACTCAGGTACTCCTTGACGATGTCGTTCTGCGTGGTGCCGCGCAGCTGCTTCGACTCGACACCGTTCTTCTCTGCATTCGCGACGTAGAGGCCGAGCATCCATGCCGCCGGAGCGTTGATCGTCATCGACGTGTTCATGTCGCCCTGCGGGATGCCGTCCAGCAGCTGGCCCATGTGGCCGAGGTGGACGACGGGGACGCCGACCTTTCCGACCTCGCCGCGGGCGAGGATGTGGTCGGGGTCATAGCCGGTCTGGGTCGGGAGGTCGAAGGCGATCGACAGACCGGTCTGCCCCTTGGCGAGGTTGCCCCGGTACAGCTCGTTCGAGGCCGTGGCCGTCGAGTGACCCGAGTAGGTCCGCATCAACCACGGCCTGTCCTTCTGGAGCGCTGCTTTCGTACGGGGCTCCGTCGGGGCAGTCATGTTC
>JBBSLH010000523.1:0-2367 GCA_038255425.1 Acidimicrobiales bacterium
CGACCCCTGCCGCGGTCCGCCCGGGTTCGACCGAGGAGGTGCGAGCAGTCGTCGAGGCGTGTCGCCGAAGTGGGACACCGCTGGTGCCGCAGGGTGGGAACACCGGGTTGGTCGGGGGCTCCGTGCCGCTGGCCGGAGAGATCGTGCTGTCGTCCGAGCGCATGCGAGCGATCACCGACGTCGATCTCGACAGCGGCCAGCTCACTGCCGGCGCCGGAGCAACGCTCGCCGAGGTGCAGTCGGCTGCCAGCGCGGTCGGCTGGCGCTATGGCGTGGACTTCGCAGCGCGCGACAGCGCAACCGTCGGTGGCATGGTCGCGACCAATGCCGGTGGCGTCCGAGTGTTCCGGCACGGCTCCACGCGGCGCCAGCTGCTGGGCGTCGAGGCGGTGACCGGCGCCGGGTTGGTCGTCAGCCGCCTGGACGGACTCGTCAAGGACAACACCGGGTACGACCTCGCTGGTCTCTTCTGCGGGAGCGAGGGGACCTTGGGAGTCGTGTGCCGCGCCCGACTCGCGCTCGTTCCGCCCCCGGGCTCGATGGCGACGGCGCTGGTCGGGTTCCACGATGTCTCGTCCGCCGTCGCCGCGACCGGGCTGCTTCGGCGATGGGTTCCTGGACTCGAGGCCGTCGAGATGGTGCTGCGCGCAGGCGCCGAGATGGTCGCCGAGCAGACCGCGACCGACCCCGTGTTCGACCCGATCCCGCCGGTGCAGTTGGTGGTGGAGGCGACGGGACCGCCGGACCCGGTCGAGGCCTTGGGCGCTGCGCTCGAGTCCTTGGACGGTGTGCTCGACGCCGCTGTCGCGACGGATGCTGCGAGAGCCGCCGCGCTCTGGCACGTCCGAGAGACCCACACCGAGTCGATCGCCCGCATCGGGACGCCGTTGAAGTACGACGTCACGCTGCCGTCGTCGGCGCTCTCTCACTTCTGCGCGACGATCGTCGGCGAGGTCACGGAACTCGCCCCGTCGACGACGACGTGGATCTTCGGACACGTCGCAGACGGCAACATCCACGTGAACGTGACCGGCTACCAGGAGGAGCCCGACGAGATCCGGCGGATCGAGCACCTGATCCTCTCGAGTGTGGACGGCGCCCGGGGGTCGGTCAGCGCCGAGCACGGGATCGGCACCGCCAAGCGGGCGTGGCTGCTCGTGAACCGGTGTGACGGTGACGTGGCCGCGATGTCGGCGATCGCCCACGCCCTCGACCCTGACGCGATCTGCAACCCGAACGTCCTGCTGACGCGCAGTTGAACCGGAGCGGACCGCTGTTCAGCGGGTGCGCAGCGTGCCCTTGTCGATCTTGCCGGTACCGCCCTTGGGGAGTTCGTCGACGACCGTCACGGCCTTGGGAGCCTTGAAGTGCGCGAGGAGCGAGCGCACGTGCTCGATCAACTCAGCTTCGTCGACGGTGGTGCCGGGGTGCAGCGAGACCCACGCGACCGGGACCTCACCCCATCGCTCGTCGGGTCGACCGACCACCGCGGCTTCGCGCACTGCGGCGTGCGTCGTCAGCGCATGCTCGACTTCGGGGCTTGCGATGTTCTCGCCGCCGCTGATGATGAGGTCCTTCTTCCGGTCGACCAGGACGAGGTAGCCATCGGGCCGGACGACTGCGAGATCGCCCGTGCGGAGCCAACCGTCGCGGAGCACCTCAGCGGTCGCGTCGGGCTCGTCGAGATATCGGTCCATCACGTGGTTCGATCGTGCGCAGACTTCACCGATGGTCGCCCCGTCCCATGGGACCTCGACGTCGTCGGGGCCGAGCACGCGGGCATCGACGCCGAGGATCGGGAGTCCGGTGGTTGCGCGACGCTCTTGCGATGGTGGCTCACCAGGCTTGTCGAGCGAACGGGTGAGGGTCGGTGACGCCTCGGTCATGCCGTAGCCGCAGATGGCCGTGCACCCGAACGCCGCTTCGACCTCGGCCAGCATCTGTGGGCTCACTGGTGCGCCACCGATCGACGTGCCCACCACCGACGAGCAGTCCGTCGACGACATCGCTGGGTGGTCGAGGAGCATCCGGATCATCGCCGGGACACCGAAGAGGCGGGTGACACCGTGGGTCTCGATGAGGCGGAGCACCTCGCCGGCGTCGAATCGGGGGAGCATCACGTGGGTGCCCCCGAGGCCGGTCAGGTAGTGGGGCGTACCCCACCCGTTGACGTGGAACAACGGCACGAGGTGGAGGATGACGTCGTTGCCTGTGACGGTATTCGTCAACGCGTTGTGGACGGCGTGCAGATAGAGGGACCGGTGGGTGAGCACGGCTCCCTTCGGCATCCCGGTCGACCCGCTCGTGAAGAAGATCTCGGCGGCGGCGCGCTCGTCGACCAACGGTGGGTCGAGGGGGAGCACTCCC
>JBBSLH010000524.1:0-2366 GCA_038255425.1 Acidimicrobiales bacterium
GGTGGAGGCCGACGGCGCGCGCGATCCGGGCCTGGTGCCGTTCGACGACATGCCCATGACCGAGCGGTCCGACGTCGTGTTCAACGCCAACGACAGCTTCTGGGTGTCGCACCCGAGCGACTTCCTGGAGGGTGACTTCTCACCGCTCCACGGCGAGCAGGGCGTCGAGCAGTCGCCACGCACCCGTCAGAACGCAACCGTGCTCGGCGGCGATGACGCGATCGACCTCGATGCACTTCGCGAGCTTGCACTCGAGAACGTGGGCGCCACGCAACGATTCCTCCGCGACGACCTCCTGGTCCGCTGCCGTGCCACCACCACGGTCGTCGTCCCTGACGACCCCGAGGACGATCGGCGTCCTGTTGCCGACGGGCCCATCGACCTCACCGAGGCGTGCGACGTGCTCGCCGCGTGGGACGGAACGTACGACCTCGACTCCGTGGGCCCCCACATCTGGAAGGAGTGGGTCGGCGGCGTGGACAGCGACGCCATCTACGCGACGCCGTTCGACGCTGCGGACCCGATCGGTACGCCGACCGGGCTCGCGCCGGCCGATCCCGTCGACGGTGATCCGGCCCTTGAACAACTCGGCGTGGCCGTGCTCGTCCTCGAGCGCGCCGGCATCCCGCTCGACCGGCCATGGGGAGAGATCCAGTACACCGACCGTGGCGGGGAACGCATCCCGATCCACGGCGGCGACGACCGCGACGGCACGACGAACATCGTGCGCGACGGCGGCACCGGCACGCTCGAGGAACTCCCGGAGCAAGGCGACCGGATCTCGCCCTCGTCCGGGCTCCGGACCGAGGGCTACCACGTCGCTGGCGGTTCGAGCTTCGTACTGGCCGTCGGGTTCTCTCCCGACGGCCCTCCCGAGGCCTATGCGTTCCTCAACTACTCGAACTCCCAGGATCGCGAGAGCGAGGTGTTCGTCGAGGCGACCAAGCGATTCTCCGCCAAGGACTGGCGCCCGGTTGCGTTCACCCCTGAGGACGTCGCCGCGACGGAGATCAGCCGTCGCACCGTCACCGGCTGATCGGCGACGCTCAGCTGGCGCCCCACACCGCGTCGGCGAGGGCGTCGGCCTCGGCCTTCGCCTGCTCCAGGGTGGGCGCTTCGACCATGACCCGAATCAGCGGTTCGGTGCCCGACGCTCGCACCAACACGCGCCCGAGCTTTCCGAGACGGGCCTCGGCGGCGGCGATGTCGTCGGCCAGGTCGTCGAGGAGGCCATCGCGTCGCTCCTCGAGTCGTACGTTCACGAGCACCTGCGGGAGCGACGTCATCGCGTCGTCGGCCAGGTCGGCCAACGACCGCCCGGTCCGGGTCATGACGTCGAGGATGGACAGGGCGCTGAGCAGACCGTCGCCGGTGGTCGCGACATCGGTCTGGATGATGTGGCCGGACTGCTCGCCACCGAGCACGGCACCCGTCGCGGCCAGACGTTCGAGCACATGGCGATCCCCGACCTGGGTGGTCTCGACGGTGATGCCCTGACGCTCCATGGACTGGCGGAATCCGAGGTTCGCCATGACGGTCGTGACCACGGCGTGATGGGCGAGGAGCCCGCGTTGTTTCCGGTCGATGGCGAGGATCGCGATGAGGTGATCGCCGTCGACCACCGCCCCACGTGCGTTCACCGCGACCAGGCGGTCGGCATCACCGTCGAGCGCGAGCCCCACATCGGCGCCGGCGCTTCGGACGATCTCCGCCAGCACCTGGGGCGAGGTGGATCCGGCGTCGGTGTTGATGTTGGTGCCGTTCGGATCTGCGTGCGCGACGACGACCCTGGCACCCGTCCTGCGAAGCACGTCAGGAGCGATGACCGAGCCCGCACCGTGTGCGCAGTCGAGGACGACGGAGATCCCGGCGAACGACTCGCTGACGACCGAGGCAGCGAGGGCGTCGATGTAGCTGGACTGGATGTCGTCGTCCGCGGTCTTGATGACGCCCACGTCGTCGCCGTTGGGACGATCGACGCCAGCGTGTGAGAGGAGGTCGTGGAGCTCCCGTTCCAGCTCCAGTTCGACGTCGTCGCCGAGCTTGCGACCGCCGGCAGCGAAGAGCTTGATCCCGTTGTCCGGGAACGGGTTGTGCGATGCCGAGATCATCGCCCCCGGCACCGAGAGGCGCACGGAGCCGTGCGCGACCAGCGGCGTCGGGACCACCCCGAGCAGCGTCACGTCGACACCCTCGGAGGCGAAGCCGGCAGCGAGCGCAGCCTCGAGCAATGTGCCCGACACGCGCGTGTCCCGGCCGATCAGTACCCGTCGGTCGTCGAGGCCTTCGACGTCGTGGACCAGTACACGCGCCGAAGCTCGCCCCAGTGCAAGGGCGAGCTCCGGAGTGAGTTCCGTGTTGGCGAC
>JBBSLH010000525.1:0-2365 GCA_038255425.1 Acidimicrobiales bacterium
CCTTCGCTCGGAGCGCCTTCGAGTGCATCGACGTGCTTGAGCGCCGCGGCGTGGAACACGACCTGTGGCTTGTGGCGGTCGAACACGTCGTCGAGGCGGTCGATGTCACGGATGTCGGCGAGCACCGAGATGCAGGCGGCGCGGTGCATCGGTTCGATCGAGTGGATCACCGAGTGGAGCAGGGAGTCGTCGCGGTCGAGGGCGATCAGCGACTCGGGACCGAAGGCGGAGAGCTGACGGACCAGTTCGGAGCCGATCGAGCCACCGGCACCGGTGACGAGCACCCGAGCCCCGTTGATCATGTCGGCAACGGCGGCCTTGTCGATGTCGACGATGCCACGGTTGAGGACGTCCTCATCCGTGTAGCGGGAAATCTCGCGCGGGCTTCCGTCGCCGACGAGGCGTTGGACCGGAGGCATGACGAGGGTGTCGAGGCCGGCGGCCTTGACCCGCTCGTGGAGCACACGGAGTTCACGTCCCGATGCCGACGGCAGCGCCAACAGGACGTTGTGCGCGCCGTGGCGTTGGGCGATCTTGGCGAGGTCCTCGCTGGTGCCCTCGACGCGGATGCCACCGATGCGGATCTTGCGCTTGCCCAGGTTGTCGTCGATCAGGGCGACGGGACGGTAGGCGCTGTCCTTGACGGCCTGCATGGCGTTGATCGCACGCTCTGCACCTTCGCCGGCACCGTAGACGAGGATCGGCTCACGGTCGCGGCCGGCATGGGCGGCGACACGCTGGGCCCGGAGGCGGCGTGCGTAGCGGTGGCCCGACATCAAGCAGATGGCGAGCGACGACGCGATGACGATCAACTGGCCGCCGCGGGCGTCGTTGGCGAGTTGGTATTCGACGGCGAGGAGCAGGATGCCGGTGGCGCCGGCCGTGACGGCCACGGCGCCTGCTTCGTCGAAGCTGAATGGACGGAAGTGGCCGCGGTAGAGACCCGTGCCGAAACCGATGACCAGATGGACGGCAACGGCGATGGCCGTGAGGGTGAGTGCCGTCGAGCTGTCGTTGGCGAACTGGTAGAAGCTGCGGGCCACGGTGAGGCCGATGACCAGTGCAACGAGGTCGAACGCGATGATGGTTCCGTTCCGCCAGCCGGCGTCGTTCGATCGGAGTTTGAGTCCGTCGTCCGCTCGTTTGTCCGTCATCTCGTCCGCTTTCCGCCCACTACCACACTTGATCACCACACTCGGTGATCTTCCGCCAATCGAACAGTACATGTCGGTGCCCCCGACGTAAAGGGCGTTGTCGTTTTCTTGACGCAGTCCTGAGGGCGACCTGAGTGTTTCCGGAAGTGGAGGGTCCAACAGGGGCGCCGCCATCCCGAGTGGAGATCGGACCGAACGCTACCGTTGTCCGGGTGATGACGTCGGAACCCGTGCGGATACTGGTGATCGGGGCCGGAGGCCACGCGCGGATGTGTCTCGAGATCCTGTTGAAGCGCACCGATCTCACGGTCGTCGGTGCGGTGAGCAGTGACGGAGTCGGGCGTGATTCGCTCGGAGTTCCGATGCTGGGGACCGATCGAGACCGTGCCGATATCACTCAACGTGAACAGATTGACGCATTCTGTGTTGCAATCGGGGACAACCGGGTACGCCAAGAGATCTCGTCGGATATCACCGACAGTGGTTTGTTGACCGCGACGCTGGTCAGCAACGAGGCCGTGGTGTCGGACACGGCGGTGATCGGCGAGGGATGTCAGCTCATGCCCGGGTCGGTGGTCACGGCGGCGACGTCGTTGGGCGAGGGCACGATCGTCAACACGAATGCGTCGATCGACCACGACGGGCGGATCGGCCGGTTCGTGCACGTGGCTCCGGGTGTGGCGATCGGTGGCGACGTCACGATCGGCGATCGCACCTTCGTCGGGATCGGAGCGCGGGTCCTCCCGGGGGTCACCCTCGGTTCGGACGTGATCATCGGTGCCGGCGCCGTGGTCCTCCACGACGTGCCCGATGGCGTCACCGTTGTCGGCGTGCCGGCCCGCCCGCAGCCGGATCGCCCGTGACCGGATCGCCCGTTACCGGATCGCCCGTTACCGGATCTGTCGTGACTCGTCCGAGCGACCTGGTGCGTCGGGCGGTCGACATCGCCACTGCGGTGGTGGGGGGGCTGGTCGTGGTTCCGATCGGTGCCGTCGCGGCGCTCGCCCTGCGGATAGCGGTGGGCCCGGGCGTGATCTATCGCCAGCGACGCCTCGGGCGGGGGGGTCATCCCTTCGAGATGCTCAAGGTCCGCACGATGCGCCACCCGAAGCCGGGCCGTGAAGCGCCCGAGTTCGACGACGAGCGCCTGACCCGGACCGGGCAGTGGTTGCGGTCGAAGAGCATCGACGAGTTGCCGTCACTGTGGAACC
>JBBSLH010000526.1:0-2351 GCA_038255425.1 Acidimicrobiales bacterium
GGCTCATGGCCAAGAAGGCCGAGGAGTACGGCAGCCACGACAAGACTTTCGAGATCGGCGCGCCAGGCACCGTCCGAGTCGTCGACCAGTCGGGGACGATCCTCCTCGAGCACGAGGTCGCCGACGGCGACATCTGGCGCATGTGCCAGACCAAGGATGCTCCAGTACGCGACTGGGTGAAGCTGGCCGTGTCGCGAGCTCGGGCCACCGGATGGCCGACCATCTTCTGGCTCGACGAGAACCGCGCCCACGATGCGCAGGTCATCGCCAAGGTGCACGACGAACTCCCGAACCATGACACCGACGGCCTGACGATCGAGATCATGGACGTGGCGACGGCCACCCGGTACACCCTCGGCCGGGCCAAGGCGGGCGACAACACCATCTCGGTCACCGGCAACGTGCTGCGCGACTACCTCACCGACCTGTTCCCGATCCTCGAGCTCGGCACCAGCGCCAAGATGCTGTCGATCGTGCCGCTGATGAAGGGCGGTGGTCTGTTCGAGACCGGCGCTGGCGGCTCCGCACCGAAGCACGTCCAGCAGTTCGAGAAGGAGAACCACCTCCGCTGGGACTCACTCGGCGAGTTCCTCGCACTGGCGGTCTCGTTCGAGCACCTCGCCCAGGTGACGGACAACGGCCGTGCCCAGGTACTGGCCGACACGCTCGACGCCGCGACCGAGCGTTTCCTCGACGAAGGAAAGTCGCCGTCACGCAAGGTCAACGAACTCGACAACCGCGGGAGCCACTACTGGCTCGCCCGTTACTGGGCCGAGGCGTGCGTTGCGCAGGACGACGATCCGGCGCTTGCCACGTCGATGGCACCGTTGGCGCAGGCACTCGTCGAGGGCGAGACGGCCATCATGGCCGAACTCATCGACGTGCAGGGCCAGCCGATGGACATCGGTGGGTACTACTTCCCCGATTCCGCGCTGGCCGATGCGGCGATGCGACCGAGCCACACGCTCGCGGCGGCGCTGGCAGCCGTCAAGGCCTGAGATCGGCACAAACGGAGATTTCCGTCACAGACAGAAGACGTGTGTGACATCTTGTGGTTGCGGCGCTACATTACGTGACTAGTTGACTCGTGGCGCGAGTTGACTAGTCCCCCCCGAACCCCTTTCGATACACAAGGCGGAAACTCATGCGACGACCCACTACCCGTGTGCGCTTGCTGGCGGCACTCTCGATCGTGACCGCGGCGCTCGTCGTGCTCCCGACGAGCGCTGGTGCCGACACCTCGCAGGGCGGTGAGGCCTCTGCCTACGCAGTCGAGGTCTCCCCGATCATCCCCCAGACGCCATTGGCCGAGTCCACGCTGGCTGGAGAGGACGCCGCGGAGACGCTCGTCGAGATCCCCGGAGACCCGCTGGTGGTGAGCGGTACCGCCACGGCGACTGCCGCCGTCCACAAGGAGAGCGACATCGCGTCCCAGCTCCTGGTGAACGAGCAGGGCGTCGACGGACCGTACAACGCAGCAGCGTTCGGTGAGATCGAGGGCGCCAAAGTCCTCGTCGACGCCATCGCTACCGACGTCAGCCTCGTCCGGGCCGACGCGGTGCGTGCCGAGGCCGTCGCGGTCTGCACCGGCGACACCGTCACCTACTCCGCCAACTCCGAGATCGTGAACCTCGACCTGGGCGGCGAGCCCCTCCCTCTGAACGGACCGCTCGAGCAGATCCTCGACGCCGTCAATGACCTCCTCCAGCAGACCACCCTCGACCAGGTCGTCTCGGTCGAGCGCAACGTGGTCACCGAGAGCGCTGACGGCATCGCCGTCGACGCACTCCGTGTCGAGATCCTGCGTGTCGCCAACCCGGCACCAATCATCGTGGTGCTCGGCCATGCCGAACTCAGCGGCGTGACCTGCGGCCCCGACGCCGACCTGCCGGAGTGCAGCGACGGTGAAGACAACGCCGATCCCGAGGACGACCTCGCCGACGAAGCCGACCCCGGCTGCCACACCGACGGCGATCCCACCAACCCGGACACGTTCGACCCGAGCGACGACGACGAGACCGACGCCGCGCTGCCCAGGTCCGACGGCCCTGGCGATGAGCCACTGCCCCGCACCGGTGGCGACGTGCCCCTCGCGGCAGCGATGCTCATCGGCCTCGGCGGCGTTGGTGCGCTGCACCTGATGCGTCGCCGCACGATGGTCTGATCCATCCGCGCTGAACGCTCGAGGGCCGGGGCCGATCGCCCCGGCCCTCTTCGCGTTCGTGATCGTGTCAGTCGGCCAGGGGCGTGTAGCCAGGAACCTCGCTGTGCGGGGTGTCGAGGTACACCTTCGCTTCGGGTGGTGCTCCGAAGCGGCCATGACTCCACCGCACCTCGACGTGCCCTTCGAC
>JBBSLH010000527.1:0-2333 GCA_038255425.1 Acidimicrobiales bacterium
GAGAACAGGAGACCACCATGAAACTCATCACCGCGGTCATCAAGCCGTTCAAACTCGACGACGTCAAGGACGCCCTCAAGGCCAACGGCATCACCGGAATCACCGTTACCGAGGTTCGCGGGTTCGGCCGCCAGGGTGGCCACACCGAGACCTATCGGGGCGCAGAATACCAAATCGACTTCGTTCCGAAGGTCAGCCTCTCGATCGTCGTCGACGACGCTCAGGTCGACGCGACCGTCGATGCGATCGCCGGCGCCGCACGAACAGACAAGATCGGCGATGGCAAGATCTGGGTGACCGAGGTCGATCGGGTCGTGCGCATCCGCACCGGAGAGGAAGGCGCCGACGCCGTCTGATCCCGCTTCTCGGCGGTTCGGGTTGCGCACCACGCAACCAGATCCACCGAGAACCCAGATGCCGTCAGCCGATCGGCGGGAACTTGCTGCGGCGGCCCTCTTCCCGCTGACGCTTCACGGCGCGCAGTCCGAAGACGAGAACGCCGATCAGTGCTGCGCCGGCAAATGCTGCCTGCACCGTCAGCCCGCCCTCATCACCGGTGGGATCGACCGCGGCCGCCTCGGTCGGTGTTGCCGCGGACACCGGTCGAATCGACAGATCTGTTCCCGCCACGGACTCGACGGTGATCAGCGGAGCATTGACCGCGGCCGTCACGTCGAGGAGGCGGTCGACGTACTCGTCAGCCGGTTCAGGGTCGAGCGCAGTCGAGGCGCCATCAGCTGCGATCAACTCGATTCCACCGGCTCGGGTCCGCATGATTCGATCGCCGAAGACGACCAGGTCGTGTCCCCAGCCGACATCGTGCGCCGAAAGGCGTCGCCCGGTCGTCGCGTACCACGACAGGATCTTCGTGGAGTCGGTCTCGGACTCGATCGCCCACGTGTCCGCGTCGACCCATGCAATCCACTGGGCGCGTTGACCGGCGAACGGAGCCGGGTCCAGCGGGACCGGTGCGGATCCATCCGCAGTCGCAACGCCGTCGACGATGTCGAACGTCTGGACGTGGGTCGCTCCTGTGTCGTACTCGGCGTCGTCGCCAGTGAGCGTCACGAGCATCGCAAACCGAGTTCCATCGGCGGAGAATCCACCGTTGACACCCGTCATCTGTAGGGGGAGCGGTACATCTGACCGCTGATTCAGACGCGCTCCCGACAGCGTGACCAGGTCGCCTCCTGCGATCGATGGGACGAGCACGACCGAGCCCGACGGATGGATGACCGCCCGGTTCACCCCCGTGAGATCCTGGGAGGAGTCGAGCGACGGGTCGCCGTTGCTACTCGCAACCGTGACCGATCCACTGTTCGGGCCCTGCCCACGACCAACCACGACCCGCTCGCCGCCGTCGACGCAGACCATCGAATCGAGAAAGCTCACCCATTCGCTCAGAAGGGGACGCGTCTGCACCACGGACATGGTCGACAGTTCGACGATCGAGACGTTGTTCGATGAGCCGATGACCATCGGGCCGTCGGGATCCTCGTCGGATTCCACGGGTCGTCCTTGGGTCCACACCGCAATCCGATCCGTGCCGGGGCAGTGCGCCACAGCGCCCGGCTCGATGTCGATGACCCCTGCAGCGAGGACGGCGCCCGATGCGTCGAACACCCGCACGTTGGTGTCGTGCACCCGACCGACGGCAACGGCGGCCGGGATGCCAGCCCCGCTCGGAGCGACAGCATTCTCGAGCTCGGTGAGCGTCGTGGCGAAAGCCTCGGCGGTTGGGGTCGGCGAGCAGCCGATCGCCGCGAGTTGACCGGATCGATCCGACGCGTAGACCACGATCGGAACGGAGAACCGCGAGAAGTCGGTCCCGCAGCCGACCGCCCAGTCCTCGCCGTCGACGACTTCCTCGGACGCGACCTCGCCCTTCACCACGCCATCGACCGAGAAACGCCAGCGCGGCGCCATGTCGTCGCCGAGGTTCTCGACAGCGGTACCGGAGAACACCACGTCGGCGTTGCTCACCATGTCGACCGGATCGGACATCGCGCAGGAACATGCGCGAACCACCGTGTGCTCGCCCAACACCGTGAACGCACACGACACGGCGATGACGATCACGAACCCGGAAAGGAACCTCATGGAATTTTGACGTCACGAATCGTCATCGAGTTCCCGATCCCATCCACTTCGTCAGACCCCGGCGCTCACCGGGTGAGACAGCGGGCGATGAAGACCTCCTGCTCGGCTTTCCATCGGATCGATGTGGGGTGGTCTGGCAGGAAGCTCGGCGATGCATGAAAGGCACCGGGGTACACGTGGAGCTCACAGGGGGTGCCGGCGCGGTTGAGCGCCGTGGCGTACGCGACGTCCTC
>JBBSLH010000528.1:0-2322 GCA_038255425.1 Acidimicrobiales bacterium
ACCGCGGTGCGGATCGAGAGCGACCTGGTCGATGCCGGCCAGCCAGCCGTCAGGTTGTTGAACGAGCCAGGAGTCAACTGCGGCGCCGGTGCGATCGAGCACGACATCGAGGAGCCGAGGTCGGGCGAGGTCGACGAAACCGGTGATGTAGCTCGTGTGGCCACGATGCTTCGACGGTCGTTGGAACGATGTCTCGTCCAGGCCGAGCTTGGTCACCTCGCCGATCCGCTCGGGGTCGTCGACCGGTGCTTCGGATCTGAGTGTGGGGTGGGGTAGCTCGAGGGTCCGCGGACGCGGGCAGGGGCCCGACGAATCTGGGTGTGTCTTACGCATCCAGAATCCGAGGAGCCCCTGTTGGAGACCAACCCTACGTGCATGTGTGAGCTGCTGGTCGGCTTGCCCGACGTCAACGTCGAAGGTGTTGGTGACTGGCCTGGATGGCTGCGCATCGCGGTCACGAGCCGAGCGTCGCGCCCGCTGTTTCCGCGTTGTGGTGGCGGTGTGTGGGGGCACGGTCGTGTCGAGGTCGAACTCGTCGATCTGCCGTGCTTCGGTCGCCGGACCCGGCTGATCTGGTCGAAGCAGCGTCGGCGTTGCCCGAACCCGAACTGTGGCGTTGTCACCTTCGTCGAGTCCGATAATCGGATCGCTGCCGACCGCGCTGGGATGACGGATCGTGCGGGTCGGTGGGCGACGTTCCAGGTCGGCCATCACGGCCGCGCCGTGTCGGAGGTGGCAGCCGATCTGGGCTGCGATTGGCACACGGTGATGGACGCCGTGAACCACCACGGCCGAGCACTCATCGACGACCCGAACCGCATCGGGGCAACGACGGCGGTCGGCCTCGACGAAGTGCTGTTCTGCCGGTCCGGCAAGTTCAAGCATCGGCTCTGGTCGACCCAGGTCGTCGACGTCGCCCGAGGCCAACTCCTCGACATCGTGGCCGGTCGTGATGCTGCGAGCTGCTGCCGGTGGTTCGCAGCTCAGCCCGACGAGTGGGTCGATCGGATCGTGTGGGCGACGTTGGATCTGTCGGGTTCGTATCGGTCGGTGTTCGACACGATGCTGCCTCATGCGATCCAGATCGCGGACCCGTTTCATGTCGTGAAGCTCGCGAACTTCGTGCTCGACGAGGTCCGACGACGCGTGCAGAACGAGACCATGGGCCATCGCGGTCGCAAGACCGACCCGCTTTACCGGTCCCGCAAGTTGATGACCATTGGCCACGAGCGTCTCGACGACGAGTCGAACCTGAAGCTGGTCGGCCTGCTCGAGGCCGGCGACCCGAAAGGCGAAGTCCGCAACGGCTGGCACGCCAAAGAGGTCGTCAGATCCGTCTACGCGATCGACGACCCCGACTTGGCTGTCGAGTTCGTCACCCAGCTCGGCATCGATCTCCAAGACGACTCGTGTCCGCCCGAGATCCGCCGCCTCGGACGCACCATCACCAAGTGGCGCCACCAGATCGCCGCATGGCACCGGGCGAAGTTCACGAACGGACCGACCGAGGCCGTCAACAACTTGATCAAGAGGGTCAAGCGCGGGGCGTTCGGGATCACGAACTGGACCAACTACCGCACCCGATCACTGCTCTACGCCGGCCAGCCGAACTGGTCGCTCCTCGACCCCACCCCACGCTGAGATCCGAAGCGCCGCCAATGGAATCGAAGTGCTGCACGATCGACTCGTGCCTGGTAGCCGGGCCAACATCGACCACATCGTGATCGGCCCGTCCGGGGTCTTCGTGATCGACGCCAAGAAATACACCGGACAGATCGAGGCCCGCGACGTCGGCGGTCTCTTCCGTACCGACGACCGGCTCTACGTCAACAACCGAGACCGAACCAAGCTCGTCGACGGAGTCCTCCGCCAGGTCGACGTCGTGCGTACCGCTCTCGGCTCGGACTTCGCCGATGTCGAGGTGCACGGAGTTCTGTGCTTCGTCGGCTGCGAGTGGGGCTGGGTGATGCGAACCAAACGAGTGAAGGACGTGACTGCACTGTGGCCGAAAGCTCTCCCTGACCACGTGTCGATCCCCGGCAACCTGTCCGACCGGGTTACAGCGATCGCCGATCGACTGCGGAGCGAGCTCCGACCGGCGACGTAGACCAGGCGTGGCAACATTCGCTTCCACGCGTCCTGCGCCGGCCCCTCCGGCAACCGAAGAGCTTGTAGGGCGTGGCCGAATGTGGTGCAACGAGACCCCGTAGAACTGAAGGCAGCCACCGACCAGATTTTGGTGGACGACTCAGTTGCGAACTCGAGGTCGTGGAACGGCTACGGCCAGATTGACGTCGTAGCCGCCTCAAGCCCCAGCCTGGA
>JBBSLH010000529.1:0-2313 GCA_038255425.1 Acidimicrobiales bacterium
CGCTTGGTCCTCGGTGAACTGGCCGGTGATGGTGATGGCGTCTCGCTCGAAGGTGGGTTCGTTGATGCTGGGTGCGGACATCACGATGTCGTCGAGGACGATGGCGAGCTGTCTCGTCGGACAGGTGGCGGTCGCGTCGAAGCACTCGCCTGCGATCTCGTTGAACCCATCGATGCCGTCGGGTCCGTCGAGGATCGTGAGTGTCACCGACCAGTTGCCGAGGCCGTCCACGAGCGCTTCGGAGTCCTCGATGATCGATCCGTCGACGGCGACTTCACCGAGACCGAAGCAGAGGGTCGGCTCGGCGGATCCACCGTCGAACTGTGGGAACAGCTCGGCCGGGATGCCATCGACGCCGGTCGAGTCGCAACCGGGCGCCAGGTCAGTGGGGACGCTGGCGACCACGGGACGGAACGTCAGCTCGGCGGTGTCGCCGACGAGGTCGGCGACCGACTGGAGGTCGGCAGTCGCTGAGGCGAACGAGACCACGATCGCTCCGCTGGTGGTATCGAGTTGGGCATCGTCGATGCCGAGCCCTGCGAGACGCTGTTCGATGATGTCGACCGTACGATCGAGGTCGTCGTCAGAAGGCTGGCCCGATGGCGTGAGGGTGATCGTCGCAACGCCTTCCGCGTCCGACGTGGTCTCGTCCGTCGTCAGGCCGGCGTCGTCGTCTCCGCCGCACGCGACCAGAGTCGCGAACACAGCGGTCGAGACGAGGAGGCTGCGGAGACGCACCCGCACAGTCTTGCGCTCAGCCGAGTTCGTTGCCGTAGATGCCGACGAAGCTGACCATCTCGCCGGGGTAGCCGCCGAGGTTGTGGGTGAGACCGAGCGACCGGCCCTGGAGATCGATCTGCCGGTCGTCGGCTTCGCCCCGGAGTTGCAGCCACTGTTCGTGGACCATGCGAAGACCTGATGCGCCTACGGGGTGACCGAACGCCTTCAGGCCGCCGTCGGTGTTGATCGGCAGCGCCCCGTCGAGGTCGAAGGTCCCGTCCATGACCGCTTTCCACGCCGTGCCGCGTTCGACGAAGCCGAGGTCCTCCATGAGGACGAGTTCGGTCGGGGTGAAGCAGTCGTGCACCGAAGCGAGCGCCAGCTCGGCCATCGGATCGGTGATGCCCGCCTGGGCGTAGGCGTCTTCGGCGGCCCACTGGCACTCGGGCAGCGTCGTGTAGTCGTAGTCGGGGTCGAGCGAGCCGGCGCCGGTTCCTGCGACGAACGACAACGCCTTGATGAACAGCGGCTTGTCGGTGTAGCGGTGCGCGTCCTCGGCCCGGCACAGGATCACGGCGGCGGCTCCATCGGCGACGCCGGCGCAGTCGAACACGCTCAATCCACCGGCAACGGCCGGCATCTCACAGATCTTGTCGGCCGACATCTCGCGGCGGAACTGGGCCAGCGGGTTCTTCACGCCGTTGGCGTGGTTCTTCGACGCGATCTGCGCGCAGGCGTAGCGGACCTCGTCGTGGCTGATGCCGTAGCGCTCGGCGTAGGCGGGCATGAGGAGCGAGAACATCGCCGCGGCCGTGAGCGTGCGGTTCGTGCCGTCGGTGGGGATGGGGTAGGCGTTGAGGCCGGCGTAGCCAGAGTCCTTCACCTTCTCGGCGCCGAGCGCCATCACCACGTCGTAAGCACCCGATGCCACGGCGTATGCGGCTTGTCGCATGGCTTCGGAGCCGGTGGCGCAGAAGTTCTCGACTCGGGTCACCGGCTTGCCGTGGATCTTGAGCGGCCCGGCCATCGTGATGCCCGACATCCCCGATTGGGCCGTACCGAACCAGAAGGCATCGACGTCGTCCTGGGCCACGCCGGCGGACGCGTAGGTCTGTTGGGCGGCGTCGACGATCATGTCGTCGAGTGAGTCATCCCATCGTTCGCCGAACGGGATGCACCCGGCGCCGATGATGGCGACCTGGTCGGTGATGCCGTGACTACCCATGGGGCCGGACCTTCCAGAAGTAGTTGTGGATGCCGTCGGCGGTGGAGAGACGTCGGAATGTCGGCTCGACCCTGTCGCCCACGGCAACCTGGTCAGGATCGGACACGTCGGTCAGTTCCAGCGGTGCGCGACCACCGCCGTCGAAGTCGATGACGGCGAACACCACCGGTGGACTGGGGGAGTAGGCGAGGCGGTCGACGGTGATCGCCGCGATCGTGCCGGGTACGTCGGCCATGACGACCGAGTCCATGTCGTCGACGCTCCCGCCCTTCTCCGAGACTCGGGAGGGCGGCATGTGGAGCATGCCGCTGTCTCGATCGCGCGAGGCGGTGAAGCGGAACTTCCAGTCGTCACGTCGGAGTGCCGCC
>JBBSLH010000530.1:0-2302 GCA_038255425.1 Acidimicrobiales bacterium
AAGACCGTCGGCGACCATGGCGAAGAAGTCGCCCTCGACGAGGCGACAACGAGCATCGGCGGCCAGCGCGGGTGACAGAGGGAGCGCCTCCTCCTCGTGCCAACGGATGACATCAGGCAGTGCATCCACGCCCAGAAGCGAACGAACACGCGCATCGGCCAACGCGGCACCCGCGGTGTAGCCGAGGCCGAGGCCCCCGACCACGACGTCGAGTGCGTCGCCGTCGCACGCCGCGAGCCCGAGGTCGGCGAGGGCGATCTCGGCCGCGGTGAACAGGCTCGACATGAGGTGTTCGTCGCCGAGGATCACCTCGTAGACATCGACCTCGATCGTGGGGATGAACCGTCGTCGCAGGCTGATGTCGCCCATGGCCGTCGGTCGTCTGTCGATCTCCTCGAAGAGGCGACTACCCATGCAGCAGCGCCATCAGCTCGTCGACGGCGGTGGCCGGATCCTCGACGAGGATCGCGGTCATGCCCACGCCACGAGCGCCGCCGCAGTTGCCCGGGAAGTCGTCGAGCATGATCGCCCGCTTCGGATCGATACCACCGAGGCGATCGAGCGCCAGCCGGTAGATCAGCGGGTTGGGCTTGCGCATGCCGACCTCTGAGCTGTCGACGACGTCGTCGAAGATCTCGTCGAGCGGGAGGAGCGGACGCCACATGTCGCGCCCCTCGGCGATGTTGTTGGTGAGCAGCGAGGTCCGGTAGCCATCGGCCCGGAGCGAGCGGGCGGCGTCGACCATCACGTCGTAGACCTCGAGTTCGCCCAGCATCGATGCCATGAAGCCCAGGTCGAGGCCCAGACCATCGGATTCGGCGCGTGACATGGTGTCGGTGATCCAATCCATGATCCCGATCTCGCCGCGCTCGGCCTTGTGCCAGGCGTGGTCGGTGTCCTCGGCGTAGGGGCCGAGGAGGAACTCGAGGAAGTCGTCCTCGTCCATGTCGTGATCGGCCGCGGCGGCGCCGATCGCATCGAACGCCGAGCTCACCATCACGCCGGAGAAGTCGAAGACGACGGCGTCGAAACGCCGGTCGGTGGAGTCGGGACGGGCCATGGTCAGCCTCGGTACGCGTTGGTGATCGGAAGTCGACGATCCTTGCCGAACGCCTTGGCCGTCACCCGCGGGCCGACGGGAGCCTGCCGGCGTTTCCACTCGGCCACGTCGACCAGGCGCGTGATGCGGCGGACGAGTGCCTCGTCGAATCCGTCGTCGATGAGTTCGGCCGCGGTCCAGTCGTCCTCGACGTAACGCTCGAGGATCGGGTCGAGATCTTCGTAGGGAGGCAGGTTGTCGGAGTCCTTCTGGTCGGGTGCCAGCTCGGCCGACGGTGGCTTGTTGATGATGTTGTCGGGGATCACCGGGCCGTCGGGTTGCGAGTTTCGCCAGCGGGCCAGGCGATAGACGAGCGTCTTGGGGATGTCTCGGATGGGAGCGAACCCGCCCGCCATGTCGACGCCGTAGATCGTGGTGTAGCCCACGGCGAGCTCGGACTTGTTGCCGCAGATCACGACCAGCCAGCCACGGAACTTGTTGGCCATCGCCATGAGGAGCGTGGCGCGGATGCGGCCCTGGAGGTTCTCTTCCGTCACGTCGGGTTCCGTGCCCTCGAACGTCGGCGCCAGCATCTCGAGCATCGACGCAAACGCCGGTTCGATGGCGATCTCCGCCAACTCGATGCCGAGGTCGGCGCACAGCTGCTCGCTGTCGGAGATCGAGTGATCGGTGGAGTAGCGGGAGGGGAGCGCGACGGTGCGGACGTGGTCGGCACCGATGGCGTCGGCGGCGAGCACGGTGCACAGCGACGAGTCGATGCCGCCCGACAGCCCGAGCACGATGTCGGTGAAGCCGTTCTTGCGGACGTAGTCGCGCGTGCCCTGGACGAGCGCGCCGTACACCTCTGCTTCATCGCCGAGCACCGGCGCGATGCCCCCGCTCACCGACTCGTCCGTCCGGGTGACGGGGTCACTCACCGTGATGACCGGACGGACGGGCGGGCGGGGTCGGCCGCGTGGGTCGAGCTGGCGCTTGCGCCACTGCGGCCGGAGTTCGAGATCGTGGATCAGGACGTGCTCGGCGAACTGTGGCGACCGGGCGACGATCTCGCCGGTGGGGTCGATGATCACCGATGCTCCGTCGAAGACGAGTTCGTCCTGGCCACCGACCTGGTTGGTCCACACGATCGCCGCCGATGCATCGGCAGCGCGGGTGGCGAGCATTCGCTCTCGCTCCGCAGCCTTCCCGCGCCGGTAGGGCGAGCCGTTGATGTTGATCATGACCTCGGCACCGGCGGCGGCC
>JBBSLH010000531.1:0-2294 GCA_038255425.1 Acidimicrobiales bacterium
GCGACGGCCGCAGCCCGTTGCTCGCTGGTGAGACGGAGATTGCGACTGGACTGCGCGAGTCCGTCGGTGTCGCGAACGATCGGATGGCCGACGATGTCGATGCCCATGTCCAGGTCGGCGACCATCTGCCCGATGATCCGCCACTGCTGGTAGTCCTTCTGACCGAAGATCGCTGCATTCGGTCGCACAGCTCCGAAGAGCTTGTTCACGACCGTCAGGACGCCCTCGAAATGACCGGGTCGGCCCGGTCCCTCCATCAGGCCGGCGAGTGCGCCCGGCACGACCCTGGTCTGGAATCCGGACGGATACATGGTCGCGGCCGTCGGTGCGTACACCGCAGAGACGCCGGCTGCGTCGCACGCCGCGACGTCGACCTCGATCGGTCGTGGATACGCGTCGAAGTCGGCGTCCTCGTTGAACTGCAGCGGGTTCACGAAGATCGAGACCACGACGTCGTCACAGCGCTGGGCGGCATCGGCGATCAATCGGAGGTGGCCGTCGTGCAGCGCCCCCATGGTCGGAACGAATCCGATGGTGCGCCCAGCGCGGTGGCGGTCGGCGGACCAGTCCCGCATCTCGTCTGGCGTCACGATGGTGATCATCGGTGGGGTGGGGGTGGGTGTGGGGGTTGACGAACGGAGTCGTCGACCGCGGTCACCACTCGTCGGGAGTGAAGGCCTTGCTCTGTTCGGCCTCGATGATGCCGTCGACCGCCTTCAGGAGCGCGTTGGCGACGAACGGCTTCGTCAGGTAGATCCCGCCGAGCTTCTGGCCTGCCTCGATGTCGTCCGGACGCATCCGACCGCTGAGGAAGATCGCGGGAAGTTCGGTCGCCCCGGTCTGCTCGCGCAGGAGCGTGAGGAGGGTGAGACCGTCCATGTCGGGCATGTCCACGTCGAGCACCACCATGTCAGGCGTGCCCTTCTGCGCCACGAACGCCGTGGCATCAGCGGCGTTGTTGACGCCGTGGACCTTGTGTCCGGCGTGCTGGAGCCGGCGCACCACGAGCATCACGATGTCCGGGTCGTCATCGACAACAAGGATTCTCGCCATGGCGCCAAGTCTATCCAGGCGTCACGAGGCGGGCCGGGAACGGTGGGTCCTCACTCAACAACAGTGGAACAACAATGGGGCCGGGACGCAGGTCCGGACTCTGATCGGCCGATGGAGTCCGGTGCGACTCCTGCGTCATCTCGCTTCTTCCTCTGGGCGCAGGACGGTGGTGCTGTTCGTGGTGCTCAGTCTCGGACCACTCGCACTCCTGACGATCTCGAGCACGACGCTCGCGGAGCGAGCGGTGAGCCACGAGGTGGACGAACGGCTTCGCGCGACGTCGGAGATGTCCGCATCCCTCGTCGAGCTGGAGATGCAGGGCATCGGAGATCTCGTCGAGGCGTATTCGACTCGTCGGCTGCTCGTCGCCGCCATCGGCACGGGGGACGACGGTGGCTACGACCAGGAGGTGTTGAACTTCCAGGTGAATCAGCTGTTGGCGAGCCGAACAGGTTTCCGCGGTGCGTTTCTCACCGATACGTCATGCACGGTGGTCGCCGTGCAGCCCCCCTCGCCGGAAGTGATCGGTCGGAACTTCGCATTCCGAGACTGGTGCGTCGGTGTGCGTGCGAGCGGTGGTCCATATGTCTCGGAGGCGTACCAGACGGCAGTCCAAGGGAATCCGCTCGTCGTGACAGCAATCGCACCGGTCCGGCCCCCGGAGGACGACGGGACCGGCGAGCCGCTCGCATATCTCGCCGTCCTGTACGACCTGACCGAGATGCAGCGCTTCGTGACCGACCTGGAGGTCGCACAGGGAATCGCCCTCACGATCGTCGATCAGAGCGGGACGGTGCTGGGTGCGCCGTCCGGGAAGACCTCGGAGATGGAGCTCCACTCACGCCGGGCGGACCCCCTGCTCCAGGAGGCGTTCGCGGGCCGTTCCGGATCGACGGAGACCGTGGTCGACGGCGAGGAGATCCTCGTTGCGACCAGCCCGGTCGCCGACCTCGGCTGGGTCGCGATTGCGGACGTGCCGACTCAGGAGGCGTTCGCAGGGGTGGCGGCGTTGCGTTCCACCGTCTTGAGCGTGGCAGGCGTTCTCGCTTTGGTCCTGCTCGGCGGTGCGTGGTTCCTCCTACGTGCGCTGCGCCAGAGAGCGATCGCCGAGGCCACGGTGCGCGCCGCGGAGAACCGCACGAGAGGCATCCTCGATGCGGCGACCGACGGCTTCTTCGCAATGAGCGACGACGGGCGCGTCACGGGTTGGAATGCCGCGGCAGAAAAACTCTTCGGCTGGA
>JBBSLH010000532.1:0-2291 GCA_038255425.1 Acidimicrobiales bacterium
GAGCGACATCATCAGCAGGTTGCGATGGGAGAGGGTCGCACCCTTCGGGCGACCGGTCGTCCCGCTTGTGTAGAACAGCCACGCCGCATCGGTCGGCGCTCGGTCGACCAGTGGGATCGGCTCCGAGTGGACGAGCTCATCCCACTCCGACCCCGGCGCCACGATGAGCGCGTCGAAGGTGTCGAGGGACTCGACGAGCGGCTCCGTCTCGGCGACGTGTTCGTCGTCGACGATCATCACTCGCGTTCGGCTGTGGCGAGCGATGTGGGCGATCTCGTCACGATGCAGCCGGGCGTTCACCGGGACGGCGACCAGACCGGCGTGCCAGATCGCGAAGAGTGCCTCCAGGTACTCCGGGCGATTCTGCATCACGATCGCAACACGGTCACCCGGTTCCAGTCCCTGGCCGGAACGGAGGCCCCCGGCCACGGCAGCGACGCGTCTCGCACACGTCGCCCAGTCGGCCTGGACGCGGTCACCCGACGCGATCGCCGGGCGCTGCGGCCAGCGTCTGGCGTTCCGTTCGATCCACACCGCCAGGTTCATCTCGGGCCTCCGTCATCTCGTTCCGTCATCTCGCTCCACCGACTCACTCGCTGCCCATCCGCTGACGCTCTCGATGTCGAAGACGTGCATCGACGCGAACGGCTTGTCCCGGTACTGGACGAACAGCTCGGACAGCCGGTCGGCGATCCGCTCCGTCTGCTCGTGTGGGCCGTGTCCGGTCCAGCGGAGCCGAGCACGGACCCACCACAGTTTCGACCAGTCGTCGCGATCCCACCGCTCGATGGCCAGCGTCGCCCGTGGCTCGTGTTCGAGGTTCCGTTCGCGTTGGAGCCGTGTCGACGACTTGGGCTTCACCAGATCCACCGGGGAACCCAGCTGTTCGCCGACCACGGCGTACACCGTCGGGCCGACGTCGATCCCACGTTCGGGATGCTGCGTGGCCATGAAGCCGTGGCTGTTCGCCCGCAGCAGTTCGAGCGCTCGGTCCTCGGAGAGCCGCATCGCACGAACCTACGCCGCGTTGACCGACGGCAGGATCTCGTCGTTGAGGATTCGCAGGTCCTCCAGCGTCTTCGAGGTGGGGACGTCGGCGAACGGCGGCCAGATCAACGGCATGGTCATGCCGGCCTGCTTGAGTTCGATGAGGTTGGCGGTGATCTGCTCCTGGGTGCCGACCAGCAGATTGGACAGCTTGCCGTTGCGGGTCTGGTCGGTCGCCTCGTCGGTGATCGCGAACCAGAGCATGCTGGAGACCTCGAGTTGGTCGACCGACTTGGCGCCGAGCTTGTCGAGTTCCTCGCCGATCGCTTGCAGCCACACACTCAGATCCTCGGGTGTGTCCTGGATACCGATCCAACCGGCGAGGTCGTACTTGGCGACCTTCTTCGCAGAGATCTCCGGGTTGACCAGACCACTCATGAAGATCGGTGGATGCGGCTTCTGCACCGGTTCCCACCCGAAACCGCTTGGGCCGAAGTCGGCGAACTCACCGTGGTACTCGAACGTCTCGTTGGTCCAGATGCCCTGGCAGATCTCGATGGTCTCACGGACGTGGGCGTGCCGTCGCGGGAAGATGTCGGTGGCACTCGCCGCAGCGAACTCCTCGGGCATCCAACCTGCCCCGACACCGACGTTGACGCGGCCGCCCGACAGGTGGTCGATCGTCGCGATCTCGGCCGCGAACACGCCGGGCGACCGGTACGGGGTGTCGGTGATGCTCATCCCGATCCGGCACTTCTCGGTCTTCGCGGCGAGCCACGGGATGAGCGGCCAGCCCTGGAACCACTTGCCCTTCGACGACACCGGCATCTGCAGCGGGAACTCTTTCATCATGCCGAACGGGAACTGCATCTCGCCGCGGTCCGAAGCCTCCGGCACGATGATGCGGTCGAGCGTCCAGATCGAGTCGAACTCGAGCTCCTCCGCGAGGTCGGTCAGGTCTTCGAGCTCCTTGATCGTGACGTGATCCCGGAAATTCGGCAGGTACAGCGCGAGCTTCATGTCGGACATGTTGAAATCCCCTCGTTTCGTGTCCCGAGCCCCCATGACTCGGCGTGGATGCGCACCCTGGGGTCCGCAGTTCCGACCGTAAAGATCGGAGTTCGTGAATCGAACAACCCAATCTCAACAGATGCTCAACGACTGCTGAGCTCTGGTCGCACCGGGCGGTCGGAAGGGTCGTGGGGACGGCGGCTGCGAATCCGGTGCATGCCGTTTGGCTACGGTCTGGAGGTGGGGGTGAGCCGACACGACGGTCCGCGGCGAGTGCTCGTCGTCGACGACGA
>JBBSLH010000533.1:0-2276 GCA_038255425.1 Acidimicrobiales bacterium
ATCCAGGACCGACCCGGAGCGATCGACCTCGTCGACGTCCGCGGCAATGTCGAGTTCGACGACGTCTGGTTCACGTATCCGACCGCCGACCAGGTCTCGCTCCCGTCGCTCGACGGCGCCGTGCCCGACCACGACACGTCGGCCGGGCCGGTCCTCCGTGGTGTGACCGCGTCGATCGCACCGGGCCAGTTGGTCGCCATCGTCGGCCCGTCCGGTGCGGGCAAGACCACGCTGACGTCGCTCTTGCCCCGCCTCTACGACGTCGACTCCGGTTCGGTCCGAGTCGACGGCCACGACCTCCGGGATCTGACGCAGTCGAGCCTCCGGCGTTCGATCGGCGTCGTGTCCCAGGACCCGCACCTTTTCCACGACACCATCGCCGGCAACCTCCGCTACGCGGACCCGTCGGCGGAGCTCGCCGATCTCGAGCGAGTCTGTCGAGCGGCCCGAATCCACGAGGTCATCGCGGCACTTCCCGAGGGCTACGACACCGTGGTCGGTGATCGCGGCTACCGCCTCTCCGGGGGCGAGAAACAACGACTCTCGATCGCTCGGATGCTGCTCAAGGACCCTGCCCTCGTCATCCTCGACGAGGCGACGTCGCACCTCGACAGCGAGAACGAGGCGGCGGTGCAAGCGGCCCTGGCCGATGCCCTCTCGGGGCGGACGTCGATGGTCGTCGCCCACCGCCTCTCGACCATCATCGACGCCGACCAGATCCTCGTCATCGACGAGGGCCGCATCGTCGAGACCGGGACGCACGCAGAGCTCCGGGAGAATTCGGGTCTCTACGCCGATTTGTACCAAACGCTCGTGCGCGGTGATGCCGCTCCTGCCTGAAGCGGTCGTATCGTCAGGACGTGCTCGATCGGCTCCGGGACATCCCGGTGCGACAGATGGCGGCGTTGTGTGTGACCGGTGTGGGGACGGTGGCTGCCATCGACTGGCTCACCGGACCGGACCTCCAGGTGCTCCTGCTGTATCTCGCGCCCGTGGTGGCATCTGCCTGGTACATCGGTCCTCGTACCGGCACCGCCTTCGCAGTGGCGACGGCGGCGGCCACCCTCACGATCGCGATCCTGACGCCTGGCGGACACGCGGTGTGGATCGCCTGCGTGAACGCCGGCCTACGCCTGGCACTCCTCCTGCTGGCGCTACGCGTCGTCGAAGCCGAGCGACGACACCTCGGCACGATCGTCGCCGCAGCCGACACCGACCCGCTCACCAACGCGCTCAACCGTCGGGCCTTCAGTGCCGCCGTGGTCCCGCACCTCTCGGTTCGCGGCGCCAGTGCGGGCACGCTTCTCTATCTCGACGTCGACGGCCTCAAGCGTCTGAACGACGAGGAGGGCCACGACGCCGGCGATCAGCACCTGGTGGCGCTCGCGGACATCATCCGCCGATCGATTCGCGGCGAGGACCACTTCGCACGTCTGGGCGGCGACGAGTTCGCCGTGTTCCTGACCGGCCAGGACGTGCCGGCCGCGCACGAGATCGCCGCTCGCCTGCTCGCTACCTGTGCCGCGCGTACGGAGGCTCCGATCCGCCTCAGCATCGGCATCGCCGGGACCGATCCGGACGACGTGGGAACGATCGAGCCGCTGCTGCGTCGGGCTGATGACGTGATGTACGACGCGAAGCGCTCCGGCGGCGGGGTGCGAGTCGAACGACGGTCAGTGCCGATGCCGCCGATCTCCTAGAGACCCGGGGTTTCAGAGGTTGGTACGGAGAAACGCGAGGTCGTCCTTGCGACCCTCTTCCGCCGTTTCGCAGATGACCGGCGCACCCGCGGCGCGCACCACGGCGAGGATGGCCTCGGGATCGATCTGGCCGTGCGTCAGGTTCTCGTGGCGGTCACGCCCAGACCCGTGTCCGTCCTTCGAGTCGTTGCAGTGGACGAGGTCGACGCGCCCGGTGATGCCGATGATCCGCTCCACCGAGTCGACCAACTCCTCGCCGGCCGCCCACGCGTGACAGGTGTCGAGGCAGAATCCGATCCCCGTGTCGCCGATGTGGTCCCACAGGCGACCGATGGTGTCGAAGCGGCGTGACATCGCATGATCGCCACCGGCGGTGTTCTCGAGCAGCACCAACATGTCGGTCTCGAGACGGTCCATGGCCTTGCGCCAACGAACGAAACCCTCCGCTTCGTCCTCGCCCTCGGTGACGTGTCCGCCGTGCACGACCACGCCCGCTGCGCCGATCTCGGTTGCCGCGTCGCAGGTCTGCTGGAGGATCTTGCGGCTCGGGATCCGCACGCGGTTGTTCGGCGATGC
>JBBSLH010000534.1:0-2276 GCA_038255425.1 Acidimicrobiales bacterium
CTCTTCGTTGGCGGTGCTCGTCATCATGGCGATGCCGTCGTTGCCGATCTGCAGCTCGACGAAGTCGATGCCGTTCTCCTCGCACTGCGCGATCTGCTCGTCCTTGATCTTGGACGAGGCATCGTTGATGTCGGTCTCGCCCTGGCAGAACAGCTCGAAGCCGTCACCGGTGCCGGGGCCGTCGACGGAGATGTCCACGCCCGGCTGCACCTCGCCGAACTTCTCGGCCACGGCGATCGAGATGGGCTCCACCGTCGAGGACCCGCTGATCACGATCGTCCCGGACAGATCACCGCCCGAGTCGGGGCTGGTGTCGGTCGTGGCGTCGTCCTCGGCGGCGGTGTCCTCCGTGGCCGGGTCGTCACTCGCCGTGGTGTCATCGTCGTCACCACATGCGGCAGCGAAGACAGCGAACGGAAGGAGCAGGGCGATCATGGATGCCCAGCGTCGGTTGCGGATCAAGGGGATTCCTCCATACAGGGGTGTGGGGTCACGTCCCGTTGTGGGACGTCGAGGACCGTACGGAGCGGACCTTTACGGCACGTCGAGCGCAGGTGGACTCCAGGTGAACCGACCGCAGCGGCTGAGCGAATGAGCCGCGGGCGTGCCCGGAGTGCGATCGTTCGGCCGCCTTGGACGGCAGATCGCATCTACCGGTCGTCGGATCGGCGGGTGAGCAGCATCCCGATGAGGATCGAAGCCTCGTAGAAGAGGTACATCGGGATCGAGAGGATGGCGAGCGTGTACGGGTCACCCGACGGGGTGATCACGGCAACGAGCACGACGATCCCCACCACGGCGTAGCGCCGAGCGCTGCGGAGGCTGGACGCGTTGACGACACCTGCGAGCTGGAGGAAGACGAGGACGATCGGGAACTCGAAGCCGACCCCGAAGGCCAGCATCATGTAGGTGATCAACTCGAAGTACGGCGCCGGCCGGAACTGCTGCTGCAGGCCTTCACCACCGACCTCGGTGAGGAACTCGAGCGCCGGGGTGAGTGTGTGGAACGCCAAGCCAGCGCCGAGCACGAACAGCACGAGGGCAGATCCGACGAAGGGGTACGCCCAACGCTTCTCGTTGGCGTGGAGCCCCGGGACGACGAACCGCCAGACCTGCCAGAGCAGAACCGGCATGGCCAGTCCGATGCCTCCATAGCCGGCGATCTTCAGCCGGATGGAGAACGCCTCGAGCGGTTCGGTCTGTAGGAGCCGGCAGTCGTCGACCGTGGCGCCCTGGAGGTCGCAGTACGGGTCGACCAGGACGTCGAAGATCGCGGGGTACAGGAACCAGCAGACCACCGCACCGATGGCGACCGCCGCCGCCGACTTGACGATCCGATCCCGCAGTTCGGACAGGTGATCGAGGACCGACAGCTCCGCCGGCGTCGGCGTCTCCGCGACCCGGCCGCCACTGGGCCCTCTTCGTCGTACCGCGACCATGGGGTGCTCAGTCGACCCGTGGGCCGGAGTCGGGGGGATCCGCGACGTCCTCGGTGAGCGCAGCGGTCACATCGATGCGGAAGCTGTCGGACACGCCACGGAGCTGTCGGAGCAGGGAACCGGCTTGGCGGAGCGCGCCGGGCAGCTTGTCCGGCCCGAGCACGACGAGCGCGAGGACCGCAATCGCTACGAGCTCGAGGCCTCCGACGTTGAACACGACGACCTGCTCAGGCGACGGCCGCTCAGGCCGTCGTCGCCCGGTCGGTGTCCTCGGTGTTGGTCGTGGTGCCCTCGCTGAGGCCCTGCTTGAACTCGGTTTGGGCTCGGCCGATGGAGCGGGCGAGCTTGGGCAGTTTGGCGCCGCCGAACAGCAGGACGATCACGAACAGGACGATGAGGAGCTCGGGTCCTTGGGGCATGCGGGCGACCGTAGGAGTCGGCGGTTGCGGGGCTCTGGCTTCTCGGTGTGGTGCCGGTGAACGGTGGCAGAAGTCGCAGCGACGTTGCGCATGAGTGCCCGGACGCGAGTCGGGCCGGTGATGGCGAGCGTGGTCGAGGGGTTCTGGACGTTGACGAAAAGGGTCTTGCCGTCGGGCGAGAAGTTCGCACCGGCGAACTCGTTGTCGTTCATGGCGTTGTGGGCGAAGGGCCATAGCTCGCCCGTGTTGGGCTCGCACAGGATGAGGTATTGGGCATCGTTGCCGCCCTCGCAGAGGATGAGCTGACCCCACGGCATGACGGTGACGTTGTCCGGGCGGTCGAACACCGCGTCGTGGGTGGTGAACCCGTCGAGGTACTGAGATCCGCCCTTGCGAGGATGTCGTAGCGGAAGTCCTC
>JBBSLH010000535.1:0-2257 GCA_038255425.1 Acidimicrobiales bacterium
ACATGAGTCCCCGCAAGGTCATCGGTTCGCTCGGTGGCGTCGAGATCGTCGAGGCACCACGCAACGGCACCGAGGGCATGTGCTGTGGCGCCGGCGGCGCTCGCATGTGGATGGAGGAGTCGATCGGCACGAAGGTCAACGACGAGCGCTCCCGTGAACTCATCGAGACCGGCGCCACACGAGTCGCCACTGCCTGCCCGTTCTGTTACGTGATGATGGACGACGGCGTGAAGGCGGCTGGCAAGGAAGAGGACGAGGTCAAGGTGGCCGACCTGGCGATGCACGTCCTCGAGGCAATCGAGGCCGGCGAAGCCGACGCCGACGCGCCCCTCACGATGACCGATTAGACAGGGCGCGGGGAGCGCGGATCATGTCGAGGCGGAAGAAGGACAAGTGGGACGGCACCGAGCGGCGGATGCCGCCCATGGTCCTCATCGCCGGCGACGACGTGGACGCCAACGAACTCCTCGCCCGAGTGCTGGGTTCCAAGGGGTTCCGCACCGTCGTCGCGTCGTCGGTCGAGACGGCCACCGCTCGTGCGGTCGAACAACTCCCCCGTGTCGCGGTCATCGACCTCTCCGGCGGCGGCATCAGCGCCAGCCTCCAACTGCTCGACTGGTTCCGGAGTCACGAGGACCCCAAGATCAGTCGGACGCGCGTCGTGGTCGTCGCCCGCTCGTCGTCCAACCGGAACTTCTCGTTCCAGTCCGGCGCCGACGACTACCTGCAGCGCCCCTTCCACGCTGACGATCTGGTGTCGGCGATCGAAGGTGCACTCGCGGTGCCGCACGCCGATCTCCCGGTGCGTCGCCGACGGCTGATGGACGGACTCGACGAGCCCGCCGTCACCACCTGATCTCTACTGGAAGTTCTTCCAATACTGACTCGGGGTCGGCCCGTTCTGGCCGTGGTACTTCGACCCGAGCTTTCCTGAGCCATAGGGATTGTCGGCCGGCGTGGTCATCCGCAGGAAGCTGACCTGGCCGATCTTCATGTGCGGGTAGAGCGTGATGGGGAGGCTGGCGACGTTGGACAGCTCGAGGGTGATCTGACCGTCGAAGCCGGCATCGACGTAGCCAGCAGTCGAGTGGATGAGCAGCCCCAAGCGGCCGAGGCTCGACTTGCCCTCGAGGCGAGCGACGAGATCGTCGGGCACGCCGATGCGCTCGAAGGTGGCGCCGAGCACGAACTCACCCGGATGGAGGATGAACGGCGTGTCGTCTGGGACCTCGAGCAGCTCGGTGAGGTCGTCGAGGTTCTGCTTGACGTCGATGATCCCTCGGGTGTGGTTCAGGAAGACCCGGAACCGGGGGTCGAGCGTCAGGTCGATCGACGACGGCTGGATGCACGAGTCGTCCAAGGGTTCGACGATGATGCGCCCCGCTGCCAGTTCCTCACGGATCGTTCGGTCGCTGAGAATCACGGACGGCCAATGTACGCGCCCGCGGCGCGGCTGTCCCCACTACGGGACGTCGGCCGAGCTACTCGTCGTCGGACGACGCGTACCGGTACTTCTGGTGGGCCGCCTGTGTCGAGACACCGAGCGTCTCGCCGATCTCGGCCCAGGTCGCGCCAGCGTGTCGAGCCTCGAGGACCAACTCGGTCACGAGCGCGTCGGCGGCGCGACGAAGCCGGCTGGCTGCTTCGAGCGAGCGTTCGGCGTCGCCGTGGATGAGATCGTCGACACCGGCCCGTGCCACCGCGTCGGCAGCGAGATCGATCTCGACATCGGCCCGTTGAGTCCGTGCGCCCGAGGTTCCCGGTACGCGGCTCACGATGTGGAGCTTCCAGTCACGCCCATGAGTCTGCCAGTAACACACGCAGATGTCCTGGATCCTGACCAGTTCGGTCTGGCCATGTTGTCTCCTGGCGCTAGAGTCGGCGCCCCTTCGCGGGTGTAGTTCAATGGCAGAACATGAGCTTCCCAAGCTCACAACGCGGGTTCGATTCCCGTCACCCGCTCTAACCCGAAACCCCAGGATGACCTGGGGTTTCGTCGCGTCCGACGGACCACTGGGCGCCACTGGACATCACTGCGGCCGGTGTGGCGTCCCCACATGGTCCCCACCGGGGGTCCCACCGGGTCCCACCGGGTGGACATCGCGCCCTATCAGCGCTGGACCGACATCCCGTCGGTCGGTCGCCGAAGCGACATGAGCATCACTACGCAGCATCACTACGCCAGTCGTGGAATCCAGTACTCACCGAGGCGGACGGCGAGCAGGGGCGGCACAGCGTTGCCGATCATGGTTGCCAT
>JBBSLH010000536.1:0-2252 GCA_038255425.1 Acidimicrobiales bacterium
CCACCGACCTGGTTGGTCCACACGATCGCCGCCGATGCATCGGCAGCGCGGGTGGCGAGCATTCGCTCTCGCTCCGCAGCCTTCCCGCGCCGGTAGGGCGAGCCGTTGATGTTGATCATGACCTCGGCACCGGCGGCGGCCTGCTCGGCGATCGGTCCGAAGGGCACCCACGAGTCTTCACAGATCGACAGTCCGATGGTCACGCCGGCCACGTCGACCAGCGGGGACTCACCGTCTCCCGGCGTGAAGTAGCGCTGCTCGTCGAACACGTCGTAGTTCGGGAGGTGGCGCTTGCGGTAGATGGTGGCGACCTCGCCCGACGCGCACAGTGCCGCGGCGTTGTAGAGGTCACGATCGGCATCGGGGAAGCCGACGACCACCGCACACCGACCGGTTCGAGCGGCCAGCTTGTCGAGAGCTGCCCGGCAGTCGGCGATGAACCGCGGCTTGAGCAGCAGGTCCTCGGGCGGGTAGCCGCAGATCGCCAATTCGCCGAACACGGCGAGATCGGCGCCGGCGTTCTCGGCTTCCTCGACCGCAGCGAGGATGGCGGCGACGTTGCCGTCGAGATCACCAACGGTCGGGTTGAGCTGGCACGAGGCCACGCGCAGACGGTCCACGGATGTCAGCCTACGGAAGCCCAGGGCCAGCAGTGACCTGCGATCCCGTCCCGAGCCGCGTGCAAGGATCTCCGGCCATGGCCGTGGACCCGCAAGTGCAGACCATCCTCGATGGATTGGCGGCCGCCGAGGCGCCACCACTGACCGAACAGTCGCCGCAGCAGGTGCGTGACTCGTTCGCACTCATGGCAGCGCTCGGCGTTCCCGAAGAGGTTGCGTCGGTCGAGGACTCGACCGTGCCCGGACCCGCTGGTGACATCGCCGTCCGCATCTACCGGCCCTCCGATGCGCCGTCGCTGCCGGCACTGGTCTGGTACCACGGCGGAGGATTCGTCATCGGCGATCTCGACAGTCACGATGCCGTGTGCCGTTCGCTGGCCAACCGCTCGGGTTGTGTGGTGATCGCCGTGGACTACCGCCTCGCGCCCGAGCACCCGTTCCCCGCCGCGCCCGACGACGCTGTCGCCGCATTCGATGCGCTCCGCAACAACGCCAGGGCGCTGGGCATCGACGGCGACCGGATGGCCACCGGCGGTGACTCGGCAGGCGGCAACCTCGCCGCCGTGGTCGCGAACGAGCGGCGTGGCGCGGTTGCGTTCCAGTTGCTGATCTACCCCGTGACCGACATGAACCGGACGTCGCAGTCGTATCGCGACAATGCCGAGGGGTACCTCCTGTCGGCCGAGTTGATGGCCTGGTTCGAGGGGCACTACACCGGGGGCACGGGGCTCGACGATCCTCGGGTCTCCCCCCTGTTCACCGAGGACCTCACGGGTGTCGCGCCAGCGCTGGTGATCACCGCCGAGTTCGACCCACTACGCGACGAGGGTGAGGCCTACGGGAAGCGTCTGGCTGATGCCGGGGTTCCGGTCGCCATGCAGCGCCACGACGGGATGATCCACGGTTTCTTCCAGATGAACGCGGTGATCGACGCCGCCGACGCGGCCATCGACGATGCGGCCGAAGCGCTGAAGGGAGCGCTGTCGTGAGGCCCGCTGTCCGCGCGGCTGCGGTGGCGTTCGCTGTGGCGGCGCTCTTTGCCTGCTCCGATGCCCAGGACCCCGGTCTCGAGCCCTCGGGCGACGAGCCGGGGACGACGTCGAACACGCTCGGCCAGTGCCCTGTCGGTGGTCCGGATTCAACGACACCGCCCGCCGGCTGCATCAGTTCGGACGGTCAGGTACTGCGACCCTGACGGCGGCTGCTCAGCGAAGCGTCGGCGCGAAGGCCTCGACGACGCGTCGTCGCCAGTCGAAGAGTGCCGGGTACTGCTCCTTGGTCGACTTGCCCAGACGGACGAACACCAGGTCGAGCGCCGGACAGATGCTGATCGACTGGCCCTCGTAGCCACTGGCCCAGAAGGTGCCGAAGTCATCGCCGGTCACCCACCAGTGCCCGCCGTAGAGGCGGCCGTCGTCCGGGTCGACGGAACGAGCATGCCGGGCGTGGTCGGCCCATTCGTCCGGGAGCATGCGCGTGCCGTCCCACACCCCGTCGCGCAGGTACAGGTAGCCGAAGCGCGCCATGTCTCGCCCCGTTGCCCACACGTACGACGAGGCGATCCACGTGCCGGCATCGTCGAATCGAGGATCGGCGGTGGTCATCCCGAGGGGGCCGAACAGGCGCTCGTGC
>JBBSLH010000537.1:0-2245 GCA_038255425.1 Acidimicrobiales bacterium
GAGTGCCCACACCGCGCGGCCCCACCAATCGCCCACGCCGGCATCGCTCGTCCACGCACCGAGGTGGTTGCGTCGGTTGCGCACCGATCCGTCGACATCGAGCGATGCCATGACGAAGTCGAGCGACCGTTCCTCGAGAAGCTCCAGTCGATGGTCTTCACGGTGGTCGGCCCGACACGTGGCGACCAGCACTCGAGCCACGTCGTCGACGCAGAATCCATGCTCGATTCGTGGCCGGTCGTGGTCGGCGTGCTCGAAGGTGCCGAATTCGTTGCTGAGCGCGATGACGTGATCGAACGAGACGTTCATGACGCAACCGCATCGACCGATTCGCGCCTCGGGCTGATGGCATCGAGGTATCCGGACGCCACGGCGGACCATGACAGCGACGGCGCGAGTCGTCGGGCTTCGGCGGCCATCGAGGCCGCAACATCTCGGTCCGTGAGCACCTTCTCGATCGCGCCCGCCAATGCAACGACGTCGCGTTGCGGCACGACGATGCCGGCGCCGGATCCGAGCAGTTCGATCGCATGCGGGAACGCGGTGGACACGACCGGGCGGCCAGCAGCGATGGCGTCGACGAGCACTCCGGAGGTGACTTGGTCGGCCGAATCGTAGGGAAGGACGACCAGGTCGGCCGTCGTGATCAGTTCGGTGAGGTCGTCGACGCTTCGGTATGCGTCGTCGAAGATCACCCGGTCGGCAACGCCGAGCCGTTCCGCTCGTGACATCAACGACTCGCGGTAGGACTCTCCATCGCGCGCCTTCACGTTGGGGTGCGTCGCGCCGGCGATGACGTAGTGGGGCTGGGGGCCCGACACGGTGAGTCGTGCGAGCGCCTCGATGGACCACTCGATGCCCTTTCCGGGCCCGAGCAGACCCCACGTCAGCAGCCGCGGCGAGTCCACGTCGGCGGGTGTGCCCTGACCCGATCCTTCGGTGACCGCGGCACCGTGAGGAATCACCGTGACACGCTCGGGGGGAACTCCGTAGAGGTCGACCAACCGTTGCCGTGCGACCTCGGTCATCACCACGACGAGGAAGGCGGCGGAACACAGCTCGACCAAAATGCGCCGTTGGTTCACCGTTGGTTCGGACAGCACGGTGTGGGCGACCACGGTCACCCGATTGGTGACGGCGGCCACGACGTCGAGAACCCCGGCACCATCGAGCCCCGGGTAGATGCCGTATTCGTGCTGCACGATGGTGGCGTCACAGTCGTTCAACACCGCCGCGACTGCGTCGATGTCACCGCGATCTGCGGCACCGAGCGCGACGACGGCCACCGACGCCGGGTCCACGAGCGCCCCGGTGTCGGCCTGCACGACGTCGACACCGTGCTGAGCGAGGCCACGGGCGAGGGCAGCTGCAAACGTGGCGATTCCGCACGACGTCGGCGGGAAGGTTGACAGCATGCCGATCCGGAGTCCCGCGTGGGATGGCGACAGGGGGTTTTGGATCGCCATGATGAGGGTCTACCCAACTTCGCGGCCGATGATTCCTACAGTGACGAGATGGTTTGTCTGCGGATCGCGGTCCTGGCGCCGTTGGCGTGGCGTACGCCACCCGTCGGGTACGGCCCGTGGGAACTCTTCGCCTCGCTGCTCACCGAGGGTCTGGTCGAGCGCGGCCACCACGTCACGCTGTTCGCCACCGCAGATTCACGCACAAGCGCCACGTTGTCGAGCGTCGTCGATCGGGGCTGGGAAGTCGATCGCTCGATCGAACCCAAAGTCGTCGAGTGTCGTCACATCGCTGCGGTGTTCGAACGAGCCGACGAGTTCGACCTGATCCACAACTCATTCGACTTCCTTCCCCTCACCTACAGCCGACTGGTCGACACACCCGTCGTGACCACCATCCACGGCTTCTCGTCGGAGCAGGTGGTGGACGTGTACGCCGAGTACGACGACATCGCGCACTACGTGGCGATCAGCGACGCCAACCGCCACCCTCGGCTGAGCTACGCGGCAACCATTCCGCACGGCGTCCCGACGCCGACGATCACGCCTCCGTCGCCGACGCGAGAGCACCTGTTGTTCTTCGGCAGGATCCACCCGGACAAGGGAACCGCTGAGGCCATCGAGGTCGCCCGGCGCTGCAATCGGCGACTCGACATCGCAGGGATCATCCAGGATCAGGGATATTTCGACGAGTGCGTCGCACCGCACATCGACGACGCGACCGTGCGCTACCTCGGACCGATCCCCGCTGAGCAGCGCGACGCCGTGCTCGCAGGAGCGCA
>JBBSLH010000538.1:0-2245 GCA_038255425.1 Acidimicrobiales bacterium
CGGATCCAACGCATGCCGATCGTCAAGGCGGCGTTCGCATCGGGTGTGCTCGCCGAATCGTCGCTCCGGCTCCTGACCGGGGCTTGGTGCGAGTCGGTGGCCGATGTGTTCGAGCGGGACGAGCAGATGCTGTGCGGGTGGGCGACGTCGATGCCCCACGCCGACTTCAAACTCGTCCTCGACACGTGGCGGATGCACGCCGACCCCGACCGCGAGTCACAGACCGCTCAGGAACAGTTCGACTCGCGTGCTGTGCACCTGTCGAAGTTGATGGACGGCGTCGGGGTGATCGACGGTGTCCTCGACCCGGAAGGCTTCACCCTGCTGCGCGAAGCCATCCGCCTCTACGCACAGCCTGCCGAGGGCGAAACCCGATCCGCCGCCCAACGCCGAGCAGACGCACTCATCACCATCGCACGCATGGCCATCGAGAACCACGTCCCGGTGCCCGGCAAGAAGCGCCGCAAGCCCAAAGTCGTCGCCACCATCTCCTACGACGACCTCACCTCTCAATGGCACGCCGAACAAGACCCCGCCACCCAGGCCGCCACCGAGGCCGAAGCCGATGAGGACGAGCCCGATGAGCCGACGCCCCGGCCCGTCGGTGGGGCGCTCGACACCGACACCGACCGCACCATCGTCTCCTCCGACACGATCCGTCGGATGGCGTGCGACTGCAACGTCCACCGCTACATCTCCAACCCGCTCGGCACCGTCATCGACTACGGCCGCTCACAACGAGTCGTGTCCGATTCGTTGTTCGACAACCTGCTGATACGCGATCACGGATGCCGGTGGCCCGGCTGCGGCATCCCCGCCGGCGGATGCGACGCCCACCACGCCACCCACTGGCTCGACCACGGCGAAACCAAGCCCGACAATCTTGTTCTGCTGTGCTGGTTCCATCACCATCTGCTGCATGAGCAGCACTGGAGTATCGAGCCCCTCGGGGGCGGACACTTCAACCTGAACGATCCCCACGGCGGCGCACAACTCCTGCGCCCGCCCCTGGTCGGCGTCGCCCTCCCCACCGATCCACCGCACCATTCGCCTACGGCCCCACTCCCGTTCCCGTGAGCGCCCATCTCTCCCTGGGCGCAGCGGGTGACGTCGGTCGCCGTGGCGTGCGTGGGAATCGAGGACCTGGTGTGGTCCACTGATGCCGTGACGACCACCAGCACGGAGCGAAACCCGACACGAGGTCGACGATCTTCGGCGCATCCCGCTGCTCGGCCACCGCTCGCTCTCCGAGCCTTCATCGGATTCTGCGCGTTGGGTGCGGGAGTCTTCAACCTCGCGCTCATGCTGTCCGACCGCGCTCCCGGCCTCTCCGAGCGCATCTTCGGCGATTTCGCGGTCCGACTCTCGGACCGACTGAACCGATCCGATCGGATCGGGTCGCTGACCGAAGGAAGCGACCCCGGCAACGACGTGATCGTCCACGTCGGGGTCTGGGGGCTGGCGATGATGCTGGTGGGCCTCGCGTTGTGGCGATGGTCGTCGCTCATCATCGCAGCGCTCGCGGTCTTCGCCGCCAGCCTCTTCATCGAGATCGGTCAGGGCCGGTACACGTCCAGCCGAGCCGTCGAGCTCAGCGACGTCGCAGCCAACGGCGTCGGCGTGGCACTCGGGTCGCTGGCAGCGGCCGGTTGCTACGTCGTCTGGAGCACGCTGGCAGGCATCGCCTCCGGGCTGCGGCGGCGCTGAAGCGCTGCGGCTCAGATCCTCGGCCGCTCAGATCTTCGGGTCGACGCCGGTCATCTCGATCGACACGTCCCACAGTCGGGCGGCGAGCTCCGGGTCGCGGGCCCGGTCCGTGGAGCCGACCTTGCGCGCCGGGCCCGATGTCTCGCCGAAGCGCGACGGTCCGATGTAGTCGCCGCCGTCGATGTCCTCGGATGTCGCAGCCATGAGGGTCGGCCAGGCGCCCTGCGCCGGCGAGTTGAACACGACCTTCACGAGCGGCATCGCGACCGTGAGGATCTTCGGCAGGTGTCGAGCCAACTCGGTGGAGGCGATACCCGGGTGGCACCCCACGGCGATCGTCGACGAGCCCGTGGCGGTGAGGCGACGATCGAGTTCGTACATGAAGAGCAGGTTCGCAAGCTTGCTCTGCTGGTAGCGCGTCTGCTGGTCGTAGCGCTGCTCGGCGCCGAGGTCGTCGAAGTCGATCGTGCCGGGCTTGTGGGCGATGCTGCTCGTCACGACCACGCGTGAGCCCTCGGTCTCGGCGAGCTTGGGGAGC
>JBBSLH010000539.1:0-2243 GCA_038255425.1 Acidimicrobiales bacterium
CCGAAGGTGTCGGCCTGGAGCATGGCGAGGATGAACGACCGGACCTCGGGGACGTCGACTCGCGACTCCATGGCACGCATCGCCGCCGAGCGGCTGGACCCCGCCCGTACTTCGCCGAGCATCCGTGCAAACTCGTCGGACAGCGGGCCGGGCACGTTGTCGACAACCCGATCGAGGGCCTGCTCGAATCCGAGGCCGGCCTCGACGCTGATGACCAGCAGGTCGAGGATCTCCGGAAGGGCGATCCGCATGGCGTACACGCGCGACTCGACCTGGCGGTCGAGGACGATGTCTGGACCGAGGGCAAGAGCCGCCGCCGCAGTACCGGCGAGGAGGAGCCCCATGAGCCCGCCGATGTCCAGCACGAGGATGATCATGAGGAATGCGATCGGCGCGAGCACGACGCCGGCAATCTTGAGCACGATGAATCGGTCGAGCGCCGTCTGGTCGGCCTGCCCTGCGCGCAGCAACTTCTTCCTGAGACTGTCGAGGTAGCCGACCGGGGTGACGCGGCGGCCGAGGTCGCCGAGGTTCCTCAGCGCGGGGACAACAGTCCGCTTGCCGAGCGACTCGAGCAGTTCCTTGTCCCGCGTGTCCTGGATCTCGTACCCGCCGACGCGACGGAGCGACGTCCGGATACCGGCGCGTTCTTCGAGTTGCAGGCCGATCGCGAGGACGATGAATGCCACCGCGAGGACGATGCCGATGACTCCGAGTGTCAGTGCCACAGCGGTCTCCTAGACCTCGATGTCGATGATCTTGTACATCCACCCGAAGCCGACGAGCATCAGGAAGCCCGCGCCGCCCAGCATGATCAGCCCGAGCGTCCGGTCGAACAGCGATCCGATGTAGTCGGGATTGAGCGTGTAGATCATCAACCCCAACGCGATCGGGAGAAGTCCGAGAACGATGGCCGAGATCCGACCCTCGGCCGTGAGGGACTTGATGTCACGGCGGAGACGATCTCGCTCTCGCATGGTGTCGGCCACGGTGTCGAGCAGTTCGGCGAGATTGCCGCCGACCTCTCGTTGGATGCCGATGGCCATCGCGGCCCATTCGAAATCGCGTGAGTTCATGCGGAGCGACACATTGTGGAGGGCGTCGACCAACGGCATGCCCAGACGGGCTTCGGTCACGACCCGCTGGAGTTCTCGCTTCGTGGGCTCGATGACTTCCTGCGCCGCGGCTTCGACGCCCTGCATCAGGGAGTACCCGGATCGGAGGGTGCTGGCGATCAGTTGGAGCAGGTCCGGGAGCTGTTCCTGGAACTGTGCTCGACGGCGGTTCGCGAGGTAGGCCACGATCGCCGGCGGGATCAGCGCGGCGAGCACGAGGACGATGAGTCCGACGGCAACTGCTCCCCCGAGCACCCCGCCGAGGATCGCGGCCAGTACGACAGCGACCAGGTAGAAGAAGATTCCTTCGGCGGCGCGGAGTGGAAGGTTGGCTCGCTCGAGCATGTCTTCGACTCGGACGAGCATGCCCCTGCGGTCGGCGAACTGTCCGGTGAGCGCAACCGCGCGCTGGAGGATCGCCGACGTCGCCAGTCGGTCATCGTCCTCTTCGGGAGCGACGAACCCGTCGGAGTAGGGCTGGAGCACACGATCGAGCGTCTGCCGGTCGCCGATCAGCGACATGCCGAGGGCGAAGACCGCACCACAGACACCGACCAGCACCAGAAGGATCGCGAGCCACAAGAACACCCCGGACTGGAGGGCGCTGATCCCACGATTGTCGGCGACCACCACCGGCTCGAGTTGGCGGGGCGAGATCTGGGCGGAGCCGGGCGTGAACGAGACCTCGTCGCTGGTCGCACCGATGGTGAACGTGACCGCCGATGCGCCTTCCTCTTCGGTCTCGGAGACGAACGTCGTCCGGAACTGCTGCCGGAGACGACCCTGCACGTCGTCGTAGAAGCCAGCCAGTTCGGCGGGGTCTGCCGACGTCAACAGCGCGCCACCGGTTCCCTCGGCCAACCGTTGCAGGGGATCGAGGGCGAGATTGCCGTTGTCCACACCGAGTACGTACAGGAGGGAGTTGGTCTCACCGAGCAGGCTCGCGGCCCCGTCCTCGGTGGTCGCCGAGTCGGCGTCGCGGCCGTCCGTCAAGACGACGATGTTGGGTACGAGGTCCGTGCCCTCGAACAGGTTGACCGAGTCGCGGATCACGTCGTAGAGCTTCGTCCCGGCGCCGATACCGAGTTCGTCGACCGCGTCGAGAAGCGCTCCCTCGTCGTCCGTGAA
>JBBSLH010000540.1:0-2241 GCA_038255425.1 Acidimicrobiales bacterium
AGGGACGACCTCGATCGTGACCGGGAGAGGACCGAGTCGTTCGCCGTCTGCCCACAGGTCGAGATCGGCCCCGTCGATCGTCACGACCGAGCCCGAATCGGTAGTCACGTCACGGTGGTCGACGTGTCGTCCAGAGAAGACCTTCGGAAACACCCGGAGGAATCTGGTTCGAGAGACCGCACCGATGCAGACGACCTGGAGTCGCCCGTCATCGGGCTCGGCGGACGGGCAGATGCGCATGCCGCCGCCGAAGCACGCGGTGTTGCCGACCGCGAGCAGGGTGGTCTCGATGTCGGACCGCCGTCCGTCGACGTCGATCGTGACGGCGAGCGAGCGGAGTCGTGGCAACTGGGCCAAGGTCGCAACGGTGTACCGGAGTTGGCCCCCGGGCCACCGGATCTTGTTCGCCCGAGCCGTGACGTCCCCGCTGAACCCGAGCGTCGCCACCGTGGCGACCCATCCGTGATTCGTGAGCATCGCGTCGATCGGCACCGCGTCGGCGAGCGCACGCTCGACGTGCTCGTCCTGCGTGCCGTCCAGGAGACCGAGCGCCCGGGCAAAATCGTTGCCGGTGCCGTGTGGGACGATGCCGAGCGGGGTCTCGGACCGTGCGACTGCGTTGACGGCGATGTTCACGACGCCGTCTCCGCCGACGGCGACCAGTCGATCGATTCCGTCCGCCACGGCTCGCTCGGCCGCAGCCGCGGCGTCGTCGCGTGAAGACGCCGCGAGCACGGCTGCATCGTGTTGCCGTCGACGTATCGCGTCGGCAACCGCCTCGACCTGCCGTCGACCTGCCTCCGTCGACAGGTTCCCCAGCACGGCCACGCACGACATCGCGTTTACCGTAGACACCGGTGGCGTCGTCGTCGTACCCGGAATCCTTCGCCAGGACGCAGCCGGGGCGGGTCGACCGTCCGGTTGGTGACTTCGAAGCTCGGCGTGGCACAGTCGCACGGGTGTACGAACAGATCGAATACGACGTCACCGACCCGGTCGCGACCATCACGCTGAACCGGCCCGAGGCGCTGAATGCGTGGACGGGCACGATGGGTCACGAGATCAACGACGCCTTGAGACGAGCGCAAGCCGACAAGGCGGTCGTCGGCATCGTCATCACCGGCAAGGGACGAGCCTTCTGTGCGGGGGCGGACATGAACACACTCGACGACCTGTCGTCGGGCGGCACGCGTGGAGCTGGTGCGGACGGCGGCGGGGCCGGGACCGAACTGCTCGACCAGCCCGCTGGCGACGACAGCGAGTTCGGCGGTCAGTTCCCCTTCCTGATGACGATCGACAAGCCGATCATCGCCGCAGTCAACGGCGCGGTGGCCGGCATGGCCTACCCGTTCTCGCTGTGCTGCGACCTGCGCGTCGGCACCCCGAACTCGCTCTTCCTCACCGCATTCGCCCAACGGGGCCTCATCGCGGAGTGGGGGTTGAGCTTCCTGCTGCCCCGACTCGTCGGGCCCGCCGTTGCGCTCGACCTGTTGATGTCCTCACGGCGAGTGAACGGCGACGAGGCCCGCGAACTCGGGCTGCTCAACCAACTCGTCGAACCCGACGAGCTGCTCCCGTGGTGCAACGACTACATCACGACGCTCGCCGAGCGTTGCTCGCCGGCGTCGATCGCCATCATGAAGCGCCAGGTCTATTCCGAACTTCACGTCGGCCTCGGCGCCGCAGAACGCCATGCGGGTCAGCTGATGGGAGAGAGCTTCGGTCGCCCCGACTTCCGGGAAGGCGTGTCGTCGTTCCTCGAGAAGCGCAGTCCCGAGTTCGCACGCATCGGCGACGACTGACAGATCGTAAGACCAGAACTCAGGGCGAGGGCGGGCCCGCAGAGGTGAAACGGGTCCCCGGCGGATCGTCCCACTCCACTGACGATCCCCACGTCTCGGCATAGACGAGTTCGCGCATCGGTCGCCTGCGGACGGGCCCGTGGGAGCCGGCTGGCCTGCCGATCGTCACCGTGCCGGCGACGAACACGTCGTCGGGGATCTCCAACAACTCGCGCAGCTCGGCTTCGACGGCCAGGTGCCATCCCGTCAGGGCGCCGCCGTAGCCGAGCGCGCGGGCGGCGAGGAGCAGGTTCTGCACAGCGGGGTAGACCGAGGCGCCCTCGAACGAGTCGGGCTCCCGGTAGCGCTGCAGGCATGGGAGGACGAGCACGGGGACCGACTCGAACTCGTCGACGTAGCCCTGCATCACGCGGGCCATACGCGCCTTGGGTGAATCCTC
>JBBSLH010000541.1:0-2235 GCA_038255425.1 Acidimicrobiales bacterium
GGACGGAGAAGCACGCATGAGCCTCACCGCCGATCGGCCCGATGCCCGAAACGCCATGGCCACGTTCGACATCGACGCGCCGCCCACCGAGTTCGAGCCAGCGCCCCCGGACGCGCACTACGACCCGCCCACCGGTCGCGTACATCCGGACGCGTCGCTCGGGTGGATCCGCCGGATGCAACCGGTCGTGATGGGGCACAAGCGATCGTTCCTGATCGCGATGTCGATGGCGGCGGTGGCGTTGTTCAGCAACGTGGCCATCCCCGCGGTCGTGGGCAGCGGTATCGACGAGATCCGGGCCGACGGCGACCGCGTGTCCACCTGGGTGACCGCCCTGTTGGTGCTCGCGCTGCTCCGTGCCGTCTTCACCTACGGCTACCGCAGCCGGCTCTACAAGTTCGCCTATGCCATCGAGTTCGACCTGCGATCGCTCATGTTCCGGCACTTCGCGACCATGTCGCACGGGTTCTACGACAAGGTCCAGACCGGTCAACTCGTCTCCCGTGCCAACAGTGACATCCGAGCGGTTCAGATGCTCTTGGCCTTCGCGCCGTTCATGTCGATGATGATGATGACCTTCGTCCTGGCGTTCGCGTTCATGCTGACCAAGCACGTGCTGCTGACGCTGGTCGCGGTCTCGACGTTGCCGCTCGTCTACGTGTTCGGGGTCAAGCTCCGGAATCAGATGTTCCCGTTGTCGTGGATCGTCCAGGGTCGACTGGCCGAGGTCGCGACGACGGTCGAGGAGAATGTGACCGGCGTCCGGGTGGTGAAGGCGTTCGCCGGCGAGGAACGCCAGATCGATCAGTTGGCCGGGCAGGCCCGACGCTTGCGCTGGGCGGCCGTCGAGGTCAACGACGCACGGGCGAAGTATGCGCCCCTCATGGAGAACCTCCCGCGCCTCGGGATGGCGCTGACGCTCCTCTACGGCGGTTACCTGGCGATCGACGGCCAGGTCACCGTGGGAACGATCATCACGTTCTCGTCGTACGTTCTCCTGCTCCAGGCACCGTTCCGCATGCTCGGGTTCTTCATGATCATGAGCCAGCGTGCCGCGGCATCGGCGGGTCGCATCTTCGAGATCCTCGACACCGACGCCGAGATCATCGACCATCCAGGCGCTGTCGATCTCGTCGACCCCGCGGGGAGAGTCGACTTCGACCTCGTGCAGTTCGCCTACGACAAGTCTCAGCCGGACGAAGAGGACCCCATTCGGCCGGATCAAGCGCCAGCGCCGACCGAATCAGAGCGGCGACGCAGGAGCCGAACGCAACAACACGTGCTCGACCGGTTCGACCTGCACATCGAGGCGGGCGAGACGGTGGCGATCGTCGGCGGCACCGGGTCGGGCAAGAGCACGGTCGCGCGGCTGCTCCTGCGCTTCTACGACGTCAACGACGGTGCGGTGCGCATCGACGGTCACGACGTCCGCGACCTCACGATGACCTCGATCCGCCATCACGTCGGGATGGTCACCGACGAGCCCTTCCTGTTCTCAGCCTCGATCGCCGACAACATCGCCTACGCACGCCCCGGCGCAACCCGGGACGAGATCGTCGCGGCCGCAACCGCCGCCAACGCACACGGCTTCATCACCGACCTCGCCGACGGCTACGACTCGGTCGTGGGGGAGCGTGGCTACACGCTCTCTGGCGGACAACGCCAACGAGTGGCGATCGCCAGAACGCTCCTCGCCGACCCTGCTGTGTTGATCCTCGACGATGCCACCAGCGCTGTCGACGTGCGGGTCGAGGCCGAGATCCATGATGCGATCGAGCGGCTGGCCGAGAACCGGACGACGATCGTCATCGCCCACCGTCTCTCGACCATTGCCCTGGCCGACCGGGTTGCGCTGATCGAGGGCGGCCGGGTCTTGGCGTTCGACTCACACGAGCGGTTGCTCGCGGACGAGCCCCACTACCGCGAGGTGCTGGCCACGGCGGTCGACGACGAGGAAGAGGAGGTCGTCTGATGGGTGGATTCGGACCGCCCGCCGGCTCCCCGTTCGCCAACCCCGGAGCGACCGGGCTCCCGTTCGCCGGAGTCCCCGAGGAACTCCAGGAACGCGTCGATGCGTTGCTCGAGACCGAGCCTGCACACGAGGTTCCTCCGGTCGACTTCTCGCAAGCCGAGTGGGACCAGCGACCCTTCACGCTCTGGCGGTTCGTGGGCCAGAAGCGGAACGCAGTCGCGTTGGCGTTCGTTCTCGTGGTCCTCGAGACCTTCATGGTCACC
>JBBSLH010000542.1:0-2218 GCA_038255425.1 Acidimicrobiales bacterium
GTAGAAGTCGAACACCTTGGCCGCGGCGCCGATCTCGCCCCGAGCGGCGTTGATGGGTTTGCCGGCATGTGCCGATTCGAGTCGGGCCAAGTCCTCGGCGTCGCGGCGGATCAAGAGGGCGATCGACCGCAGCACGTCGCGGCGGTTCCGCACGGTCGATCGGGACCAGTCGGCGTGGGCCGCCGTCGCTCGACCGACGGCAGCGTCCACATCGTTCGCCGTTGCCTCGGGCACCTCGGCCACGGTCTGGCCGGTGGCGGGATTCACGATGGCACGCACGGCGGGGCTCATGGCCGGCGACGCTACCGAGCGCGCCACTACCCGGTCGCCTCGCACCGTGCCCCTCGAGGAGGAGCGAACGGTTCTCTTGACCGAGCGGTCAAGTTCGGGAGTACCGTGGCGCGATGGCTGACCGCAAGATCGTGACCGTCCTCGAACCCGAGGACGAGTACACCCATGAGCCCGACGCCGCCTCGAACTACAACGAGTCGATGTACCTCAACGCATTCGATCTCGAACAGCAACTCGGTGGCTGGTTCCGGATCGGCAACCGCGTCAACGAGGGCTACGCCGAGATGACGGTGTGCGTCTATCTCCGCGACGGCAAGGTGGGTTTCGTCTACGCCCGCCCGCAGATCGACAACAACGACGAGATGAACGCTGGCGGCCTGTCCATCGAGGTGGTCGAACCGTTCAAGCACCTCAAGGTCCGCTACTCGGGCAAGGTCTGCGTGCTCGATGACCCAGGGCAGATGGCCGACCCTCGCACGGCGTTCAAGAACAACCCGTGGGAGGAGTGCGAGGTCGACCTCGACTACCGCGGGGTGTCACCGATGTTCGGTGGGCGACCGGTCTACGAGGACGACGGCAGCGACCTCGTGATCGAAGCCGAGAAGTCGTTCTCCAAGGCGCACTACGAGCAGCACTGTGCCGTCACCGGGACGATCCGGGTCGGCGACGAGACCATCGACATGGACGGCCTCGGCCTGCGCGACAAGTCGTGGGGGCCCCGCTACTGGCAAGCCATCTCGTGGTACCGCTGGCTGCCCATGGTCTTCTCGGACGAGTTCGCGATGATGATCTCGATCGTCGGCGGGAGGCCCGGTGGCATGGTGCTCGAGGGCGACGAGTACCACCTCATCCGCGACTGTTCGATCACGTCGGAATGGGACGACGACCACTACCAGACGTCGATGAAGTGCTCGGTCACCACCGACCACGACACCTACGAGGTCACCGGCGACGTGCTCTCGCTGATCCCACTGCGCAACCGTCGTCAGGACCCCGAGGGCAACGAACTGCTGACCCGCATCACCGAGGCGATGACCAAGTTCGAGTGTCGCGGCCAGACCGGCATCGGGATGAGCGAGTACCTCGACCAGATAGAGGACGGGAAGCCCATCGGAGCTGACGTGACCTGATGGAGATCGTCGACCCGCATCACCACCTCTGGCGGGACCGCGGCATCGGCGAGTACCTGCTCGCCGACCTCCGCGCTGACACCGACACGGTTCCTGACGTCGTCGAGACCGTGTTCGTGGAATGTGGCGCCGAGTACCGAACCGACGGTCCCGCCCACCTGCAACCCGTCGGGGAGACGGAGTTCGTCGCCGCCATCGCCGACGAGAGTGCCGGGACCCTCGGCGCAACCATCGCCGGCATCGTCGCCACCGCCGACCTGCGCCTCCCGCTCGATCAACTCGACGAGGTGCTCGATGCACACGCCCACGCCGCTGGCGGTCGGTTCCGCGGCATCCGACACGCTCTGTGCCATGCGACCGACGACATCCGCGACGCGTTGATGATCCCCGGTCGGGCGTCTGCCGATCTCGGTGCCGACGCCGAGTTCCGACGTGGCGTCGAGCGATTGGGCACGCGCGGGCTCACCTACGACACGTGGCACTACCACCTCCAGAACCGAGAGTTCCTCGACCTGGCCCTCGCCGTGCCGAAGACGACCATGGTGCTCGACCACTTCGGCACCCCGCTGGGCGTCGGACCGTGGGCCGGACGTCACGACGAGATCTTCCCGTCGTGGGCCGACGACATCGCGGCGCTCGCCGAGTGCCCCAACGTCGTCCTCAAGCTCGGTGGGCTCGCGATGCCCGACAACGGTTTCGGTTGGCACATCGACGAGACCACCCGGCCCGACGTCGACACCTTCGTGAACGCGCAGGAGCGTTGGTACCACCACGCCATCGAGTGCTTCGGCCCCGAC
>JBBSLH010000543.1:0-2213 GCA_038255425.1 Acidimicrobiales bacterium
AGTGCGTCCAGCCACCGCGAGGCACCGCTCATCGCGGGCGACCCCCGCGCCGACAACACCGACGTGTATGCGTTCGTCAGCCCTGACGACGAGGACTCGGTCACCATCATCGCCAACTGGCTTCCGTTCTCGGAGCCCAACGGCGGACCGAACTTCTACCCCTGGGCAGACGGAGACGGCGAGACCACCGGCGCCTCCTACAAGATCAACATCGACAACGACGGCGACGCCGTGGCCGACATCGAATACGAGTGGTTGTTCAGCACGGTCACCAAGGACCCCGGTCAGTTCCTCGTGAACACCGGCCCGTTCGATTCGGTGAACGACGACACGTTGAACGTGTACCAGACCTACGACCTCAACGTCACCGAGAACGGCGTCACCACGACGGTCCTCAACGACGCCATCGCGGCGCCGTCGATCTCCGGCGCGGTGTCCACGCCCGACTACCAGCCGCTCGTCGACGAAGCGGTCGCGTCCGGAACGGCAGGCGACCTGAAGTCGTTCGCCGGCCAGGCCGACGACTCGTTCTTCCTTGACCTGCGCGTCTTCGACCTCCTCTACGGTGCCGGTGTGGCGCCTGAGGTCGGCGAGGACACGTTGGCCGGCTACAACGTCAACACGATCGCGCTGCAGGTCCCCAAGACCGAACTGGCGATCAATGGTGACGCAGCCAACAACCCCATCATCGGTGTGTGGTCGACGACCGACCGCATCGTGCAGACCGAGGGTGGCAGCACCCCCGACAACACTGCCGATGACCAGTACAAGCGCGTCCAGGTGTCTCGCCTGGGCAACCCGCTCGTCAACGAAGTGGTCCTGCCGCTCGCACTCAAGGATGCCTTCAACAGCATCCCGCCGAGCGTCGACGCCACGATCCCGGCGGCTGTTGCAGCGGTCCGCTTCCCGATCCTGCCGCCGCTGGTGCAGGCCATCTATGGCCTGCCGGTTCCCGGCGACACCAACAACACGCCGCAGGACAAGAGCGATGACCAACCGCGTTCCGACCTGGTGGAGATCTTCCTCCAGGGTGTGAGCGAGGCCAACTTCGGCCTGGGCCTGGCGGGGGAAACCCCCACCACCAACCCGGCGCTGAACGCCAACCTGAACGGACACAACCTGAACCGCGATGCTGGCACGATCCAGCCGTCGGAACAGTTGCGTCTGAACATGGCGGTCCCGGTCTCGGCGAACCCGAGCTCGGCCGGTGTGTTGGGTGGTGACTTCCAGGGCTTCCCGAACGGTCGCCGTCTCGAGGACGACGTCGTCGACATCGCATTGGCAGTTGCCGAAGGAGCCGTCTTCCGAGGCGGTTCCGACGTCAGCGGCCTGGCGCCGTTCGACTCCGTCGACCGCAACGACCTCGACTTCAAGGACGAGTTCCCCTACGTGGCGAACCCGCACCTGGACAGCGTCAACGTCGGTTCCATCGAGGGCCAGAACACCCCGCGCAACCCGTCGATCATCTCGATCAACCCGGAGCGCATCCTCGACACCCGCACCAGCGCCAAGGCTGCTGCAGGCTCGACGACAGTGGTGAACGTCGGCGACGCACTCGTCCCCGCCGGAGCACAGGCCGCATTCCTGAACATCACGGCTGCCCGAGCCGAAGCCAGTGGCTTCGTCACGGCCTTCCCGTGTGACGCAGACGGCGACGGCACCCAGGACGACCGTCCTGTGGCATCGAGCCTGAACCCCGACCCGGCCCGGATCGTCTCCGGTCTCGTGTCAGCGGTTCCGGACGCCAACGGTGACGTGTGCATCTACACCGAGACGGCGACGGATCTGATCGTCGACGTCCAGGCGTACATCCCGGCACTGGCCAAGTACACGGCAATCCAGCCGACCCGTCTGCTCGACACTCGCAACGGCACCAAGCCGGCAGCGAACTCGGTCCAGGTCATCGACGTCAGTGACGTCGCTGCAGGCTCGAGCGCAGTTCTGCTCAACCTCACCTCGGTCCAGACCGACGGCACCGGCTACCTCACGGCCTACCCGTGTGACGCCGACCGTCCGAATGCCTCGAACCTGAACACTGCATCCAACACCCGGCGGGCGAACCTCGCCTCGGTGAAGGTGGCAGCCGACGGAACCGTCTGTGTGTTCTCCAGCAACTCGACACACATCGCAGTGGACATCGTGGGTGCCTTCCCGGCAGCCTCGGCCTACACGCCGATCGTGCCGCAGCGTCTGGTCGACACCCGTCCGGGTGC
>JBBSLH010000544.1:0-2197 GCA_038255425.1 Acidimicrobiales bacterium
GACCCCACGGAACGGACCGAGTTGGTGACGACCGACGCGTTCGCCGTGGTTCGGAATCCAATCTTCACCGCCATGTCACTCTTCGCGATCGGCACCGCGGTGGCGCAGCGCACAGGTGCTGCGTTTGTCGCGGCCACGACCATGCTCGCAGGTGTCGAAGTCCAGGTGCGCCTCATCGAGGAGCCGTACCTTCGGAAGGTCCACGGCGACGACTACGCCAGCTACGTCGAGCGAACCGGTCGGTTCGTGCCTCGTGTCGGCTGAGGACCCGATGCGTTCGACCATCATCGAGATCCTTGCTCGAGACGAACGGCGTGTGACCGACCTCGACCTCCTGCAATCAGCGGCAGCCCTGCTCGCGCAATCCGGACAGGACATCGCCTCGCGTCCCAATGTTCCCGCGTCGAGCGGTAGAAACCGATGAACGCTCGACCAACCACCATCATGTTCCTGGACCTGTCACGATTCACCGCCCTCAACGACATCCACGGCGACGAAACCGCCGTCGGTGTCCTCGACCAGTTCACCGACGCGGTACGCGCGGCGACGGCCGGCGCAGGGCGAGTGGTCAAGACCCTCGGCGACGGCGTGTTGTTGGCCTGTCCCGACCCGGCCGCGGCGATCTCAGTGGCCGACGCCACCAGTCATCGCCTCCATGACCTCGCCGACATGCCCGAACTCACCGGTGGGATCACCACCGGGACCGTCATCGAGCGAGACGGCGACGTCCTCGGGACGACCGTCAACCTCGCAGCCCGCCTCGCTGATCTCGCCCCTTCGGGTGAACTGCGAGTCGACGAGACCACTGCCCGGGCGGCATCGACAGCCGGATGGCAGGTCGAACCCCTCGGCCCCGTCGAGATCCGCGGGTTCCATGAACCGGTGACCGTGTTCGGTCTCCTGCTGTGCCATCCCACCGATTGCGTCACCGACCCGGTGTGCGGCATGCGACTCACGCCCGGGTCCAACACTCCCCAGGTCGCCCACAACGGTGCCACCGTCTGGTTCTGCTCACCATCGTGCCAACAGCGATTCAAAGCATCGCCCGACCGGTACCTCCACCCAACATGACCCGACCAGGACCGACCCGATGAGCGACCCGTGCTGCCCACCCTCTGATGACACCGCGACCGGTGAGGACCCGGCGCCGTTCTGGCAGCTGCGCAACGTGCAGCTCGCCGCCGGGTCCGGGGTCCTGCTCGCTGGCGGACTGCTTGCCTCCACCTCTCCGGCGGCGGAGGTGCCGTCCGTGGTCCCCGATCTCGCCTTCCTCTCCGCCCTCGTGGTCGGTGGCGTCACGTTCATCCCCTCGAGTCTGAAGAATCTGTTGCGCGGACGCCTCGGCGTCGCCACCCTCATGACGATCGCCGCCATCGGTGCCGTGATCCTCGGCCAACTCGGTGAAGCGGCATCGCTCGCCTTCCTGTTCTCGATCTCCGAGGCCCTCGAGGACTACGCCATGGCCCGCACCCGCCACGGCCTCCGCGCCTTGCTCGACCTCGTCCCCGACCAAGTCACCGTCCGCTGGCCCAGCGGCGACATCGACGTCGAACCTGACCAACTCGCCGTCGGCGACCTCATGGTCATCGGACCGGGCGAACGGATCGCCACCGACGGCATCATCCGCACCGGGCGATCCGCCCTCGACCTCTCCGCCATCACCGGCGAGTCCATGCCCGTCGAGGTCGAACCCGGCCGAGCCGTGCTGGCCGCGTCGATCAACGGCGGCGGAGTCCTCGACATCGAGGTCACCGCCGCAACCAGCGACAGCTCTCTGGCCCGCATCGTCCACATCGTCGAAGACGCCCAGGAACGCAAGGGCACCAGCCAGCGACTCGCCGAACGCGTCGCCCGCCCGCTCGTGCCCGGCGTCATGATCGTCGCCACCACCATCGCCGTCGCCGGCTCGCTCCTCGGTGACCCGTCACTGTGGATCGGACGAGCGCTCGTCGTCCTCGTCGCCGCCTCGCCCTGCGCGTTCGCCATCTCGGTCCCGGTCACCGTCGTTGCTGCCATCGGCGCCGCGACCCGGGGCGGCGCCCTCATCAAGGGCGGCGCAGCCCTCGAAGCCCTCAGCACCATCAAAGTCGTCGCCCTCGACAAGACCGGCACCCTCACCCGCAACCAACCCGAAGTGACCGACGTGATCACCAACGACCACGTCACCCGCGACCAGATCCTGCGCGTCGCCGCAGCC
>JBBSLH010000545.1:0-2176 GCA_038255425.1 Acidimicrobiales bacterium
ATCGCGCCGTTGGCGACGATGGCGATCGGCGTGATCGTCTTCAAGGAACAGCCCACGACCGCCCAGCGCATCGCATTCGGACTCGCGTCGATCGCCGTCGTGATCCTCACCGTGTCGAACGGCCGCCCGCCCTGGATCGCCATCGTCATCGCGACGTCATGGAGCCTGTACGGCCTCGCCAAGCGGGGCATCCCACTCGATGCCGTCGACGGTCTCGCCGGGGAGACCTTCGTCCTGATGGTTCCTGCGCTCATGCTGGTTGCGGCGGTGAGCGGCCGCGCTGGGTCCGTGGTTGCAACCGCAGGTGCATCGGACTGGATGTTCGTGCTCGGGACCGGTGCCATCACCGCGGTTCCGCTGATGCTGTTCGCGTCCGCAGCCAAGAACATCCCGTTCACGCTGCTCGGTCCACTGAACCTCATGGTGCCGGTGATCAACTTCGGTCTCGGTTGGCTGCTCTACGACGAGCCGATGCCGCTCGATCGAGTCATCGGGTTCGCGTTCGTGTGGGCAGCGCTGGTGGCAGTCATCGTGGACCGCTTCCGGTCGACGAGCGGTCCACGCCGCGGGGAGCCGGTGCCCGTGTCCACGCTGGGAACCACGGGCGACTGATCGGCCGTCGCTAGGGTCTGCGCATGCGCAAGATCCTCATCGCCACGCCTGTGCTCGCTCTCGCCGTCGCCGCTTGCTCGCAGACCTCCAACTACCAGAGCCAGACGGAGGACTTCATCGAGAGCGATGCAGTCGAGACGGAGGTCGGCGGGGAGGTCACCGACGCGAGCTGCGAAGAGCCGGAGAGCACCGAGGTGGGCACCACGTACACCTGCACCGGAACCGTCGAGGGGGTCGGCGAGATGACGTTCGTGTCCACCATCGTCGCCGAGGACGCCTTCGAGGTGTCGATCCAGCCGTGAGGCACCCGCTCGTCCGCGTTCAGCGCTGACGGGACGTTCGGCTGGACCCCGGACGCGTCACCGGCCGATGATCACGAGGGACCACCGGCCGGTGACTTCACGAGCGTCCGGCGGAACCGGACGCCTTGGTCAGGTCAGCTCTCCACGTAGGATCCGCCCTCACCTTCGGTGTCGGTCACGTCACCCACCGGGTTGAACGTCAGTGTGCCGCCGTCGTTGACGACCTGCTGCAACTGGGCTGACTCGCTGATGTAGGCATCATTCACGCCGTCCAACTTGTAGCTCCCACCGAGGAGGAGGTCATTCTCTGCTTCGAGGTTCCACACCGATGCCATGAGGTTGACCCGGTTGAGTCCACCCGGCATCGCTGCTGCTGGGCGCAAGACGCTCTCGACGATCTGGCCGTAGAGCACGCCAATCGAGAACGATCCCGCCTCACACGTGGTGTCGCCGTACTCCTCGAGGATGTCCCGGGTCTCCTGGATCGCCGGATCGTCGTCGAACGTGGGGTCACCACACACCTTGTTCGAGTTCGCGATGATCGGCGAGGAGTCTCCGAGCGTCGTGATGGCGTCCTGGACCGGCGCGTAGTACGAGGCGAGGTTGTTGCAGGTGTAAGAATTGTAGAACACCGGGCGCCAGTCCGAACCGGCCAGAGCGGCTGCGGTCTGCGGGCAGTACGCACCCGTGAGGCCACCGATGAGCACGTCGGCGTCGCTGGCGATCAGCGTCGTCATCGCGTTGGTGATGTCCGGTGCGTCCTGTGCGAACAGCTCCTCGGCGATGACCTCGACGCCTTCACATTCTTTGAGGGCGTTCAGGTACGTCGTACCGAAGTCGTTGTTCTGGATCAGCGCGGCAACGGTTGCGCCATCAGGGAACCGCTCGTTCATGTCAGCGCACCAGATGTTGGTTTCAGTGACGTAGTTCAGGATGTTGCCGACCGTCCACGGGAAGTTCGCCGGGTCACCCCAGAGCGGAAAGCCCGTCGAGTTGAACAGCTGCGGGACGCATGCGTCCTGGGTGATCGGCCGGATCGCCAGGTTGGCTGGCGTGCCGATGTTGTGAACCAGCGCGAACACCTCGTCGGAGTCGATCATCTCCTGCACGTTCGCCACTGCGCGGCCCGCCTCGTACGCATCGTCGGCCGTGATCAACTCGATCTGCTTGCCGTCGATGGGGTCGGTGTCGTTGAGGTAGTCGAAGTAGGCCCGCATTCCGACGCCGATGTCGCCGAATGCAGCGGCTGATCCGGACTCAGG
>JBBSLH010000546.1:0-2172 GCA_038255425.1 Acidimicrobiales bacterium
GCTCGCGCATCTCCACTACGGCGACGATGAGGGCATCGCCCGCGTCGAGGGGACGATCCCGCTCGGCCGCATGGGGACGCCGCTCGACATCGCCGAGGCCTGCTGGTGGCTCTCGTCATCGGCAGCGGCGTGGATCAGTGGCGCCGAACTCGAGGTACACGGCGGCGGCGAACCGCCAGCGTTCCTCGGCGCCGCCGACTAGCGGGAGTAGCCCGTGGCGCTCGGCGGAATGTCGACGCCGGCGGGCAGCCGGTCGTCAGCGACTGGTGCACCGAACGTGGTGGTCATCGGGATCAGGCCCGCCCAGACGTCGGACAGTGCGTAGTCCGCTTCGTCGTCGGCCACGCCGTGGGCGCGGATCTTCACCGAGGCCTCGGCGAGTGGTAACCGCAGGACCAGCGTCTCCTTGATCTCGGAGTCGTGCATCGGACGGATCTCGGCCGTGCGGCCGGGGACGATCTGCTCGACGATGGCAGTGAGCGCGGCGGCCTTCTCGTCGTGGTCGGTGATCCGCTCGGCAATCCCGAACACGACGATCGACCGATAGTTCATCGAGTGGTGGAACGCGCTCCGAGCCAGGACCAGGGCATCGACGTGCGTGACGGTGACGCACACCGGCGTCCCCTTGCCGCCCGACCGGAGCCACGTGGCCGCAGGCGACCCGTGGATCAGGATCTCGTCGTCGCGGCGGGCGTACGTCGTGGGGATGACGACTGGTCCGTGGTCGGTGGTGAGTCCGACGTGGCAGATCACGCCCTCGTCCAGGATCGCTTCTGCGGTCGCCCGGTCGCGGGTGCCCCGCTCGGGGACGCGACCGATGGTGGACCGTTCTGTCTGCGGAAAGTCGCTCACGTCAGGCAAGCCAACGCGAGATGGCCTCCACGATGCACGCGGGTTTCTCGGAACCCTCGAGTTCGACCGTGATCACCATCGTCGTCTGGACACCGCCCGTCACCTCGTCAGCCGATTCCAGCCGGACGGACGCCCGGACTCGTGAGCCGACCGGCACCGCAGCGGGAAATCGGACCTTGTTCACGCCGTAGTTCACGCCGGAGGAGATACCGGTGACCTCGACCACCTGCGGCAGGAACAGGTTGGTGAGCGAGAGCGTGAGATAGCCGTGCGCGATCGGTCCGCCGAACGGACTGTCGGACTTCGCTCGTTCGACGTCGACGTGGATCCACTGGTGGTCGCCCGTCGCCTCGGCGAAGGTGTTCACGCGCTCCTGGGTGATCTCGAGCCAGTCGCTCGTGCCGAGGTCTCGGCCGACCGCGGCGCGCAGTTCGTCGAGTCCGTTGATGGTGGTGATCGCCATGGAGGCAACCTAGGAGACGGCCCGGAGCGCGGCGGTGGCCGCGACGGCGCTGATCACGACGAGCACGAAGGGCGCCCGGAGGCGGAGGGCGACTCCGGCCACGATCACGCCACCGATGCGGGCGTCGAGCACGACCGACTGGCCGTCGGCGATGGTGCTCACGACCACCAACGCAGCGAGGAGCGCAGCCGGTGTCCGGCCCGCGATGGTCTCGATCATCGGGGGTAGCCGACGCCCGCCGAGGAGCAGCGGTCCCGCCGACTTCAGGACGTAGGTGCCGAGCGACAGGCCGGCGAGCACCACGACGGTCGTGTTCACCGCGACCTCCCCACAGCGAGGACGCCGAGCGTTGCCGCAAGGATCGGGACGCCCGGCGGCGCGAACGGGATGGTGACTGCAGCGATGACGGCACCCGCGCCAGCGATCCGTCGTCCAGCACCCCCGCCATCTCCGACGAGGCGCGGCCACAGCAGCGCCAGGAATGCCGCCGGCGCAGCGGCGTCGAGGCCCCAGTCCTGCACGAAGTCGTCTCCGATCGACGCCAGCGCGACCCCGGCCAGCGTGCAGATGTTCCAGAGCACGAAGACGGCGATGCCGCCGGCGAGGAACCCGTACCGTCGCCAGCGGAGGTCGTCCTGCGCGGTGGCCACCGCGGTCGACTCGTCGATGACCAGCTGGGACATGAGGGCTCGCTTCCACCAGGGTCCCTCGAGCGAGGGTGCGAGCACCACGCCGAACGCGAGCGATCGCAGGTTGAGGAGGAGACCGGCGCCGATCGCCGCTGCGGCTGTCCCGCCGTCGCCCAACACGTCGACCGCCGCGAACTGGGCCGACCCCGCGAACGTCAGGGTCGAGAA
>JBBSLH010000547.1:0-2170 GCA_038255425.1 Acidimicrobiales bacterium
AGACGCCGGCGCTCGTGATGTAGGTCAACACGCCGGTTCCCAGTTGGAACCCGAACCCGATGCCGTAGACCCAGCCCCGATACTGATCGAGCCAGGCTTCGTCGACCTGTCGGTGGAGGCATGGCAATGCGATCCCACGCCATTCAGCGGCGGCAGCCGCCAACACGACGAGTGATGCGAGCAGGACGGCAGCCGTGGTCGACACCAGCGCGTCGACGCCCGACCCGACAAGGGCGGTCGCGGCGCCGGTCGTCAGCCCGCCGATCGTCGACCCGACGACGAAGAGGGTGGCGGTGACACCGAATCGGTTGTCCTTCGCCCGCTCACCGAGCGGATGGATGCTCGAGAGCATCGACTCGCCTCAGGGCGACCACGTGGACCGGATGGCACCGACGGCCGCCGACACCAGGCCAGCGACGAGGACGGGCACGATCACCGGGCCGAGCGTACCGAGGTCGCGTCCGCCGGCTTCACCTCAGACGAGGTCTCGCGCCGCTTCCTCTGCCGCCACCCAGATCGGGTCCGCTTCGAGTTCGTCGTTCACGGAGACCCGGGCGGTCTGGGGCGATCGGAGTCGTGCGGCGATCAGGTCGGCCAACGTGACGTTGTCCCAGTCGATGAACGCACTGTCGGCCCGACTCAGGTTCACCTGGGTCACGACGGGCGGCTCGGGCTCCGGAGCTTCGGCCTGGGGCGGCTCTTGGCAGAGGTCCATGCTGTTGACGCCGGCCCAGGTGTCGAAGATGAACGGCGTACATGCGGCCATGCCCGGCGCCGTTGCCTCGATGTAGCGAGCGGCGTCCCAGCCCGCACCCTCCGCGTCGATCGGCTCGGCATAGATGGCGACGTGATCACCGGTGTCGGACAGTTCGAATCCGAGCGACAGGTCGTAGAGGCCGATGCGGGTGACCCGCTGGCCGAGTGGTTCGAAGAACGGATCGAAGAGATCCTTCAGCGCATCCTCGTCGTTCGCGGGGAGATCGCTGGGCGTCGTCGTACTGGAGGTCGACGGGAGTTCCGCAGCACGGTTCCCACCGTCGTCGTCATCGCTGCATGCGCCGACGAGGCCGGCGCCGACGATGGCGCCACTCCCGATCGTGAGGAACTGTCGTCGGGTCCACGCCATGGTCGAGGACGATAACCAACCGTCGCTTCTTCACAGAGCCGGCCCCCGGTCAGGCGTCGTCGTAGGCGTCGAGCGATGCCATGCAGACGTCCACGGCGCCGTTGACGGAGGCCACGGACTCCAGTTCGCCCTGCTCGACGAGTGCGTGGACTGCGTCGACCTCGATGCCGAGCAGGAGGGCGGCCACCGCGACGGTGACCACGGGCCGCTCGGTCACGCTCACGCCGAGCTTCGCGCCCGTTCGCTGTGGGACTGGTAGCGATCGATCGAGGCGGTCGTCACCTCGAAGAGGCCGGTCTCGGCCGGCGTCAACTCGAGATCGCCACCACGGACCAGCAGGTGGATCTTGCTCGGTGTCATACCCAGTCGTTCCGCCACGATCGAAACAGGCAACGTCCGCATCACATCTCCTCCGAAAAAGACAGACGCCCGCACGCCGTCGTCCAGAGAATACCCGGAGCGGTCCGTGACTCGCGGACAGCCGCCGGATGCGTTGTAAGCACGGAGGGACCCTCCGCTACGCTGTCGCACTCCGGCGCCCGTAGCTCAATTGGATAGAGCATCTGATTACGGATCAGAAGGTTGGGGATTCGAGTTCCTCCGGGCGCACGCCGTTCACATCGCTCACCAGCGGGAGACACGCTGAATCCAGCGGCTCCCGCCTCGGCGGCGTGACAGGATCCCCGGCGTGTCCGGCTCATTCGACGAACTCGCTCACCGGGTGGCCGACAGTTGCCGCCTCAGCGGGTCCTTCACCCTTCGCTCGGGACAGACGGCGACGACGTACTTCGACAAGTACTTGTTCGAGGGTGACCCGGAGATCCTGCGCGATGTGGCGCAGCACATGGTGCCGCTGATCCCGAAGGACACCGAGGTGCTTGCCGGACTCGAACTCGGCGGCGTCCCGGTGGCCACTGCGCTGTCGTTGGCCACGGGTCTGCCGACCGCGTTCGTCCGCAAGGAGGCAAAGGCCTACGGCACGGCGAAGTTGGCCGAGGGTGCGCCCATCGACGGGAAGCGGGTCCTCGTGGTCGAGGACGTCAT
>JBBSLH010000548.1:0-2168 GCA_038255425.1 Acidimicrobiales bacterium
ATCTGGTGGCGACACGGTGGCCGCACCGATCTGGACAACTTGTTGCCGGTGTGCTCGAGGCATCATCACGACATCCACGACAACGGGTGGGATGTGCGTCTCGGCCCCAACCGGGAGCTGACCCTGACCTTGCCCGATGGCAGTGTGCGGAACACCGGACCACCGAGCCGCCGGGCGGCATGAGCGGGCGAGTTGGTGCCCGATCGATCAGGTGCCGGCGTGACCCTGGATCTGCTCGACGACGATGGTGGCCGAAGCTTTCTCGACCCGAGTGCGAGGGGGATCGTCAACGGTTCCTCGGGAACGGCATCGCGCACCACGATCACACCCTTTCCGTCAGGGCACCCTGACAAACAGGAAATGCCCTGGGCACGACTCATGCGACATGAGAAAGCGCTGGCGCAGTAGTCTCAGTTATCTCATGATCTGAGAGGAAGGAGGACGGGTGGTGTCAGATACCTCATGGCCGGCCGTCGGCAGCGAAACCTTCGACTGGGTGCCGACCAGTTCGACGATGTCTCGACGTGCGCTCGAACGTCACCGCGGCCCCTATGACGCTGCGGTCGTACCGCGAATCGCTGAGGTTGACGTGGCCCTGCCACCGGCGTTGGTCACCGAGGTCGAAGAAGCCAGTGCGGAGATCGCCCGGTTCGACCAGGAACTCCGCGCGGAGATCACGCCGTTCGCTGCGGTGCTGCTGCGATCGGAATCCGCAGCGTCGTCCAAGATCGAGAACTTGACCGCATCGGCACGCGCGATCGCAGAAGCTGAACTCGGACACGGAGGCAAGAACGCGTCGATCATCGTGGCGAACCAGCGGTCGATGACAGCCGCCATCGAACTGGCCGACCGCGTCGACGCCGACGCGATCCTCGCCATGCACGCCGCGCTCCTCGGCGCGAGCGATCCCGACATCGCTGGGAAGTGGCGCACAGGGCAGGTGTGGATCGGTGGCAGCGACGACGGTCCGCACGGGGCCGCGTTCGTCCCACCGCACGCGGAACGGGTGCCGGCTGCGATCGACGACTTGGTTGCGTTCATCGCACGTCACGACATCCCGCGTCTCGCTCACGCAGCCCTCGTGCACGCCCAGTTCGAGACAATCCACCCGTTCCCGGATGGCAACGGACGTACCGGACGGGCACTCGTTCACGCCCACCTGCGGCACGCACACCTGACGCGACATGTCACCGTCCCCGTGTCTGCGGGTCTTCTCGTCAGCGTCGACCGTTATTTCGACGCGCTCACCGCCTATCGCGACGGTGACCCGGTGCCGATCGTCGAACGGTTCGTCCACGCCTCCTTTGCTGCGTTGTCCAATGGACGCGAGCTGGTCGGTGACCTCCGCAACACCCGAGACCGGTGGCGGACCCAAGTTCGGGCACGGAGTGACGCAGCAGCCTGGCGGATAGCGGACCTGCTGCTACGCCATCCAGTTGTCAATGCGGCGTTTGTCGCCACTGAACTCGATGTCGCACCCCGGAACGTCTACCGGTCGCTGCAGCCCCTGATCGACGCCGGCGTGCTCGTCGAGTTCACCAGCCGCAAGCGTGACCAGTTGTGGCGCTCACCGGACGTCCTCGCCGCCCTCGACTCGTTCGCAGCCCGGGCCGGGCGGCGCCAACACCCGATCGGATAGCCAAGCGTCAATGTATTGGTCGACTTCGAGCCGGGGAGTTCGCTGTTGGACCTGATGGTTTCCGGGGTGATGGAGCGGGTGGAGCGGGTGGAGCGGGTGGTGTCGGTGCATGCCGATGCGACGGCAACCGCCGACTCGGTGCGCTGATCACGATGATGGTCGGCGTCACCGCCGGCAAGATGCTGCTCGCGCAGGCGAGCACTCGGGTCACGCTCGAGCGCTTGGTGGCGTGGCTCGTGGGCATCGCCGTCCTCGGGATCGTGGCAGCCCAGTTCGTTGCACCGTTCAAGCGGGTGTGGACGCCGAGCTTCGCGCTCCTCACGTCGACGATCGGGCTGGCGATGCTGATCGTGGGCTACGCCCTGCACGACCGGCCGACGTCGGGGTAAGGGAAGCTTCGAACAGTTCATCGAAGCGACACTCCAGGGTTGGATTCACCCCACAACGCGAGTCCGCTCCGGTGTCCCGCATCGTATATCTCAATGAGTCGATCATATATACTTCCTGAATGACCAAGCGACTGATCGAC
>JBBSLH010000549.1:0-2165 GCA_038255425.1 Acidimicrobiales bacterium
GACGAGCCACCCGGTGGCACCTTCGAACTGCATGACGCACGTCGGAGAGCCGTGGATGCCCAGCTTGTGTTCGATCGACACGCACTCGGCGCCGTTGCGCTCGCCGAGCGACCCGTCCGCGTTCAACAGGAGCTTCGGGACGACGAACATCGAGATGCACTTCGTTCCCGGCGCCGAACCCGGCGTGCGTGCCAGAACGAGGTGGATGAACTGTTCGGGCAGATCGTGTTCGCCGAAGGTGATGTAGATCTTCTGGCCAGTGATCGACCAGGCACCTTCACTCCCCTCGATCGGGACGGCCCTGGTCGACACCGCGCCGACGTCGGAGCCGGCCTGCGGCTCGGTCAGGTTCATCGTGCCGGTCCACTCCCCGGTCATCATCTTCGGCAGATAGGTGTTCTTCTGAGCGTCCGATCCGTGGGCATGGATGGCGTCGATCGCCCCCTGCGTCAACAGCGGGCACAGCGACAGCGCCATGTTCGAGGAGGTGTAGAGCTCCTGGACGGCGATCGCAGAGATCCACGGGAAGCCGGCACCGCCGTACTCGGGGTCGAACGGCATGGCCCCGAACCCGGAGGCGACCCACTTCTCGTACGCCGGCTTGAAGCTGGCGGGAGTCACCACCGATCCGTCGGGTTGCCATTGCGAACCGATGCGGTCCCCATCGACGTTGGTCGGAGCGACCTCTTCGGCCATGAAACGCGCGACCTCCTCGATCACGGCGTCGATGCTGTCCACATCGACGTGGGCGAAACGGTCGGTGGCCAGAATGCCTCCGAGGTCGGCCACGTGGTTCATCACGAAGCGGATGTCGTCGGTCGGCGGCGTGTAGATAGTCATCCTTCGTCCAGGATAGGGAGGGCGGTGCCACCTCGCCATCGGAGACCGACCGATGTAACAATCGATGAGTGATCAACACAAAAGTCGTCCTCATCCGCCGACCGACCGACCGGGCCACGCCCGACCACTTCTCCGTCGAGACCGAGGAACTCGTGGCACTTGAATCGGGACAGGTCCGTGTGGCGGTCGAATACATCTCAATCGATGCCGCAGCGCGCACGATGCTGCGCGGCGAGGGATTCCATCGCCAGGCGGGCCTTGGCGAGACGATCCCCTCGCACGGCGTCGGACGAGTCGTTGAAACCGTCGACGACACATGGTCGGTCGGGCAGGCAGTGATCGGCAGGTTCGGCTCTCAGACCATGGCGACCATGACCAACTCGACGATCGCTTCCGTCGACGAGTCCCTCGGACCGATCAGCTTGCACCTCGGCGTGTTGGCCGGCTCGACCGGGGTGACGGCGTGGATCGGTGTGCGCGAGGTGGCGAAGCCGCAGCCCGGTGACGTGTTCGTGGTGTCGGCGGCAGCCGGCGCGGTCGGCTCCCTGGCCGGCCAGATCGCGAAGAAGGACGGCGCTCGGGTCATCGGCATCGCTGGGGGCCCGAAGAAGGTCGCTCATCTCGTCGATGTGCTCGGCTTCGACGGGGCCATCGACTACAAGCACTCCGACGTAGGTCAACAACTGCGAGAGCTGTCCCCCGAGGGCGTGAACGGCTTCTTCGACAATGTCGGCGGACCGATCCTCGATGCCGTGCTGGACAACCTGGCGATGCGGTCCCGGGTCACGATCTGTGGGGCGATCTCGCAGTACGACAACATGGAACACGTCACGGGTCCGTCCATGTACCTGCGGCTTGCCGAACGACAGTCCCGGATGGAGGGCTTCGCATATTTCCACTTCGCCGACCGGATTCCGGCGGCAATGAAGGAGCTCGCCGGGTGGGTGGCGGATGGATCGATCATCCTCCCCGAAACCGTACTCGATGGAATCGAGCGGTATCCGGAGGCGCTCGACGTCATGTTCAACGGCGGCAACCTCGGCAAGTTGCTCGTCAAGACGTGACACTCGCCGGCGCCGAAGCGGCAACTCGAGTGGGGCGCCTGTCGATACCGTTGGCACCGTGACCCCACTTGACGTGACCGATCCGGTGAGTGACGATTTCGTCCTGATCCGCGACGTCGGCCCGCGTGACGGGTTGCAGTCGATCGACACCGAGGTGTCGGTGGACGTGAAGATCGCGATGGTCGAGGGACTCGCCGCCGCCGGGGTCCGCCGCATCGAGGTCGGGTCGTTCGTCAGTGCGAAGGCGGTGCCGCGTATGGC
>JBBSLH010000550.1:0-2162 GCA_038255425.1 Acidimicrobiales bacterium
AGCCCCACTGGAAGACGGCGACGAGGACACCGAGGCTGGCGCCGATGCTCAACAGGATCGCGATTGCTGCCTTGACAGGGACGAACGCCGAGCGGAAGACCACGGCCAGCAACAAAATGGTCAACAAGATGACGAGCACCATGAACGCGGGAAGCGCACCACTCAGCTGTCTCGAGACATCGATGTTTGCAGCAGTGGATCCGGTGACCGCCGTCTCGGCTCGAGTGCCGTCGACGGTAGTGGGAAGGACGGAGTCTCTGATCTCGTCGACGAGTTCCTCGGTCGCCGGGTCCGCTGGACCGGAGATTGGGATCACGTTGAGGATTGCGGTGTCACCCGCGACGTTGAGGGTCGGCGGCGCGACCACCTGCACGCCGTCCGTGTCGGCGACGGCTGTTTGCACGGACTGGACGACGTCGCCCCGATCATCGGGTTCGACGTCGGCGAGGTCGACGACCAGCGACAGTGGGCCGTTCACGCCGGCTCCGAAGCCGGCTGCGATCGTGTCGTAGGCGCGCCGCTGCGTCGACGACGTGGGTGCGGTTCCGTCGTCGAGGAGCCCGAGATCCATGGACAGCACCGGCATCGAGAGGACGAGCAGCACGGACACTGCCGCAACGAGCGACACGATGGGGCGGGCGATGACCATCTTGGCGAACCGTGAGCTGGCGGGTGGCCGATCCACACTCTTGCTGTGTCGCCGAACGCTGATTCGTTCGATGTTCATGCCTGCGAAGCCGAGCATCGCTGGCGTGAGCGTGACCGCGATGGCGACGGCGATCAGGACGGTGGCCGCCGCCGCGAGCCCCATCACGGTGAGGAACGGGATGCCCGCAACGAAGAGGCCACTGAGCGCAATGACCACCGTCACGCCTGCAAAGACGACAGCGCCTCCCGTCGTACCGACAGCGAGCGCTGCAGACTCCCGCGGATCCAGCCCCTCCGCCAAGTGCTGGCGGTGTCGCGCAACGATGAAGAGGGTGTAGTCGATGCCCACCGCCAGGCCGATCATCGTTGCCAACGTCGGTGCCACAGAGTTCACGTCGACGAAACCGGCGCAGATGGTAATCACCGACAATCCGACGACCACGCTCAGCATCCCGGCCGCCAGCGGCAGAGCCATGCCGATCACCGAGCCGAAAGCGACCAGCAGAACGACGACGGCAACTGCGAGACCGATGAGTTCGGAGGTCGGCGGGTGGCCCGGCTCCGTCGCATCGATCGCATCGCCGCTGAAGTCGACGTCGATCCGTTCATCGGTCTGAGATTCGATGAGCGTCTCGACCTCTCCGACGAGATCAGCGGAAACGTCGTAGGGCTGGGCGGCGAAATCGATGTCGACGAACGCTGACCGCCCGTCAGGTGCCACGCGCACCGATCGGTCGGCAACAGGTGGAACGACGCCTGACAGTGCATCGATGGCCACCAAGGACTCCTCGATGCCGATCATGACCTCCGGATCACTGAGCAACGGTGCGTCATCGACGCTGTACACGACGCGAGCCGACGAACCCGCACGATCGGGAAACCGCTCGTCCAACAGGTCGAACGCGCGCTGCGACTCCGTGCCAGGAACCTCGAAGGAATCCACCGTCGGTCCACCAACGACTACTCCCCCTACTGCTGTGCCAGCAAGCACAATCAACCAGCAAGCAAGGACCGATCGCCGGCGATCGACGCATCTTTGAGCGAGCCGGTACAACAGGAATGACATGGAAATCCTCTCAGGAACCCGGCGTACTGCGGGGATGTTGGGCTTGGACGCGCGGGACGCCATACGGTGTCAGGGGCTTGAACCCTCTCTGGCGGAAGGCGACTTTGAAGTTCCCGCAGGGACAACCTATACATCTATTGCGAGTTGAGCACGCACTTTCGTCAGCTACTCGTGCGAAGTCCGTCACAGGTGATGGTCGCACCGTCAATTGCGCTGTGTACTCGCACAAGTTATGATTCAGGCAGTCCGCCCATCTTTTTTGGCACGATCTCCCGCACATCCCTTCACGGTTCGAGGTTCGTCATGGATTCACCACCCCGTTACGGCACACCGAACATCGAGTACATCTCGACATGGCTCGAGCTGGACGTCGACGGCCCGATGTGGGCGCTAAACCTCATGCGCTACCACGCGGTCGCCCAGTACGCGGACGGCCGTGAAAGCACGA
>JBBSLH010000551.1:0-2150 GCA_038255425.1 Acidimicrobiales bacterium
ATCGCATGTGGCGGCACCCGTCCGAGCTCGGCGCGCAAGCGCGTGCGCAGCGCTGCGAACGACGGATGCACCGACGACAGCGCCGAATCCGGCGATTCGCAGCGGTCGGGGCGGCTGCGACCGCAGTGGCTCTGGGGTCGTTGGTCGAGGTCAATTCCAGCGACGACAGCCAGACCACGAGAAGCCCTCTTGCCATCGACGGCGACAACCAGGAGACGTCGGAGCTCGGTCCTGAGCAGGTACTGAGTGGGCCGGTGGTGACGGTCGAGTTCCGTACATCCAAGGACCGCTCCCTGGCGAGAGCGACCCTCTACCGGGACCGTTACCTGCTGACCGCCGCTCGCTTGGTGGCCGAGGCCGACTCGATCTCCGTCGTGGGCGTCACCGGTGGCCCGGTTGCCGCAACGGTCGTTGGGACCGACATCCACACCGATCTGGCCGTGCTCCGGATCGACGGCCGAACCGAAGGTGCACCTCTGCAACGGCGTTCCGCGCTCGTGGCCGGCACGGCGGTGGCAGCCGTGACGGGTCCCGCCCCCTCAGGTGGAGCGCGGCAGGCGACGATCACCGCCACCGACCTGGGCGAGCAGACCCCGGACGGAGTGGACATCTTCGGTCTCGCCCGTATCGAGGCACCTCGGCGGCCGGAAATGACCGGTGCACCAGTCCTGGACAGCTCGGGTCGCCTCGTCGGAGTGGTCAACGCTCTGGAGTTCGACGAGCCGTCGCTCGGAGACAGTGCCCTGATGGTGCTGCCTGCGACGATCGCCGCGAACGTCGCCGACAGCATCATCGACACCGGCGCGGCGCAGCATGCGTGGCTCGGCATCACGATCGCAGACCGTCGGCCCGGAGAAGCCGCACCGTGTCCCGCGGGCGTTGTCGTGACCGCCGTGCACTTCGGCTCCCCGGCCGAGGCAGCAGGGGCGCAGCCCGGCATCCTTGTGGCGAGAATCGGCGGACAGGACACCCCGACCGTCGATGCCGTCATGGCGGCAATGCGAGCCCTGCAACCCGGAGACGCCACGACGGTGCGTTGGTGCCTATCCGGGACGACCTTCACCCGACCGATCGTGGTGGTCGGGAGCCCAGTCGAGGGATGAACGCACAACGGCGCTCGCGCTCAGGGGACCGCCAGAGCCAACAGCACGACCGCTCCGATGCCGACCCGGTACCAGCCGAAGACGTCCAAGCTGCGAATCTCGAGCCAACCGACCATCCAGCGGATCGACGTCAGGGCGGCAGCGAAGGCCACGACGAGGCCCAACGCCGGGGTCGCGACTCCGAAGACCTCGATCACCTCGGGCCCGCTCCGGAGCGCCTCGTAGGCGGTCGCTGCTCCCAGCGTCACCAGCCCGAGTAGGAAGCTGAACTCGACCGCCGCCTTCATCGAGCACCCCACGAAGAGGGCGGCCAGGATCGTCACCAAGCTCCGGCTGATGCCGGGCCAGAGAGCGACCGTCTGGGCGAGGCCGATCACCGCCGCCCGGCGAACACCGATGAGCTCCAGGTCGAGCCTGTCACCGGCGATCCACGGGCGGTTCCGCGTCCCCAGGATGAAGAGGCCACCTGCGATCCAGGCCACGGCGACAGGAACAACGCCGAACAGCAGCGACTTCACCATGGCGCCAGCCAGGAAGCCGGTGACGGCGGCGGGAGCGAACGCCACCGCCAACGCCGCGAGGATGCGACGGCCACCGGGACTGCGACCGACGGCGCCTCGGACGAGCTGGGCGGTTCGGTGCCGGTACAGGACCAGGACGGCGAGGATGGCGCCACTCTGGATGCAGATGGCGTACGTATCGAGCGCCCGCTCCGTCCGGTCGTCACCACCCATGCCGAGCAACCGAGACGCCACAAGGAGGTGGCCGGTGGACGACACCGGCAGGTACTCCGTGAGGCCCTCGACGAGTCCGAGCACGACGGCCTCGATCCAACCGAGGCCGGTCGCCCCGAAGATGATCCCTACCACCCGATGCCGTTCAGGACGTGGGACGGGCAGCGAACTGGATGCTCACGTCGACGTCGCCGTCGGCGCGGGCGACGGTCAGGCGTGCCCGATCGCCGGGGTCGTAACGACGTAGGCGCGTCAGCAGACCGGGAAGGTCTCGGACGACGGCTCCGTCGATCGCCGTGATCACGTCGCCCTC
>JBBSLH010000552.1:0-2139 GCA_038255425.1 Acidimicrobiales bacterium
CTCGGCTGCATCTGTCGGCGGAGCGCTCGTCGTCGACGGCGATGGGGAGGGCATCATCAACGCCGCCGCCGCAGGGCTGCTCGACGATCTCGTCGGTCCACTCCTCCTCGGTGCCGATGTCGCCGCCGACACCCGTTTCGCCGAGTTCACGCCCGACGGCACCGCATTCGTGGTGACCGACACCAACCGCAAGCGGGGCGAGCGTTGGTATGCGTTGCGCGAGAACGTCGGAGCGACCGAACCGGCCGACCGCGGCGTCGTCGATGACGATCCGTCGGACACCCGACTGCCGGTTGTCGACGGCCAGCCAGCGTCAGCCCAGACCGTGGTCGAGTGGACCGGGGCCGACAACATCTGGGCTACGGCGTACGGGTCGCCGCAGACACTCGTCCCCGAGGAGCGTCCGTCCAACGCGTTCGACGGAGACACGGCGACTGCGTGGCGTGTCGACACCTTCCAGTACCGCGCTCCACACCGGATCGGCATCGAACTCGACGACCCAGTCGATGCAGACCACGTCGTCCTCGTGTCGCCGAAGGACCGCCCGGGGACACGAGACGTCGTCTCCGCACGCGTCACGCTCGACGGCACCCGCACCTTCGACGTCGAGATGGACGCCGAGACCGCCCGCAGACCCGCCGGCGTCCGCGTTGCCCTCGACGGCAGACCCTTCCAGCGCCTGACCGTCGAGATACGCGACGTCGCCCCCGACCGAGGACCAGCGGGATTCGCAGAGATCTCGATACCGGGCGTCACCGTGGAGGAGATGGTGACGCTGCCGACGACGGTGCTCGACGCGCTCGGTGCTCGCGCATCGTCCTCCCCTCTCGCCATCGTCCTCACGAGACTCCGGGCCGACGCCGCCGAACCCGTGCGCGCCGATCCCGAACCCTCGATGCTCCGCGCCTTCGACCTTCCCGCACCCGTCGTCTTCGACCTCGTCGGGACCGCCAGACTGTCTCCCCGCGCCGGCGAGACACTCACCGATCCGATCATCGGTACCGCCGATCCGGCACACTCGAGCCAGTTCCTGGCCGGAGACCTGGGATCTCGGGCTGCGTCGGCGATCGACGGCGACCCGACGACTGCGTGGCAGACGCCGTTCGTCGGCCTCACCGGTCAGTGGATCGACCTCCCGGTCGACGCCGACACGCCGGTCGAGACACTCGAGCTCACCGTGCTCGCAGATGGTCGCCACAGCATCCCGACCCGGCTCGAGATCACCGGCGCCGGACCTCCGGTCACCGTCGCCATCCCGGCGATCGCCGTCCGTGAGGAACCAGGCGCGGTGCAGACGGTCCAGGTGCCGTTGCCCGTTCCCGTCGGCGGCGATCGCCTCCGCATCTCGATCATCGACGTCGACGTCCGCACCACCCCGGACTGGTACACCGGCGATCCCGTCGCGATGCCCGTCGGTCTGGCCGAGATCTCCACCGCAGCAATCGACCAAGCGCCATCGACCAGAGCCCTCGACACCGGCTGCCGCGGCGACCTCGTCGAGATGGACGGTCAGCCGCTGTCGATCAGGATCGTCGGCACGACGGCCCAGGCACTCCGCGGCGACGGCCTCGAGGTCACCGTGTGCGACGGTCCGATTGACCTCACTGCTGGCCGCCACACCCTCCGGACGGTCGCCGGATCCGAGTCCGGAATCGATCTCGACCGGCTCGTGCTCCGGACCGAGTCGTTCGGGACGACCTCGGCGACCGAGACCCCCGATGTGCAGGTACTCGCTTCGTCGGCCGCATCGGCGGCGGCCACCATCGACACCGACGGCTCACCGTTCTGGCTCGTGCTCGACCAGAGTCACAACGAGGGTTGGGAGCTGACGCTGGACGGTGCCGCGGTCGACGGCCCACGTCCGATCGACGGATATGCCGCAGCCTGGTATGTCGAACCGGACGGGGCCGGCTCGCTGCGGGCAGATGTCCGATGGACACCTCAGCGCGCCGTGGACGTCGGTCTGTTGGTGAGTCTCCTCGCGGTGATGGTCTGCATCGCACTGGTGGTCGTCGCGCCCGGCCATCGACGGAGCGCACCCGCGCCGTTCGCGCCGCCGCGTCTCGGGCGGTCGACGCCCACGCGCTCGACGGTGACCGTCCTGCTCGGCGTCGCCGTCGCCGCAGCAGTCCTCGTCAG
>JBBSLH010000553.1:0-2132 GCA_038255425.1 Acidimicrobiales bacterium
ACCTTCTCGCCTTCGAGGGCGGTGCGGAGGAAGCGCACCATGTCGCGGATCTTCTTGTACGGCTCGTCGAACGGGATGCCGTTCCACCGCTCGACGATCACATCGGACGACGTGCCGATGCCGATAGCGAACCGCCCGGGGGCAGCTTGTGCCAGCGAGCCCACCGACTGGGCGAGGCAGGCCGGCCCACGGGTGAACGCCGGGATGATGGCGGTCCCGAGCCGGAGCTCGGGAGCCCAGACCGACGCCAGAGCCAGCGGCGTGAAGCCGTCGTGTCCGTCGGCCTCGGCTGACCACACGTCGGTGTAGCCGAGGTCCACGAGTTCAGTGAAGCGGTCCCGCTGGGTGTGGAGGGGGCCATCGAAGGGAACGGTCATGCCGTAGCGCTGCATGCGTCGCAGCCTGCCACGCTTGGGCGATGTCGAGGCCGAGTGGTGCGCAGGTTTCCGTCGTCGTCGGGGCGATCGTCGGTGTGCTCTTCGCGCTGCCAGCCGACGGTGCGCTGGCCACCGCGCTCCACCTCTTCGGCTATCCGGTCGCCTTGGTCGTCATCGTCCGCTGGGTCGCCGTCGTCCGCGAGCGACGCCTGACCTGGTTCGTGGCGCATGAAGTCGCGATGGCGTGCATCTGCCTCGGCTTCGTCGCAATGGACGAGATCGCGCCCATCGTCCCCAACGCGCTGTGGCTGGTCATCGCTGCACTCTGGTATCTCCGCCGGGGATCGACCACGGACGGCTGAATGGGACATCGGAAGAAGGATTTTTTCCTGACTGCTACCTTCCGATCCACGGCCCTTCTTCCTGAATGGGCCGAAACAACAGAGGAGACACCGATGACCGATCGACGAACGGTTCGATGGCTGGGCGCCGTCGCCATCTTCGCCGTCGTGATGGCCGCATGCAGCGGCGACGACGACGACGCTTCCGACACGACCGATCCGGATGAGACCGAGATCACCCTCATCCAAGAGGGAAGCAAGCTCGAGGCCATCCGCGAGGCCGGAGTCCTCAAGTGCGGCACACGCGATGCACTCCCCGGCTTCTCGGTGCTCGAGGGCAGCGATCACGTCGGGTTCGACGCAGACTTCTGCCGCGTCATCGCCGCCGCCATCCTGGGAGACGCCACGGCCGTGGAGTTCGTCGACCTCGAGACCGACGCCCGGTTCACCGCACTGCAGTCCGGCGAGATCGACGTGTTGGTCCGCAACACGACCTTCACCGCAGGGCGCGACGGTGGCGAGGGCGCCACGTTCCTCCAGCCGAACTACTACGACGGCCAGGGAATGATGGTCAACGCCGACTCCGACTTCGAGTCTCTCGAGGACATGGACGGCACGTCGATCTGCGTCGCCGCCGGCACGACCACCGAGGGCAACGTCGCCTCCGAGTTCGAGCGCCTCGGCCTCGACCTCATCGAGGTGCTGTCGTTCGGTGACGCCGCCCAGCTCCAGGAAGCGTTCATCCAGGGACGTTGCGACGGTTGGTCTTCCGACACCTCGCAGCTCACCGGCTTCCGCTCCGAGTTCCCCGACGGGCCCGATGCGCTCCGCATCCTCCCGGACGTGTTCTCGAAGGAGCCGCTGGCACCCGCCGTCCGCGACGGTGACACCGACCTTGCGCAGGCCGTCAACTGGGCGATCTACGCCACGATCCAGGCCGAGGAATTCGGTATCGACTCGGGCAACATCGGCGACTTCGCCGACAGTGAAGACCCGAACATCCGCAAGTTCCTCGGCGACGACATCGAGGAGGGCGGGACCTTCGATCCCGGCCTCGACATGCCGATCGACATGAACCTGCAGGTCATCACCCAGGTCGGCAACTACGCCGAGATCTTCGAGAAGCACCTCACAGCGCTCGGTCTCGAACGAGGCGAGAACACCCTGTGGTCCGACGGGGGCCTGCTCTACTCCCCGCCCTACCGCTGAGCACCACCAGTCGACGCGACGCAGTGAGCACGTGAACGCGTGACCTCGGCAACGACGACGGCCGGTCAACGGCCGCCGCTGTGGCGAGACGTCCGGATCCTCCGGGTCGTCTTCCAGGTGGCGGTCGTGGCCGTCGTCGTCGCGTTCGGGCTGTGGCTCTGGAACAACCTCCAGACCAACGCCGACACCACGAACATCCCGCTCG
>JBBSLH010000554.1:0-2124 GCA_038255425.1 Acidimicrobiales bacterium
ACCACGGAGTAGGCAACGGCTGCGCCGTACGGCATGCCGCGATCGTGCAGGAACACGGTCGTCATGGCGCCGAGTCCGACCATGGCGAACTGGCCGAGCGAGAGCTGTCCCGACCAGCCGGTGAGCATCGTGACCGAGAGCCCGACGATGGCGAACACGAGCATGCGGCCGAAGAGGAACGTCTGCGACGCAGAGCCGAACATGACCGGCAACAACGCTGCGGCGACCACGGCGGTGAGACCGGCGATGTGACCGCCACGTCGGATCCACCAGTACTGACGGAGGCGCTCGGGCACGGGTCGGACCAACGTGCCCAACGACTCGAGGCCGGTCTCCTGGTCCTCGTCGCCGCCTCGGACCAACACCAGTGTGAGCACGAGGAGGAACAGCAACAGCTCGGACCACGATGGGTCGGCGACGTTGGCGAACACCAGCGCTTCGACGATGCCGATGCCGATGCCGCCGACGAGCGCCAGTGGCAACGAGACGAGGCGGCCGACGAGTGCGGCTGCCAGTGCCCGGAGCAGCAGGCCGGGTCCGAGCGCTTCGGAGAACGCGAGCCCACCGACGTTGACGTTGCGGAGCGGGTTCACGAGCACGACGGTCAGCGTCGAGAGCACGCCCGCCAGGATCCAGACCATGGTCGACACCCGACGGGTGCTGATCGCCGCGAGCTCGGCGGCGTCGCGGTTGTCGGCCGCGGCGCGGATGGCCAGGCCCCACGGCGTGCGCTGGAGGAGCATGCCCAGCCCCACGACGACCGCGGGGACGAAGGCGATGATCATGAAGTGGGGGCTGGTGAGCACGAGGTTGCCGATGGTGAACGACTTCCCGAGCGGCGACGGGAACGGTCCGGCGTTCTCGAGGCGCACCTTGGGAAGGAGGAGTTGGGCGACGAGGAGCAGCTGGGCGATACCGATGGTGGCGACGAGCAACGCCAACTTCGGACCGCGGGCGAGGCGGCGGATGACCGTGGTCTCGATGAGCGCACCCAGCGCGCCGCCGCCGACGAGCACGAGGGCGAGTGCGACCCAGAAGTTCCAGCCGTGGTCGAGCACGAGCTTGGCCAACACCGCCGCGCCGAATGCGCCGATCTCGCCGTGCGCGAAGTTGATGACGCCGGTCGCCCGGTAGACGAGAACGAGTCCTGCGGCCAGGACCGCGTACGCCATGCCGGCGAGCGCTCCGACGACGATGATCTCGGGCGAGAAGGTCAGAGCGAACATCATCCGCCGTCACTCCCGAGGAACACGGCGCGGGCGAGATCGTCTCGCTCGGCGAGCTCTTGTGCAGGGCCCTCGAAGCGCACGGCGCCCTTCTCCATGAAGACGGCACGGTCGGCCAGCGCGAGCGCCACGTTCAGCGACTGCTCGACGATGATCATCGTGAGGCCGCCGTCGCGGAGCTCCTCGACCGTCTCCATGAGTTGCTGCACCACGACCGGTGCCAGACCGAGCGAGAGCTCGTCGATGCACAACACGTCGGGATCGAGCAGGAGCGACTTGGCGAGGGCCAGCATCTGCTGCTCGCCGCCCGACAGCGTGCCTGCGGGTTGGTCGAGGCGTTGTCGCAGCACCGGGAACCGCTCGAGGGCCGACCCGATCCGCTGTTCGAGCGCCGCCTTGTCCCAGATGTGTGTGAAGGCGCCGGCCAACAGGTTGTCCATCACCGTCAGCGACGGGAACACTGCCTTGCCGCCGGGCAACTGCACGATGCCGCGTCGCACACGGTCGACCGCCCTGGTCTCGGTGATGTCCTCCCCGCGATGGACGACGGTGCCGGCGCTCGGCTGCTCGAGGCCCGACAAGACCCGGAGCAGGGTCGACTTGCCGGCGCCGTTGGTGCCGAGGAGCGCGAGGACCTCGCCCTGGTCGACGTGGAGGTCGACATCGAACAGGACCTGTACGTGCCCGTACGAGAAGTCGATGCCGCTGACCTCGATCGCCCGCTCGCCCGTCGGTTCCATCAGCGCTCGAGCCGCAGCGTGGTCATGACGGGGTCGCGTGGGATGCGCCCGAGGTCGATGACGAGTGCGTGGCCGTCGGCCTCGACCGGAAGATCGGCCGCTGAGGCGAGCGCATGCGCCGCAGACGTGCCGACGTGATCGACCAGGCCATCGATGCG
>JBBSLH010000555.1:0-2117 GCA_038255425.1 Acidimicrobiales bacterium
CACAAAGACTGCGACGCGCGTCACCCAGACCGCGAAGACCAAGATCGCCGACGCCCCCGACGCGTCGAGCATCGCCTACCGCATCGAGACCCGTCTCGACGAGATCCAGGGCAACCTGCCCCGCATCCCCGCGAAGATCATGGAGTTGAACCGGGCCGTCGCCGATCGGACCATCTCGACCAACCGTCGCAACCTCGAGCTCCTGCTCGACTCGGTCCAGACCGTCGCCAAGACGACTGACACCGGCGTGCGCACCGTTGCCGGCACCATCCGCTGGACCGTCGGCCAGACGATCGACGCCGCCACCACCGGCGTGCGTCGCATCAGCGGCCAGGCGACCGCTCAGGCCAAGATCGCCGTCGACACCCTCGACGCTCAGGTCACCGGCATCACCGACGAGGTCGCCGATCGCCTCGACGCCTCGATCGCCTCAACGAAGGCTGCGGACACGCGCGACGAGAAGACCCACCTGCGTTCCAAGACCAAGGAAGAGCTGTACGAGCAGGCTCAGTTGCTCGAGATCGACGGCCGCGCCGACATGAACAAAACGGAACTCGTCAACGCCATCGCGAAGGCACTCTGACATCCACGTTGCTGCGTGGCGGTCCGGCTGCGCAGCAACGTCCCGGTCAGCCCCCGGAACCGGGGAAGACGATCATCCGAAGGCGATGGGCAGGATGATCGCCGAGGTCACCAACGTCGAGAGTGTGAGCGGGAAGCCCACCCGCGTGAAGTCGGTGAACTTGTACCCACCGAGGCCGAAGACCATCAGATTGGTCTGATAGCCGACCGGTGAGAGGAACGAGCACGACGCTCCGATGAGGACCGCGATCGCGAGCATCCGCGGGTCGACTCCGACACCTTCGGCGACCGAGATCGCCACCGGCACCATCAGTGCGGCTGCGGCAGTGTTGGTCACGAGTTCGGTGAGCACGATGGTGGCGAGCATCGTCACGACCACAATGCCGACGTTGCCGAACCCGAGTGACTCCGAGCGCTCCACGAGGCCGGCGACCTCGGTGGCGAGTCCGCTGATCGACACCGCGGCGCCGAGGCTGATCGCGACCGCCATCGTCATCACGACGTTGAGGTTGATCGCGCGGAGGCCTTCGTTGATCGAGATCGCTCCCCCTGCGACCACCACGATTGCTGCGAGGACTGCGGCTTCGAGGAGGCTGAACACGCCGAGTGCGGCGAGCACGATCATGCCGATCGTCGCGGCGACCACGAGCAGGGATCGGCTGCGTCGCTCCGGCGGAGGATCGTCGACTGCAGCAACCAGGGAGAAGTCGGCGTCATTGCGCCATCGGCTCCCGAACTCGTCGTCGGCGAGCACGAGGAGCACGTCGCCCGCGCGCAGCGGGATCCGCCCGAGTTGCCCACCTAGATCGCCGTCGGCGCGGTGGATCGCCATCACCGCTCCGCCGTAGTGGCCGCGGAATGCAACCGAGCGCAGGGTGGCGCCGACGAGTTCGGAGGCAGGTGCGATGACCGCTTCGAACAGCCGGGTGCCCGGGCCCTCCGCACTCGATACATGGTGTTCCTCCAGCGGCGCGAGCCCGTCGAACGCGTGGAGGTCGACGACTCGGCCGACGTCACCCACGAAGCAGCACACGTCGTCGGCGCGCAGCACGGTCTGGGGTGAGGCGGCGAGCGCAGTCGGGTCCGTGCCGTCGTCGTCGGCGCGCTCGATCAATGCAAGGAAGACGCCGTCGAGGTTGCGCAGGCCGGAGTCGGCGATCGTGCGGCCTACGAGCGGACCGTCCGGGACGACTCGCGCGGCCACTTGGAATTCGCGGCCGCGGCGCACGAGGTCCGAGGCCACTGCGGTGCGATCCGGCAGCAGTCGCGGGCCGACGGTGGCCAGGATGAGGACGCCGACGATCGCGACGGGCAGACCGACCACGGTGATCTCGAAAACACCGAGCGGTTCCTCACCGGCCTGCACGAGCAGGTCGGCAACGACGAGGTTGGTCGAGGTACCGATGAGCGTCACCACGCCGCCGAGGATGCTGGCAAAGGAGAGGGGCAGGAGGAATCGGGATGCGTTGGCGCCGCGCCGCTGCGACCAGCGCACGACCCGGGGCGCGAACATTGCGACGAGAGGAGTGTTGGGC
>JBBSLH010000556.1:0-2109 GCA_038255425.1 Acidimicrobiales bacterium
CGTTCTCGTCCGTTCCCGCAGCGGCCGCAGCCTCGTACGGCTCCGCCCATTCGGGGCAGTTGCCGCTGCCGTCGTCGACCCACAACCACGTCGTGATGCGAGGGACCCGGTGTCGTACCGCCTCGATCTGGTCGGCGAAGGTGCCGTGGAAGACCACGGTCGTGACATCACCGTTGTCCCACAGGTAGACGAGTTCGTCGGCGGCGTAGCGGTAGTTCGTGTTGACGATCGCCATGCCCGCCTTGAAGGCGGCGAACACCGACTCGAGGTACTCGGGGCAGTTGTAGAGGTACTGGGCGACCTTGTCCTGCTCGGCGGCGCCCTCGGCAGCGAGCAGCCGTGCAGCGACGCCGTTGGCCCGCCGGTTGAACTCGCTCCACGTCACTTGGCGAGTGCCCTGCTGCTGGCAGAGGGCGTCGGGCAGGTTCGCGGAGATGGTCTCCCAAAGGTCTGCGAAATTCCAGCCTGTGTCGGGTTCGTCGTGCATTGCGACGAACCGTAGCGAGTTCTCCGGGACCCCGACGAAGAGCACGTCTCGGCTGGAAGTTCTGCAGCGGGTTGATCCAAGTGACGTTTGACACCGAACTGTTCGGGCACAGTGCCAAGGAGTGCGGACGGGAGAGTCCGTTCGCGCCAACCAACCCCATTGAAGGGAAACCACAGATGACCGAATCCGCCATCACGACGAAGTGGAAGCGAGGTGCGGCAGCGGGAGCTGGTTTCGCGCTCATCGCAACACTCGTCGCCACCACCACCGGGCCCGCCAGCCTGAGCGCGTCCAGCCACCGCGAGGCACCGCTCATCGCGGGCGACCCCCGCGCCGACAACACCGACGTGTATGCGTTCGTCAGCCCTGACGACGAGGACTCCGTCACCATCATCGCCAACTGGCTTCCGTTCTCGGAGCCCAACGGTGGACCGAACTTCTACCCCTGGGCCGATGGCGAGGTCGACGGGCTGACCGACGACAACACCGGTGCCGACGGCTACAACCTCGGAGCCGACGACACGGCCGGTGACAGTGGAGCGGTCTACAAGATCAACATCGACAACGACGGCGACGCTGTTGCCGACATCGTCTATTCCTGGGTGTTCGACACGATTACCAAGGATCCCGGTCAGTTCCTCGTGAACACCGGTCAGTTCGATTCGGTCACCGACCCCACGCTCAACGTGTACCAGACCTACGACCTCATCGTCACCGATGTCGATGCTGGTACTGACGAGGTCATCCTCGACGACGCCATCGGAGCGCCGTCGATCGCCGGCGAAGTGTCCACCCCCGACTACCAGCCGCTCGTCGACGAAGCGGTCGCATCCGGGACGGTCGGCGACCTGAAGTCGTTCGCCGGCCAGGCCGACGACTCGTTCTTCCTCGACCTTCGCGTCTTCGACCTCCTCTACGGCGCCGGAGTGGTGCCCGAGGTCGGCGAGGACACGCTGGCCGGTTACAACGTCAACACCATCGCGCTGCAGGTCCCCAAGACCGAGCTCGCGATCAACGGTGACGCGACCAACAACCCCGTCGTCGGCATCTGGTCGACGACCGACCGCTTCGTGCGGACCGAGGGTGGCTCGACAGACGACGCCGCCGACGACGAGTACGAGAGCGTCCAGGTGTCTCGCCTGGGCAACCCGCTCGTCAACGAAGTGGTCCTGCCGCTCGCGCTCAAGGATGCCTTCAACAGCATTCCGCCGAGCGCCGATGCGACGATCCCGGCAGCGGTGGCCGCAGTGCGGTTCCCGATCCTGCCGCCGCTGGTGCAGGCCATCTACGGCGTGCCCGTCCCCGGTGACACGAACAACACGCCGCAGGACAAGAGCGACGACGAGCCGCGTTCCGACCTGGTGGAGATCTTCCTCCAGGGTGTGAGCAAGGCGAACTTCGGCCTGGGCCTGGCGGGGGAAACCCCCACGACCAACCCGGCGCTGAACGCCGACCTCAACTCGCTCGGCCTCAACGCCGCCGTCGATGCGTCTGCAATCGTGCCGTCGGAGATGCTCCGTCTGAACATGGCCGTCCCGGTCTCGGCGAACCCGAGCTCGGCCGGTGTGCTGGGTGGTGACTTCCAGGGCTTCCCGAACGGTCGCCGTCTCGAGGACGACGTC
>JBBSLH010000557.1:0-2096 GCA_038255425.1 Acidimicrobiales bacterium
GACAACGAGCGGGCCGCCGACAGCGCGTCGGTGCCGACGACGCGGATCAAGCTCTCGGCATTCCTTCTCGCCGGCTTCATCGCCGGGTCCGCTGGTGCACTGCACGTGACGATCCTCCACGGCCTCAACCAGGGCACCTACGCCCCCGAGATGAGCCTCGACGTGTTCTCGACCGCGGTCATCGGCGGTCTGGGATCGCTCACCGGCGCCATCAGCGGCGTGCTCTTCTTCCAATGGCTCTCGACGATCACCTCACTCGGCGAGATCCGTCCGCTCATCTCGGGCGCCGGCCTCCTGGTCGTGCTGCTCGTCTTCCCCGGCGGGTTCGCGCAGTTGGCCGCGAGCCTGCGCGACCGGTACCTGCGCCGCGTGGCCGAACGACGCGACATCCTCGTCCCGTCGCTCGTCGCCGACAAGAAGGACGACGGTGACGACGAACCCGAGGAGAGTCTGCTGACAGGCGCGCTCGGTGGAGCGGACGACGCGGAGTCAGACGACAGCGAACTGGTGGGAACGAACTCATGAGCAACACGAACGACACCCGACGTCGCGAGCCGCTGCGCGCCGCCCCCGAACCGGCGGAGGAGAGCAACGGCCATCAGGTCGACGCCACGACGGTGATGGACGCGCCGGCGGAGACGCCACCGGTCCACGCCGAACCGAAGCCGTCGAAGGCCAGCCTCGTCACCGACGAGACGATCCTCGAGTGCAAGGGGATCGACGTCAGCTACGGCCCGGTGCAGATCCTCTTCAAGGTCGACCTCGAGGTGAAGCGCGGCGAGGTCGTCGCCCTGCTCGGGACCAACGGCGCCGGCAAGTCGACGTTGCTCAAGGCCATCTGTGGGCTCGTGACCCCGAAAGCAGGCACCGTCACGTTCGCCGGCGAGGACATCACGGGCCTGTCCGCCGATCTCGTGACCCACAAGGGTGCAGCCCTGATGCCGGGCGGCAAGGGAATCTTCCCGACGCTGTCAGTGGCGGAGAACCTCCGACTCGCATCGTGGCTGATCCGAGATGACCCTCAACGCGTCAAGGAATCCAAGCGCGAGGTCCTCGACCTGTTCCCGATCCTCGAGGAACGGTCGAGTCAGCTCGCCGGCGATCTGTCCGGCGGCGAGCAGCAGATGCTCGCCCTCGGCGGCGCACTCATGACCTCGCCCGAACTGTTGATGATCGACGAACTCTCGCTCGGTCTGGCGCCGACGATCGTCGCCCGCCTCCTCGAGGTCGTCGACGAGATCCACCGGCGTGGCACCACGATCATCGTCGTCGAGCAGTCGGTCAACGTCGCCCTCAACCTGGCCGAACGCGCCGTCTTCATGGAGAAGGGCGAGTTCCGCTTCACCGGCCCGACCCGCGAACTGCTCGAACGCCCGGACATCCTCCGATCGGTGTTCATCGCCGGCGGGTCAGCGGACGAGGAGCCCAAGACCACCCCGGCCAAGGCGAAGAAGGTCAGCGAGGAGCGGGTCATCGCGGAGGATGCGGCGACCGTCCTCGACATCCGAAGCGTCACCAAGCGCTTCGGCGGGATCACCGCCGTCGACGACGTCGACGTCCAGCTCCGCGACGGCCAGATCATCGGCCTGATCGGCCACAACGGTGCCGGCAAGACGACCTTGATGGACTGCATCTCCGGGTTCTTGTCGATCGAAGCCGGCCGCATCGGCATCCGTGGCCTCGACGTCACCGACTGGCTCCCGCACGAGCGTGCCGTCGCCGGGCTCGGTCGCTCGTTCCAGGACGCACGCCTCTACCCGTCGCTCACCGTGGCCGAGACGATCTCCGTCGCGCGCGAGCGGCACCTCGCCAACCGCGACATCGTCGCCTCAGCGCTCGGGCTCCCGGCTTCCTACGAGGTCGAGATCGACATCGAGACCAAGACGGAGGAACTCGTCGAGCTCATGGGCCTCGGCGCCTATCACGAGAAGCTGACGGGCGAGCTCTCCACCGGCTCTCGCCGCATCGTCGACCTCGCGTGCATCCTCGCCCAGGATCCGTCTGTGCTCATGCTCGACGAACCATCGGGCGGCGTCGCCCAGAAGGAGACCGAGGCGCTCGGCCCCCTCCTGCTGCGAGTGCGCGAGCGGACCGGC
>JBBSLH010000558.1:0-2092 GCA_038255425.1 Acidimicrobiales bacterium
AGGAAGACGATGCGGCTCGACAGCAGCTGGTTGAAGATCTGGAAGCCCTGCGCGTCGAGCCCCGGCAGGTCGGCGGCGAGCGGGTACGGGAGCTGATCGGTCACGGATCGGAATCTAGCGGCGGCACCGGCAGGTACCGTCCTGCCCCCCGCATCAGTGGTGGAACTGGCAGACACGCAGGGTTTAGGTCCCTGTGCGCGAGAGCGTGTGTGGGTTCGAGTCCCACCTGGTGCACGAGGTGTCGAGGCCGTCCCTGGGCACATCGAGCGACGCCCGAGCTCTTCGTGGCTGACGAGTCACGAGAGCCCGAGCAGGTGCCGACACAGGGGCAGCAGCCGTGCGATCTCGGTCTTCATGAGGAACGCGTCGATCGCTGGCTCCGCTCGCGACGGGACTCGCAGCTCCTCACTCGCACTGAACAGCACGATCCGGGCACCAGGTACGAGGGCCTTGATTCGGGGGGCCGCTTCGAGTCCGGTCATCTCGCCCGCCAAGCGGTGGTCGAGGACGACCAGCGCCGGTTGGATGCTCCGGGCGAGCGCGATGGCCGATTCTGCCTCCGCCGCTTCGCCCTGGATCTGCAGATCAGGGTCCCGGTCGAACTCGAAACGTAGGAGCAGGCGGATGTCAGGGTCGTCCTCGACGACCAAGAGAACCTTCACGTCGGCGGACGGCCGCTGGGCAGTCGGAAGCCGAAGCGGGCGCCGCCGAGCCGGCTCGGATCGTAGAAGGCCGAGCCTCCCCAGGACTCGGCAAGTCCGGCCACGATCGACAGACCGAGTCCCGTACCACCCGACGGCGCCTCGTCGCCGCGTGCAAAGGGCTCGAAGAGACGATCGACGACGTCTTCGGCCACACCCGGCCCGGCATCGGTCACCGCGATCTCTACGAAGCCGTCTCGGGTGTCCGCCTCCACCGTGATCGGCGGCGCCCCATGCAAACCGGCGTTGACCACGAGGTTCACCAAGGCCCGGTGCAGCAGGTCTGGATCGACATCCACCCACAGTCCTTCGGCGACATGGACCTCGGCGTCCACGTCCGCCACGGAGACCGCGTCGCGGGCGGCTTCCGCCAGTTCCACTGGCTCGACGCGCTGGGCGACCACCCCGGCCTGGATCTGCGACAGCGTCAGCAGCGAGTCGACCAGCCGAGCGGCTCGATCCGCGCCTCGCTCGATCGCGGCCGCGAACTCCATCCGTTGCGCCGCATCGACGTCAGGACCGTCCGACGTGAGCAGGCGCGCGAAGCCGAGGACGGACGCAAGAGGTGTCCGCAGATCATGGGAGGCGGTGGCCACGAACCGGCGCATGGCGTCGTTGACCCGCCGAAGCTCTTGCTCAGTGCGACGCAGCTCCGTCACGTCCCTGATCACGGCGACCACGTGACGACGTTCGTCTCGCAGCGTGACGTCGGAAAGGGTGAGCTGGACGGTCAGCGACTCGCCGGACCGTGTCCGGGCGGGAACCTCGACGGGGTCCCCCCCGACCAGGACCGGTTCCCCGCCGGCGCTGTAACGCTCGATGCCTGCGAGGTGCGCCTCCCGCAGCTCTGCTGGCACCAGGTCCAGCAGCGGCATGCCGAGTGCCTCTTCGGCTGGGTACCCGAAGAGCGCCGCTGCCGCCGGGTTCCACAGCACGATCCGCCCATGCTCCAGGTCCGCGGCGACGATGGAATCCGACGTCACCCAGAACAACCGGCCGATCCCCAAATCCTCAGGCTGCTGCGGCACACCCGCACATTGCCACCCCATCTGCCGTGCACGCCGGAAGAGCGCGTGTTTCGTCGTTCTGTCCGTCGTGGTCGCGGAGTCGACGTCGGGCGCCCCGCGCACGGACACCAACGTCATCCGATTCCTGAAGACCTGCGAGATCGAGCCGGTCGTGTCCGAACGAGCGGCGCACCGAGCGGGATACCTGCGCGCTCGTGCCCGAACCGGGTCAGCAGTCGATGCGCTCGTCGTGGCCATGGCCGAACCCGGAGGACTTTCGGACCTCCGCGGACACCGGCGAACGTGAGCGGCCGCGGGATGGACACGGGATGCCGCCACCCGACGAAGAACGCCGGTTCTCCTGCGGGGCACGGTGTCCGGATG
>JBBSLH010000559.1:0-2085 GCA_038255425.1 Acidimicrobiales bacterium
ATCAAGTCCAAAATCACAGGGGGAACATTCAGGATGCGTACTCGTCGATTGGCCGTGTTGATGGCCGTGATCGCACTCATCGCTGCTTCATGCGGCAGCGATCGGGATGAGGAGACCGTCGACGATCCGTCGACGACCACCACCCCGACAGATCCTTCCGGAGGCGAAGCCGGTCCAGGCGACTTCGGGACCCTCACCGGCGTGTGCGGTCCCAACGAGGGCGGCGGCGCCCTCGCCGATGCCGACGACGCCGAGCTCCAGGGCATCACCGCGGACAGCATCGAGTTGGGCACGGTCGCCGACCCCGGCTTCAGTGCCCGGCCCGGGCTCAACCAGGAGATCTTCGACGCAGCGACGGCGTTTGTCGAGTGGTGCAACGAGGCGGGCGGCATCAACGGAAAGACACTGTCGCTCAACCTCCACGACGCAGCGCTGAGCAACTACCAGCCCGTGGTCGAAGAGGCGTGCACGACGGACTTCGCGCTCGTCGGCGCCGGCGCCGTGCAAGACAACCTCTGGGCCGAGGTCGGCGCCGCGTGTGGCTTGATCGACATCGCCGGATTCTCGGTGACGCCGGAGAAGTCGGGACTGGTGGGCGATGACCCGATCGCTCGCCGTTCGGTCCAGGCGATCCCCAACGGAGCGGACCAGATCCCTGTGGGCGCATTGCGTCTCATCCAGGAGGAGTTCCCCGATGCCGGTCAGCGCACCGGCTACGTCTACTCCGACTTCGGGACGCTCGTGGTCACCTACCAGCGTTATCGCGACGCCTACGAGCAGGCCGGGAACACGACGGTCGACACCCAGATCTACTCCATCGGCGGCGAGGCCAACTGGCAGCCGTTCGCCATCGCGCTCCGTGACGCAGACGTGCAGTTCCTCACCTTCGTCGGCGAAGGCTCGAACCTGGCGCTGCTCCAACGTGCGATGAAGGAGATCGACTACTCGCCGACCGTGACGCTGCAGGAGACCAACTTCTACGACCAGGAATACCTGAAGGCCGCCGGTGACGCTGCCGAAGGCACGTTCATCCGAACGGCGCTCGTGCCCTTCGAGGAGGCCGAGCCCGGGTCGGCGACACAGCAGTACCTGGACAACGTGAACGCCGTCGACGGCAAGGTCGCAGTGCTCGGCGCACAGTCCACCAGTGCCTGGCTGCTGTTCGCCCAGGCGGTCAAGGAGTGCGACCTGGCGGACAACCTCACTCGCACGTGTGTCCTCGAGACCGCAGCGGGCGTGTCGGACTGGGATGCAGGCGGTCTCCATGCCTCGACCGACCCGGCCGGGAACGTCGCATCGGCGTGTGTGGCCGTTCTCCGCGTGGAGGGCGACGAGTTCGTGCGCTACGCACCGGAGACCGGGTTCCGCTGCGACCCCGACGACATCCTCACGGTCGAGGTGCCGAGCGCCTAGCGGTACCGGGAACCAGTGGACCAGTTCCTCACCTTCACCATCGCCGGGGTGGTCACGGCGGCGTTGTACGCCGTGGCCGCGTCCGGCCTGGTCCTCACCTACACCACATCGGGCGTCTTCAACTTCGCCCATGGCGCGTTCGGGATGTTCGCAGCATTCGCCTACTGGCAGGTGCGATTCGAGTGGGGCGTGCCCGCACCGTTGGCACTCGTGCTCATCCTGGTCGTCGGGGCTCCACTCTTCGGCGCGGTCGTCGAACGGGTGATCCTGCGGGGACTCCGCGGGACCTCGGAGGTGATTCGCCTCATCGTCTCCGTCAGCCTGCTCTTCGGCGTCTACCAGGCAGCGGTGCTGATGTTCTCGCCCGGCACGGGACGCCGCATGCCTGGGTTCTACGACGGCGAGGCCATCGATCTCGGCGTCGTCAACCTGACGTGGCACGACGCCTTGACTGTTGTCGCAGCGGTGATCACCGCCGCGGCGTTGCGGCTCCTGTTGTTCCGCACCAGGCTCGGCGTCACGATGCGGGGTGTCGTCGACGATCCGTCACTGCTGCGCCTGACCGGTGGGCGCCCGGACCGCGCCGCCATGTATTCGTGGGCGATCGGCACCGCGCTCGCCGGGCTCGCCGGCATCCTTCTGGCCGGCAGCCAGGGTTCGCTGTCGCACATC
>JBBSLH010000560.1:0-2076 GCA_038255425.1 Acidimicrobiales bacterium
CATCGGACCGTTCCAGAAGATGGTCTTGGCCTCGTGGATCAGGTCGGTGAACTCGGCACTCGAGCCCGGTCCGATGTCGAGTCCCATCCAGCCGTCGGGAATCGTGCGGTGCAGTTGGCGCACCTCTCCCCCGGCCTCGGGATCACCGATCTTTCCGCCGGGACCCATGGCCGTGACGTCGACCGGGAGGTGGATCTTGTCGCCGTCCGATTCGAGTAGCCGGGTGCAGGTGTCGACCATCTCGGCTTCGAACAGCGAGTTGCCGATGTGGTGACCCTGAGCCGCCAGGAACGTGAAGCACATGCCGCCGCCGACGATGAGGTGGTCGACGATCGGGAGCAGCGCCTCGATGACGCCGATCTTGTCCGACACCTTCGAGCCGCCGAGGATGGCGAGGAACGGGTTGCGAGCGTTCTCACGCATGCCGCCGAGGACCTCGACCTCCTTGGCCAACAGTCGTCCTGCTGCGCTCGGGAGATGCTTCGGCGGCCCGACGATGCTGGCGTGGCTGCGATGGCTGGCGCCGAACGCGTCGTTCACGTAGGCGTCCTGGCCGTCGATCAGTTTCTGGACGAAGGCCGGGTCGTTGGCCGTCTCACCCGGATCGAACCGCAGGTTCTCGAGGAGCGTGACGTTCGGGGCGAGTGCAGCCAGCCTCTCGCGGACCGGCGTCATGTCGTACTTCGGGTTGGATTCGCCCTTGGGACGGCCGAGGTGACTGCACGCCGTGACCGTGGCGCCGTGTTCCTCGAGCCACTTGATCGTGGGCAGGGCGGCACGGATGCGGAGGTCGTCGGCGATCTCGCGGGTTCCGTCAGGAAGCTCTCTGAGCGGGACGTTGAAGTCGGCGCGCAGGAGCACCCGCTTCCCGTCGAGGGGAAGCAGGTCCTCCAACTGAGGTACAGATGTCACGAGTCAGACCACCACAGGTTCGGCCAGCCGACGTCGGGAGCGCCAGCGAGCAGTCGGCACGCGGCGCTGCGAAGCAGACCGCCCAGCAGCACGGCTCAACCGCAGATGATGCCGACGAGGTCGACGAGGCGGTTCGAGTAGCCCCACTCGTTGTCGTACCAGCCGCTGATCTTGGCCAGGTTGCCGTTGGCCATGGTGAGGCCGGAGTCGAAGGTGCAGCTGGCGGGCGAGCCGACGATGTCGGAGCTCACGAGCGGCGCTTCGCTGTAGTCGAGGACCTTGCTGAGCGGGCCGTCGGAGGCGGCCTTCTGGAACGCCTCGTTGATGGCCTCGGCCGTGGCCTCGGACTTGAGCAGTGCGGTGAAGTCGGTGACCGAACCGGTGGGGACCGGGACCCGGAGGGCGGTGCCGTCGAGGCGTCCGTCCATCGACTGCATGACCAGGCTGGTGGCACGAGCGGCGCCGGTCGAGGTCGGGATGATGTTGATGGCGGCGGCACGGGCACGACGGAGGTCGCTGTGCGGGCCGTCGACGAGGGCCTGGTCGCCGGTGTAGGCGTGGATCGTCGTCATGAAACCCTTCTCGACACCGAACGTGTCGTCGAGGACCTTGACCATCGGCACGAAGCAGTTGGTCGTGCACGAGGCGTTGGAGACGACCTTGTCGGTCGTGGCGTCGAAGGTGTCCTCGTTCACGCCGATCACGAAGGTCTTGTCAGCACCGCCAGCCGGAGCCGAGATGATGACGAGCGGGGCGCCACCCTCGAGGTGGGCGCTGGCCTTGTCCTTCGAGTTGAAGATGCCGGTCGACTCGATGACCACGTCGACGCCGAGATCGCCCCAGGGCAGGTCGCCCGGATTGCGCTCGGCGAGGACTTTGAGGGTGGCGCCGTCGACCGTGATGCCGTCATCAGCCACGCCGACCTTGGCGTCGAGGCGCCCCATGACCGAGTCGTACTGGAGCAGGTGGGCCATGGTCTCGAGCGAACCCAGGTCGTTGACAGCGACGAAGTCGATGTCGGCGCCCTGTGCCTTCGCGGCTCGGAAGAAGTTGCGGCCGATCCGGCCGAAGCCGTTGATGCCCACGCGTACGGTCATGGTTTCCCACCTCGGGAGGTCAGTGTCTGTCGGACTGCGGTCAATCCGACCACGCGGACCCCCCGCC
>JBBSLH010000561.1:0-2070 GCA_038255425.1 Acidimicrobiales bacterium
CACCGGTCGAGATCGAACTTGTGACACAACTCGCACTGGCGGCCGAGCGAGAGATCTCGCTACGGCATCCCGAGACGGGCGTGGCGGCTGCACAGCAGAGCCAGGCGCTGATGCGGATCGCTGGAGTCCTGGCGCGGGTCGCCGGCTGGGCGCTCGATGTCTCCGACAACTCGGTCCACTGGTCCGACGAGATCCACGAGATCCTCGAACGCGACTCGATACCCGAGTTCGACACAGCTATCGACATGTACCCGCCAGGGGAGCGCGAGCCGGTCGAAGCAGCATTGGCGGCCTGCTCGAGCGCCGGCGTCCCGTTCGACCTCATGTCGGTGGTCCGCACCCACGCTGGTAACGAGTTGGAAGTGCGCATCGTCGGCGAGCCCGAGTACGACGACTCCGGCCAGGTCGTTCGCGTCGTCGGCGCGCTCCAGGACATCACTCACATGCGGCGCGTCGAGGAACAGCTCCTCCAAGCGCAGCGTCTCGAGAGCATCGGCACCCTGGCCAGCGGCATCGCCCACGACATCAACAACGTCCTGACGCCGATCATGCTCGCAGTCGACCTGTTGCGCGATGAGATCGTCGACCCCGACCACGCAGCCATCCTCGAAAGCGTCCAGTCGAGCGCGCTGCGCGGATCGAAGCTGATCCAGCAGGTATTGCTCTTCGCGCGGGGTGCTGAAGGACAACACGTGGCGCTCACCGTTGGCAATCTGCTCGACAGCACCGAAGTGATCGTCACAGACACTTTCTCAAAGTCGATCGCACTCCGGGCGAGCACCGCCGACGAAGTTCGCAACCGGATGGTGATGGTCGAGCCCACACAGCTGCAGCAGGTGCTGCTCAACTTGTGCGTGAACGCTCGCGATGCCATTGGTGAGCGGGGCACGATCACCCTCGGTGCCGACGTCATCGAGATTGACGAGCAGTACGCCGCGTCGAGCCCCGACGTCGTCGAGGGCGTCTACGTCGTCCTGCGTGTCGAGGACGACGGGAGCGGCATGCCCACCGAGGTGCTCGACCGGTGCTTCGAACCTTTCTTCACCACCAAGCAACATGGGCAGGGCACCGGCCTGGGCTTGTCGACCTCCTTGGCGATCGTGAAGAGCCACGGCGGATTCATGCGCGCCTACAGCGAACCGGGTCGGGGGACGACGTTTCGGATCTACCTGCCGCTCACCCACGAAACCGCAACCGACAGCGAAACCGCGCCGAAGAGCGAGATCATCCGTGGCAACGGCGAACTCATCCTGCTCGTCGACGACGAGAGCTCCGTACTCGAAGTCACCGCTCAAACACTGCGGACGTTCGGATACCAGGTGGTCACCGCCGTCGACGGCGCCGACGCAGTCGCAGTCTTCGCGCAACGTTCCCTCGAAATCGATCTCGTGCTGACCGACATGATGATGCCCGTCATGGATGGGGCGGCCATGGTCCAAGTGATCAAGCGCATCCGTCCTGATGTCCCGATCGTCGCCGCGAGCGGCCTCGACGCGAACGGCAGCACCTCGAAGATGTCCGAGCTCGGAGTGACCCACTTCCTCTCCAAGCCCTACTCGGCACAGAACCTGCTTCACGTGCTGAGTGCGGCACTCAACCAATCCTGAGTCCACTCGTCACGCTGTTCCATCTGACATCGATGCTCCGTGAGGGTTTCGGAGCCCACAACATCGATGCGGCACCCGGCATGAGGTCATCGAGTGACGGATCAGACCGACAGGGCGCCGGTCTGCCAGATGAGGACCTCGGCACCATCGACACCGGCGGTGATCGACGGCGTTCCCGCAGCGGTCAGCCGCGCCGCGTCGCCAGTGTCGAGGGCGCCCTGCTGCTCGAGGTCAGCTGTGCCCTTGGCGACGAAGACGTGGGCGAAAGCGGCGTCGGGCACCTCGACACGCGCCCCGGGAGCGAGTCGAGCCGCCCAGAGCACGGCGTCACGCTGTTGGATCGAGATCGCGGCCTCGTGACCCATCCCGGATGCAACTGGAACCAGGCCGCCCGTCGCGAGATGTTCGTTGATGTCCATCTGCTGATATCCGGGATCGACGCGTTCGGTGTCGGGCACGATCC
>JBBSLH010000562.1:0-2067 GCA_038255425.1 Acidimicrobiales bacterium
CCTGCATGAGCTCGCCCACATGTGGTTCGGCGACCTCGTCACCATGAAGTGGTGGAACGACCTGTGGCTCAACGAGTCCTTCGCCGAGTGGGCCTCCACGATCGCCACCGCCGAGGCGACCGAGTGGACCGAGGCCTGGACCACCTTCCAGGCGATGGAGAAGAGCTGGGCCTACAAGCAGGACCAGCTGCCCTCCACCCATCCGGTGTTCGCGACGATCAACGACCTCGAAGACGTGCAGGTCAATTTCGACGGCATCACCTACGCGAAGGGCGGCTCCGTACTCAAGCAGCTCGTCGCCTGGGTCGGCATCGACGCCTTCTACGCCGGCGTCGCGGCGTACTTCAAGAAGCACGCCTACGGCAACACCGAACTCGGCGACCTGTTCACCGAGCTCGAGGCGACCAGCGGCCGCGAGCTGACCGAGTGGTCGAAGCTGTGGCTCGAGACCGCCGGCGTCAACACGCTGCGCCCCGAGATCGAGACGGATGCGGCGGGCAAGATCACCTCGTTCGCTATCCTCCAGACTGCGGCGCCGGACTACCCGACGATCCGCCCGCACCGCCTCGCCATCGGCTTCTATGACCTCGCCGGCGGCAAGCTCGTGCGCGACGACCGGCTCGAGACCGATGTCGACGGCGAACGCACCGAGGTGCCGGGCTTCGTCGGCCGCCAACGCCCCGCGCTCATTCTCGTCAACGACGACGACCTCGCCTACGCCAAGGTGCGCCTCGACGAGCAGTCGCTCGGAACCGCGATCGACCACCTGTCCGCGATCGACAACCCGCTTGCGCGAGCAATCGTCTGGGGCTCGGTGTGGGACTCCACCCGCGACGGCGAGTCCACGGCCAGCGACTATGTGCGCCTCGTGCTCGGCAACATCGCGACCGAGTCGGAGTCGACCACCATCCGCACGACGCTCACCCAGCTGCTCACAGTGGTGCGCATCTACGTCGACCCCGCAACCAGAACCGAGACGCTGAAGAACGTGGCCGACAAGCTGCTCGAGCTGGCCAGGGCGGCGGATGCCGGATCCGACGCGCAGTTCCAGTTCGTCAAGTTCTTCGCGAACCTCGCCAACACGCCTGAGCATGTCGCGGCCCTGCGCGGTCTGCTCGACGGCTCCACGCCGCTCGACGGGCTCGAGGTCGACACGGATCTCGGCTGGGAGCTGCTCGAAGGTCTCGTACTCAACGGCGCCGCCGGCCTCGAGGAGATTCGCCAGGCACTGGCCAAGGACAACACCGCCAACGGTCAGCAGGCCGCTGCTCGCGTGACCGCCGCGATCCCGACCACCGAGGGCAAGCTCGCGGCGTTCTCCTCCCTCGTCGACAGCGACGAACTGCCGAACGCCATCGTGCGCCAGACCACGGTCGGTTTCCAGCACACGAATGACCCGTCGTCACTCCAGACGGTCGTCGCGCGCTACTTCGACAGCATCCGCGGCATCTGGGAGTCGCGCTCGCACTCGATCGCCGAAAACCTCATCGTCGGGCTGTACCCCGCCGGCCTCGCCAACGCCGCACTGCGCGACGCGACGACGAGCTGGCTCACCGCGAATCCCGACACGCCCGCGCTCCGTCGCCTCGTGATCGAGAATCTCGCGGGCGTCGAGCGTGCCCTCATGGTGCAGGCGAAGGACACCGAGTAGGGGCGATCCGCGGCTGCCGCGCTGCGCGTCACACTGATTAGATGAGGATAATTTCATGATTGAAGCGCGCGAGCTCAGCAAACATTACGGGAGCAAGAAGGCGGTCGACGGCATCAGCTTCACTGTGCGCCCCGGCATGGTCACCGGATTCCTCGGGCCGAACGGCGCGGGAAAGTCAACGACGATGCGCCTCATCGTGGGACTCGACAGGGCCACTTCCGGATCGGTCACGGTGAACGGCAAGCCCTACGCCGCCCATCGTGCACCATTGCGCGAGGTCGGAATGCTTCTTGACGCGAAGGCGATCCACACCGGCCGCAGCGCCGTGAATCACCTTCTCGCTGTCGGCGCGACCCACGGTATCGGTCGCACGCGCGTCGACGAGGTCATCGGCCTGACCGGGCTCGACTCCGTCG
>JBBSLH010000563.1:0-2054 GCA_038255425.1 Acidimicrobiales bacterium
CGCAGCGGGGCGACCGTGCCGGGACGAACGGGATCGAAGCTGTCCTTGTGGCAGCGTTTGAACTTCCGGCCGCTGCCGCAGAAGCACTGGTCGTTTGCCTTCATGGTGGCGGTCACCGGACCCACGCTACCGAGCGGTCTTCAGGATCGGCCGAAGTCGTCCTCGAGGCGCACGATGTCGTCCTCGCCGAAGTACTCGCCGATCTGCACCTCGATGAACACCAGATCCTCGTCCGCCTGGTTGGCCACCCGATGCGCCGTGCCCAGTCCGATGTCGACCGCTCCCCCGGCCTCGACGAGCACATCGGACCCGTCGAGGGTCACGGTCGCCGTTCCGCTCACGACATACCAGTGCTCGGCTCGTCTCGCATGCGTCTGATAGCTCAAGCGCTTCCCAGGGTGCACGACGAGGCGTTTCACCTTGTGGTCGTCCTCGTCAGACAGAACCGTGTAGTTGCCCCACGGACGTTCGTCGTACTCGAGTCCACTCATGCCAGACAGCTTGCCTAGCCGAGGCTCAAGATGGCGAGTCCTTGGAGCAGTCCGACGCCGGCGCCCAGGGCCCCGCCGATGGCGATCAGGATCCACTCGTCCTGTTCGAAGATGCCTCGCAACAGCCGCTCGAATTCGAGCTTCGGCATCGCCGAGAGCTTGGTCTCCACGAGTTCTGCGACACCGAGCCGCTTCTCGAGGTACGCCTCGACCTCGGGCTGGAGTTCGGGGACGGCTTGGCCGACCCGCTGGACGACCATCCACTTGACGGCCTCGAGCTGCTCGTCGGTGATCTCGGTCTGCACCAGCATCTCGACCATCGGTTTGGCCTGGTCGACCCGCTCGCTGACCTTGGTGAGGACGAGACGGGCGATCTTGGTTCCCGCCTCGCCCTCGGTGATGATGCGGAGCAGGTTGGCCGGCGTCAGGATCTCGCGCTCGGAGATCCGGCCGTAGTCAGCGGCGATCTCGGCCTGACGCGAGGGGAACATGCCCTGGTAGGTGACGAGGCCGGCGTACTTCTTCGGCTCGATCGGCCGGAAGATCATCTGCAGAGCGAGGTAGTTGGTGCCGAGGCCCACGATCCCACCGACGAGTGGCATCAGCCACCACTGGTCGAAGACGGAGAAGCTGATCGCCTGGAAGCAGCCGATGACGAACCCGAAGTAGCCGCCGAAGCGGACGATGGCCTTCAGCTCCTTGCCGCCGATCTCCTGGAACAGGCGGGTCAGGCGCTTGACGTTCGGGCCCGAAAGGAGGTCGAACACGAGGGCTTCGAGATCGAGGATGTCGTTGCTGATGCCCTGGAGGTCGTCGAAGATCTCCTGGGTGACCTGGCGACCCTCGGTCTTGATCTGGGTGACGACCATCTGTTGCGCTTCGGGCGCCATCTCATCCCACACGCCGGGAGCGAGCATCTCGGCCGCCTCGCGGAGCACCGCCGGGAGTTCGTCTTCGAGGCGGTCGGAGAGCAGCGCCTCGAGTTCGGACGGATCGATCCGCTCGACCAGTTCGGTCGGCGAGATGACATCGCCGACCGTGCCGGCCACCTCGGTGGCGAAGGTGTCAGCCTTCGACGGCAGCACTCCCTGCCAGCCGATCTTCCAGACGCCGACGAACTCCTCGGGGAGGAAGATCATCTTCACTGCCGCCCAGTTGGTGACGTAGCCGATGAAGGCAGTCACCAACGGAACGATGATCAAGACGGCGACGATGCTGGCCGCAGCGAACATGGCAGCCCCCAGGTTGGACGACAGGACGGCGCAACCGTAGTGCGGTGTCAGGCCGTCGCTAGCCCTCGTCGCCGGTCGCCTCGAGAATGTCGTCGAGCTTGATGATCTCGTCCATCGTCACCACACCGATGAAGAGTCCTCGACCGTCGGTGACCGGGAGCCGATCGACCGCTGCGAGGTCCATGGCCTCGACCGCCTGGCGCAACAACCAGTCCGGGTGGGCGATCGGGACGTCGGTGCGCATGATGTCGGAGATCGCCGTGGCCTCCCATTCCTCACGCGGCACCTCGCGGAGCGCCTCGATCTTCACCGTGCCGACATAGTCCGCACC
>JBBSLH010000564.1:0-2054 GCA_038255425.1 Acidimicrobiales bacterium
CAACTGGTCCGTCGTCTACGACCCCGCGGGTGACGAGATCGACCGGTACGAGAAGGTCGAGCGGGTGCCGTTCGGCGAGTGGGTGCCGTTCCGCAGCATGCTCGAGTCGATCGCCGGCGACGCGCTTCCGTCGCGCGACGCTGCCATCGGCCAGACCCCGGCGATCGTCGACACGCCGGTCGGACGCCTCGGCGTCTCGATCTCGTGGGAGATCTTCTTCGGCGAGCGCGCCCGCGACGCCACCAACCACGGGGCGCGTCTCCTGATCAACCCGACCAACGGGGCATCGTTCACCGGGACCCAGGTGCAGACGCAACAGGTCGCCAACTCGCAGATGCGAGCGATCGAGAACGGCCGGTGGGTCACACAGATCGCACCCACCGGCTACAGCGCCGTCGTCGACCCCGATGGCACGGTGCTGCAGCGGTCGGTGCAGACCGAGCGCGAAGTGCTCTACGACACCGTCGAACTGCGCACCGGGCGCACGATCTACGTGCGCGTCGGCGACTACCTCGCCATCGGACTCGCGATGCTCTCGCTCGGAGCCGGCTGGCTCGTCGAGCGAAAGGGCTGGCGGCTCAGCCGGTGAACGTCGGCTGCGCCGTCGTCGGGGTCGCCGCGGCGGCCTCGACTGCACCGGTGGGCGCAGGCTTGGGCGATGCGGGCGTGCTCGGGGTGGCCGGTTCGGCCGTCACCGTGAACACGACCGGCGTGTAGTCGAACGAGGTCGACCTCCCGCCTCTCCGGACACCGCGGACTCGGTCCGACCCATCACCGGCGCAGGTCGCCTGCACCGTGATCGTGTCGCCGACCTTCGCGTCGTCGGGCACGGTGAACGTCGCGTCCCAGTCGCCCTCGGCGTCGGGCTCGATCGTCTGGTCGGTCGTCCCATCGCCGACTTCGGCCATGCTGTTGTACAGGTCGGCGCAGGTTCCCCCGCTCACCGCGAAATCGGAGCCGGCGACCCCAGACATCGGCGTGAGCGTCATCGTCGGATCCGGGAGGACCTCGAAGTAGGCGGAGTTGTACTCCAACACCTTCGGCGACGGATCTCCGCGACGGAAGGTCCGGAAACTCTGCTGGTCTTCGCAGACGGCGTCGACGACGACCGACTGGTACGGCACCGAACCATGGTCGACGGTCAGGTCGACGGACCACGTGCCGTCCTGGCCCGGGGTCACCTCCACCTCGGAAGGTGTGGCCGAGGCGTTCGTCGACCGCGACGTGTCCACCGTCACGACACCGCCGTCGCATTCGCCACCGGCGACGGAGAACGTGGTGCCCGGAGGCCCTTCGTCCGGCGTCAACGCAAGATTGAACTCCTCCTGCAGGCCGCGCTGAGCGTATTCGGTCGCGCCCGCCGCCGAAGCGGTCCCCACCAGCAGCAACAGCGCCGCCAGAACTCCAGCAATCTTCCGCATGATCGATTTCCCGTCCGCCTGTCGTCCCTCTCTGGAACGATCTCCCGAGAACCCTACCGACGGGTCAGGTCCGGTTCGCCGATCGACCCGTCAGACGTCGACGATCACCGTCGACGGACCATCGTTGACCAGCGCGACCTGCATGTCGGTCCGGAAGCGGCCGGTCCCGACCGTGAGGCCCATCGACCGGAGCTGGTCGACCACCTGATCGATCAGCGGTTCCGCGTGCTCGGGGCGAGCCGCCGCCATCCACGACGGACGATTCCCCTTGTGCGTGTCGCCGTAGAGTGTGAACTGGCTCACGACGAGGACCTCGGCCGCCTCGTCGAGCACGGACCGGTTCATCACGCCGTCGGCATCGTCGAGCAAGCGAAGCTTCGCGAGCTTCCCCGCCATCTTCTTCGCCTGTTCAGGACCGTCGTCGTGGGTGACCCCGATCAGGGCGAGCAGGCCCGGACCGATCGCACCCACGACCTCGTCGTCGACGGTGACCGAAGCAGACGACACCCGCTGGACGACGGCACGCATGTCGGGCAACGTAGGTCGTCGATGCCCACATCCGTGACGCTGACCGCCGGCGATGCCTCGGTCACGATCGACCACGAGTCCGGCGGACGCCTGGCCTCGCTCGTC
>JBBSLH010000565.1:0-2054 GCA_038255425.1 Acidimicrobiales bacterium
GACGATCCGTGCCTCGAGACGGGCGAGCGACGCGCCGAGACAGAAGTGGCGGCCGACGCCGAAGCTGGCGATGCCCGAGGTGTCGCGTTCGAGGTCGTAGCGATCCGGGTCCGGGAAGTGTCTCGGGTCCCGGTTGGCCGAGCCGGCGAGGAGCAGCACCCGATCGCCAGCCGGGATCGTGATGCCGTGGAGGTCGACCTCGGTCGTCGTGACCCGGGCGAGCATCTGGCTCGACGTGTCGTACCGAAGCGTCTCCTCGATCCAGTCGGGAATCCGTGAAGGATCGGCGAACGGCTTCGCCCGCTCGCCCGGATTCATCCAGCCCCAGTACCAGGCGTGAGCAAGGAGCTTGGTCGTGGTCTCGTTGCCAGCCACGACCATCAGGAACAAGAAGGCCGTGATCTCGTCGTCGGTCAGGCGGTCGACACCGTCTCCCGTGGACGAGGCAGTCTCGACCGCGCACAGCGCGGAGACGAGGTCGTCCCGGGGATTCGATCGACGGTCAGCGATCATGTCGGCGTAGTAGAGCGCCAACTCGAAGGCGGCCTCGACACCCGCCTTGGGCACGTCGGTCACGCCCTCTTCGCGGTGGACCAGGAGATCGGATGCGGTGCGGAGACGAGCACGGTCCTCGACCGGAACACCGAGCATCTCGGAGATGACGTCCATCGGCAGCTTGCCGGCGAGGTCGCCGACGAAGTCGAACGACCCGCGCTCGAGGCACTCGTCGAGATGTCCGACGGTGAGCGCCCGGATGTCGTCCTCCATGTCCATGACCCGGCGTGGGGTGAAACCTCGCGAAACCAGACCTCGCATGCGCCCGTGGTCGGGCGGGTCCATGGCGAGGAACGACATCGTCTTGTGCGCATGCGGCCCAGAAGCGGCGGGGTCGATCGAGACGCCATGCGCATTCGAGAAGCGGTCGGTGTCGCGGAACGCTGCCATGACGTCGACGTGGCGGGAGAGCGCCCAGAAGTCGCGCTCGTCGTTCCGATAGACCGGCGCCTCGTCGCGCAGCCGTGCATAGGTCGGATACGGATCTTCGTGGATCTCGTACGCATACGGGTCGTAGACGAGGGGGTCGGACGTCACCGTCATGCGGCTCCCCGGAGGACGAGCGCCGCGGACTCCGCCAGCAGGTCGCGCAGGTGGTCGTACGCGAGGTGGCCGGTGCCGACCTCGATCAGCGCTCCGGAGACGATGAACTCGAGCGTCCGCACCGCGACGTGCGACGCGTCCCCGTCGAGCGCCGCCACGAGACGCTCGTGCAACAGGCGACCGATCTTCAGACGGAGCTCGTGCACTTCGGGGTCGTCGGCGAGCAGCGCGACCGTGCAGGCCGCCGCCAGCTCGGTCTCGTTGGCGACAACCAGTGCGAAGTCGGCCAGCACATCGGCAGCACGGTTGGCCGGCGTCCGCCGTCGGTCGACGCTCCGATCGGGCTGCTGGCTGATCCGACGCCAGAACACCTCGGCCACGAGGTGCTCCTTGGAGGAGAAGTAGTTGTAGGCCGTGGCGGGGGCGACGCCCGACCGCGCGGCCACCGCCCGTATCGAGAGTGCCTGATATCCCGACTCCTGCAACTCGTCGACGGCGGCCTCAGTGAGGTGCTCGACCGTCTGCGCCCTCTTGCTGCTCAGATGGCGGCGGGGCGACGTTGCCTGGACAGCAGTGGTGGACACCTGTCCAATTCTGCTGTGGCGACGGCCCCGGGTCAACCCCGAATCGAGATCCCCTCCCCTTGAGGCTCACGGACCAAGGGCTCGTAGGCTCGCTCCATGCGCCAGCCGCCCCACTCGATGCTGCCGCGCCACGGCGAGGACGTCACCGGCGCCTCGGTCGACCGCACGATCGTCCGGCGCGTCTGGGGTTTCGCTCGCCCCTACCGCGCACAGATCTTCGGATTCCTGGCGGCGATCGTCCTGGCGGCGCTCCTGGGGCTCGCTCCCCCGTTGATCTTCGGCCAGATCATCGACGGCGCCATCGCCGACGGCGACCGCGGACTCCTCACGACACTGGCCGTGCTCGCGATCATCGCCGCACTCGCCGAGAGC
>JBBSLH010000566.1:0-2052 GCA_038255425.1 Acidimicrobiales bacterium
GAGTCCTTCTCGGACCACTACAGCCAGGCCAAGCAGTTCTACGACTCACAGACCGACGTCGAGCAGACCCACATCGCGAACGCGTTCGTGTTCGAGTTGTCCAAGGTGGAACATCTCCACATCCAGCAGCGCATGGTCGCCGGGCTGCGAAACATCGATGATGCCCTCGCTCGCAACGTGGCCGACGGCATCGGCATCGATCTCCCCGACGCACTCGACGCTGCACAACCCACACGGACAGATCTGGAACCGTCGCCCGCGTTGTCGATCATCGCAGAACCGTTGCAGTCGTTCGCTGGACGCAAGATCGGTGTACTCGTCGCTGACGGATCCGATGCCGACGTCCTCAAGCGCCTGCGCGCCGCTGCGAAGAAGGAAGGCGTCACGCTCGCCTTCGTTGCACCCAGGGTGCGAGGTGTCACCGACAGCAACGGCGACGCGATCGACATCAAGGAGAAAATCGACGGCGGGCCGTCGGTGCTGTTTGACGCTGTCGTTCTCGCGTTGACCGACGCCGCCGCCACGACGTTGGCCAGAGATGCGACCGCCAAGGACTTCGTGTCCGACGCCCATGCGCACGCCAAGTTCGTCGCCTACACGCAATCCTCGGAGCCTCTTCTCGAGGCCGCCGGAATCGGCGAGTCCGATCGCGACGACGGATACCACTCGGTGAGCTCGAAGACGTCGATCACCGGGTTCATCGAGGCGTGCCGCAACGTCCGATTCTGGGACCGCGAAGCAGACGTCGACCAGACCTGAGAGATCACCGGCCCTCATTGAGCGCAGCGGGTATGGAAACCGTGACCTCGGGGTACTGCACACCGGTGCCTCCCGTCGATCCCATGCCCTCCACACCGTCACTGGATCTCGCTGTCATCGCCGGCGTCCGCTTCGCTACACAGGAGCCGCACGCCGGCGGCCTCGAGCGGCACACCGACACGCTCGCCCGTGAACTCACTCGTCTCGGGCACACGGTCACGGTGTTCGCCGGGAGTCGGGAAGAAATGGAGGGGCACGATGTTCCGTACGTCATCGAGCCGCTCGTCGAGAAGCGCTACGAGCCGTCCGCCGCAGCCAGGGCCGACGTCTCGATGCCGGTTGACCGCTTCATGATCGAACACGACGCCTACCTCGATGTCGTCGACCACCTGGAGCGCTTCGACGCAGTGCACAACAACTCGCTGCACTATCTGCCGGTCGTCACGCCGATGTTGCGCCCGATCGTGCACACCCTTCACACCCCTCCGACTCCGTGGCTGGAGAGCGCCTACCGGGTACGTGAGGAGCGTCGCTCACGTCGAAGCACGGCGTTCACCAACAGCCACGTTGCGTCGGTGTCGTTCTCGAACGCGTCACAATGGCGACACCACGTCGACCAGGTCATCCACAACGGTGTCGAACTCGATCGGTGGCGACCCGGCCCCGGCGGCCAGTACGCCGTTTGGAGCGGCAGGATCGTGCCGGAGAAAGGGCTGCACCTCGCCATCGAAGCGGCCAGCATGGCCGGGATCGATCTCCTGATCGCGGGCCCGATCCACGACTCCACCTATTTCGACCAAGAGATCCGTCCACGACTGCCGCACCGGACGAGCGCGTATCTCGGCCATCTCCGCCTCGAGGAACTTGCCACACTCATCGCAGATGCTGCGGTCGCCGTGGTGACTCCGTGTTGGGAAGAACCGTTCGGACTCGTCGCAGCGGAGGCACTTGCGTGTTCCACACCGGTCGCTGCGTTCGATCGGGGCGCACTTGCCGAGATCGTCACCGATCAGGTCGGCGCACTCGCTGCGGCCAGCGATGTTGCTGGACTGTCGCGAGCGATCGTGGACGCCTCCGGAAAGGACCGCTTCTCATGTCGCCGACGCGCTGTCGACCACTTCAGCGCGGCGGTCATGGCGAGTCGGTACATCAGCGCCTACGTCGACGCAGGCGCAAGCCGGTGAATGCGAACGCAACCATCGACGCCGTCGTGGTCGTCGTTCCCGCACACGATGAACAGGATCGACTCGCTGCAGCGTTGAACTCGATCGAACAGGCTGCGGCCCACCAAGA
>JBBSLH010000567.1:0-2043 GCA_038255425.1 Acidimicrobiales bacterium
TATGGACATTGGCCGGCCTTCGCCCCGATCGCCGAGGCGATGTCCGGCATGTATGCCTTCAATCGGCCCGCGGACGAGCCTGTGAAGGTCTCGCCGGTCGGCGCGCTCGGCGACACGGGAAGCGGCCTGTTCGCGGCCATCGGCCTGCTCTCGGCGCTGCGAAGGAAGGACCGAACGGGCGATGGCGCCTACGTCGACATCTCGATGTTCGACTGCATGGTCGCCTTCGCCGACATCGTCCCGAACTACTTCTCGATGGGTCGCGATCCACGCACGGTTCCTCCGCTCATCAACCACGGGTTCGCCGTCACCTCGGGCGAGATCGTGATGCAGGTCGGTCGACCCCACCAGTTCGCTCGCCTGGTCGAGACCATCGGGCATCCCGAGTGGGCCGACGACGACCGATTCGCGACGCCCCAGGGTTGGGTCGACCACCTCGATGTGCTTCGGGCCGCCGTCGCCGAGTGGGCGGGCGATCGCTCGACCATCGACGTCGCCGAAGCGCTGGCCGCCGCGGGAATCGCTGCCGCTCCGATCTTCGAGGGCGCCGACCTCGTCGACGACCCGCACGTGCGAGCCCGCAACATGCTCACCGAGATCCCACGCACCGATGGTGTCGACCAGCCCGTGCTCACTCCTGGCAACCCGGTCAAGATCAGCGGCGTCGACGACTCGGCGGCAACGCCGCCGCCGACGCTCGGTCAACACACCGACGAGATCCTCGGAGACGAACTCGGCCTGTCGAGCGAGCGCATCGCCGAGCTGCGCTCGTCAGGGGCGATCGGCTGACAGCGCCTCGCCGCGGTTTCTGACGCCGCGTCAGACATCTGAGAGAATCGACGGCATGGCACCGTCGACCCCGACACGAGGCATCCGATCGATCGGCGCCCACATCCCGACCCGGCGGCTCGACCGCAGCGAGATCGCGGCGACGTTCGGCAAGGGTGGCGGGCGAGGAACACGGTCCGTTGCCTCGTTCGACGAGGACACGACCACCATGGGGGTCGAGGCCTGCCGGGCCGGCGACCTCTGCGCTGGAGAGCCTCCGCTCATGGCGCTGTGGTTCGCCACCACCGACCCCGCCTACGTCGACAAGACCAACGCCAGCGCGGTCCACGCTGCGCTCGGTGTGCGCCGTCAGTGCCCAGCGCTCGACTTCGGCGGTGGGCTCCGTTCGGGCATCGGGGCGTTGAACGCCGCACTGCGGGCGACCGGCGACATCGTCGTGGTCGCATCCGACAGGCGCAGCGGGCTGCCGACCAGTGCCGACGAATCGATCGGCGGCGACGGTGCCGGTGCCGTGCGTATCGGCGACGCCGACGACGGGCCGCTCCTCGCGACGTTCGTCGTCGACGCGTCGGCCACCACCGAGATCCTCGACCGCTGGCGGACACCGGGCGACGATCGCTCACGGGCGTGGGAGGAGCGCTTCGCCGAGTCGACCTACGTCGACCTCGCAACCGAGACGTTCGGACGGGCGCTCGATCGCGCGGACCTCGCCGCGACCGACGTCGACGTGTTGATCGCCACGGGGATGCACGGACGTGCCCTCAGCCGAGCGGTCAAGAAGCTCGGCGTCGAGAACCCGAACTTCGAGAATCCGGCCGACAACCTCGACGCGACCATCGGCAACACCGGCGTCGCCCAACCGTTCGTGACACTCGCGTCGGTACTCGAGGACGCAGAGCCCGACCAGACCATCGCCATGGTCCACCTCGCCGACGGGTGCGACGTGGTCATCCTGCGCACCACCGAACACGTCGCCGACTGGTCACCTCGGCGCACCGTCGCTTCGCAGGTCGAGTCCGGTCGTCCCGTGTCCTACGGCCAGTTCCTCGCATGGCGTGGACAGGTCGACGTCGAGCCGCCGAACCGACCGGGCCCGGCCCGAGTGTCAGCATCGGCGGCACTCCGACGTGACGACTGGAAGTTCCGCTTCACCGCCTCGCGCGATCGAGACAGCGGCATGCTCCACATGCCGCCCTCCCGAGTCTCGGAGAAGGGCGGGAGCGTCGACGACATGGACTCGGTCGTCATGGCCGA
>JBBSLH010000568.1:0-2011 GCA_038255425.1 Acidimicrobiales bacterium
GCCTTCGTCGCTCCCAAGGTGAGGGGCGTCACCGACAGCAACGGCGACGCGATCGATGTGGACGAGAAAATCGACGGCGGGCCGTCGGTGTTGTTCGATGCTGTCGCTCTCGTGTTGACCGACGAGGCTGCCACGACGTTGTCCAAAGATGCGACCGCCAAGGATTTCGTCTCCGACGCCCACGCGCATGCGAAATTCGTGGCCTACACGCAGTCGGCGAACGCGTTGTTCGAAGCAGCCGGGATCGGCGAATCCGATCGCGACAATGGGTACCACCTGGTCAGCTCGAAGACGTCGATCACCGAGTTCGTGGAGGCGTGCCGCAACGTCCGATTCTGGGATCGCGAAGCCGACGTCGACCAGACCTGAGCGCGTCTCCCCTCATGAGCTCCGAGGGTATGGAAACCGTGGCACCGGGGTACTGCACCCCGGTGCCCCTCGTCGATCCCACACCGTCCAGACCCTCACTGGCCACACCCTCACTGGATCTCGCCGTCATCGCCGGCGTCCGCTTCGCAACGCAGGAGCCGCATGCCGGCGGCCTCGAACGGCACACCGACACCCTCGCCCGTGAACTGACTCGTCTCGGGCACTCCGTCACGGTGTTCGCGGGAAGTCGGGAGGAAATGGACGGACACGATGTTCCGTACGCCATCGAACCGCTCGTCGAGAATCGCTACAAGCCGTCCGACGCCGCGCGGGCCGACGTGTCGATGCCGGTTGATCGCTTCATGATCGAACACGACGCCTACCTCGACGTCGTCGATCATCTGGATCGCTTCGACGCTGTCCACAACAACTCGCTGCACTATCTCCCGGTCGTCACGCCGATGTCGCGCCCGATCGTGCACACGCTTCACACCCCACCGACACCGTGGTTGGAGAGCGCCTACCGGGTGCGTGACGAGCGTCGCTCACGTCGAGGCACCGCGTTCACCAACAGCCACGTCGCGTCGGTGTCGTTCTCGAACGCGTCAGCATGGCAACACCCCGTCGACCAGGTCATCCACAACGGTGTCGAACTCGATCGGTGGCGACCGGGTCCCGGCGGTCAGTACGCCGTCTGGAGCGGCAGGATCGTGCCGGAAAAGGGGCTCCACCTCGCCATCGAAGCGGCCAGCGTGGCCGGAATCGATCTGCTGATCGCCGGCCCGATTCACGACTCCACCTACTTCGACGAGGAGATCCGTCCACGACTGCCGCACCGGACGTGTGCGTATCTCGGCCATCTCCGCCTCGACGAACTCGCCACGCTCATTGCGGGTGCCGCGGTCGCCGTCGTGACTCCGTGCTGGGAGGAACCGTTCGGACTCGTCGCGGCGGAGGCACTCGCATGTGCCACACCGGTCGCGGCGTTCGATCGAGGCGCACTCGCCGAGATCGTCAGCGATCAGGTCGGCGCACTTGCTGCGGCAAGCGATGTTGCCGGACTGTCGCGAGCGATCGTGGACGCGGCCGGAAAAGACCGCTTCTCATGTCGCCGACACGCCGTCGACCACTTCAGCGCGGCGGTCATGGCGGGCCGGTACATCAGCGCCTACGTCGACGCAGGTGCGTGTCGATGAAGGCCCCCGCAACCATCGACGCCGTCGTGGTCGTCGTTCCCGCGCACGATGAACAGGATCGACTCGCAGCAGCACTGGACTCGATCGAACAGGCTGCGGCCCACCAAGACCGGACGGTGTCGGGTGTGCTCGTGCTCGACAGCTGCACCGACGACACCGAAATCGTCGGGCGCTCCTTCGTGGAAGGGGGAGGAGTGGTGAACTGGACGATGGTCGCAACCGCGGCCCGACGAGCGTCATCGGCCCGACAATTCGGACTCGATGTCCATCTCGGTACCGACGACGGGTTCGCTCACGACAGAGTTGCCGTGTTGTCCACCGACGCCGACACGTTGGTTCCCGTGGATTGGATCGCGGTCCACGTCGGTCTCCTCGAATCCGGTTTCGATGCGGTCGCAGGAATTGTCGAACTCGCCGCAGAGGCGCAAGCCGACCTCGATCACGCC
>JBBSLH010000569.1:0-2006 GCA_038255425.1 Acidimicrobiales bacterium
CGCACGTGGACATCGTGCCGACGTTGCTCGGCGCAGCGGGGATCGACGAGAGGATCGCCGCCGAGGTCCTGCGCCGTGACTTCAGCGAGGTCCACCCGCGGCCCGGCACGAATCTGATGCCGGTCGTCGACGACCCCGGATCAGCCGACCGCAACCGGTGCGTCTACCTGATGACTCGCGACAACATGCTCGAAGGGGACTCGGGAGCATCAGGGCTAGCGCGTCACATCGGCAGAACCGATCCACCGCCCGCCCCACTGCGGATCGCCGTACCCGCCCACGTCGCAGCGAACTTCGAAGGAATCGTCCAACGTGCCCCGCGAACCGTCGACGCCGACGGCCACCTGTGGAAGCTGGTCCGGACGTTCGACGACCCGTCCACCTGGACCGAACCGGGTGTGCGACACCTCGCAGCGACCGGCGCCGGCGGCAACGCCCACCGGAGCACTCCCCTCCCCGACCAGTGGGAACTCTACGACCTCGAGGCCGACCCGGTGGAAGCCACCAACCGCTGGAACGACCCCGCCGCCGCCGATGTGTTGCACCATCTCGGCGTCGCACTGCGCACTGAACGCAGGCGCGCCGTCCCCCGCCGCAACGACGCATGGCCATACGCCTCGCGAACACCGACTTCAGGAGCAGAAATGCAGCAGCCACCCCCACCAGCCCGCTTGCTCCGCAAGGTACTCCAACGTGCCGGGCTGCATCCCGACGATCCGGACGCGACCACATTCGACCTCGCCGGTCGCCGTGCGCTGGTGGTCGCCACCAACACCGCGACGATGGACATCGGCAAGCCGACCGGAGTCTTCGCGAGTGAGATGACCGTTCCGTACTACGCCTTCCTCGACGCCGGCATGGACGTCGATGTGGCCAGCCCCCGCGGCGGGACGATCCCGGTCGATCCGCAATCCATCAAGCCCGTCATCCGCAGCAGCGCCGACGACCGGTTCCTGGCGGACGACGACTTCAGGGCGAAGGTCACCGACTCCCTCGCGATCGGCGAACTCGACATGGCGGACTACGACATCGTCTTCCTCGCCGGTGGATGGGGTGCCGCATTCGACTTCGGTTTCTCCGAGGTACTCGGCGAGAAGATGACCGAGGCCAACGGTGCGGGTCTCGTGATCGGCGGCGTGTGTCACGGCCCCCTCGGCCTGCTGAACGCCAGGACACCCGACGGACGGTTGCTGGTCGACGGACGCAGGATCTCGGCGGTCACCGACAAGCAGGTGAGGGAGCTCGACATCCAGTCCACGCCACACCATCCCGAGCGCGAGCTGCGCAGTGCCGGTGCCGACTTCGAGAGCCGGACCCGCCGACGCGACCCACTGGCGAACCACTGGGTCGTGGACGGCAACCTCGTCACCGGCCAGAACCAGAACGCCGGGCCGATGGTCGCCCGCGAAATGATGCAGCTGCTCGTCTCAACGCCTACGACACCGTCTGGTGAACCGGTCGACGCCCGCGGGCAGGCCGGCGGGCGATGAGCAACACGGTCCGATACGGCACTCCCAACGCTGAGTACGCGATGAGGATGGCGACGACGCCACTAGGGGCGACCGCCCGGTGTGGATGAGGCGACGACGTGTCGTGCCGGGGCCTGCGTCGCTCAGTGTCGTCCGAAGGGGTTGATCGCGCGGGAAGTGAAGGCATCGAGTGCGCGGATCACGTCGTGCGCGACATATCGCTGAGGCCCGCGCCCCGACCTCCTGATCGCCGACAGGACTCGGCGGTCGGCGAGATCCTTCAGCGCTGATGTGATCGTCGATCGAGATGCTTCCACCACGGGCTCGAGCATCATGCTGTCCACCACGGGGTGTGAGAGCAACGCAGCAACGATCCGGTGAGCGACCGCGTCGACGCGCAACTCCTCGATCCTCTCCGCCCACAGCTCCTGGATCGTGACGACGTCATCGAACAGATGGCTCGCGTTGCGCAACGCCGCGAAGGTCGCGTCCGCACCGAGCTCGATGATCGGGACGAAGTCGCCGTGTCGGTACTGC
>JBBSLH010000570.1:0-1998 GCA_038255425.1 Acidimicrobiales bacterium
AGGACGGCGACTCTGCGACTCGGGCCACCACCGGCTCCGCCAGCGCTGCCGACGCAACCGGCGCCGGTCTTCGTCCGCCCGGCGCCACCCTGCCCGGGGCCAGTGCCGACCCGAACGTCCTGGTGCCGGTGTCCGACGCCGATGCCTTCCTCGAGATCGCTCGCCGGGCCATTGACGGCGTCGAATCACAGGATCGGCGGGATCGCTTCCGGGTCAGCCTGTTCCTGCCGCTCGACGGCACCATCGGCACGACCGAACACATCGCGCTGCCCGACTCGCTCCGCGACCTGCTCACCTGCGACGGGCGGATCGACCCGATCTTCGTCGAGGGTGCGACACCGGTCTCCATCGGCCGCACCTCACGGGTGATCCCTGATCGGCTCCGCCGGCACGTCCTGCATCGCGACCACGGCTGCTGCCAGTTCCCCGGCTGCACGTCGACCCGGGGACTCGACCTGCATCACATCATCCACTGGTCACGAGGCGGCCCGACCGATTCGTGGAACCTGATCACCGTGTGCTCGAGACACCATCGAATGCACCACCGAAAACGGCTCGGCATCACCGGCAACGCCGACGACCCCGACTCGCTCGTGTTCACGAATCACCACGGCCTACCCATTCGCGCATCGGGAGCCACACCCACGCCACCCAACGGACCGCCGCCACCGATCAGCGGGGAGTACGAACATCCCATCGGCGAACGCCTCGATCGAAGATGGGTCACCTTCGTCGACCCGGCAATCCCCGTAGGTCAACGACACCCCCACCCCAGCGTCGCCAGCTGACCAGCGAGTCCGAACACGCGGAAGCGTGGAAACTCAGTGCGCGAAGAGGGTGCGGACGACTTCGGACACGGTGGTCACGTCGTCCTCCACCAGTTGCACGGCTTCACGCAACATGGTGCGCATGCCCTGGGCAACGGCGAGTCGGCGCAGTTCCTCGGTGGTGGCCCAACCGACGATGAGGCGACGGATCTCCGGTGTGATGCGGAGCAACTCGTAGATGCCGATGCGGTCGCGGTAGCCCGTGTTCGAGCAGTAGGTGCAGCCGGCGCCGCGGTAGAAGGTGGTCTTCTCGCTGCCACCCGAGTGCTGGCGGAACACGGCGAGCTCCTCGGGGCCCAACTCGTAGGGCTCCTTGCAGTTGTCGCACATCTTGCGGATCAGTCGCTGGGACACGACGCCGACGATGGCCGACGCCACGAGGAACGCTTCGATGCCCATGTCGAGCAGACGGTGCAGTGCCGCAACGGCGTCGGTGCCGTGCAGGGACGACAGCACGAAGTGACCGGTCAGCGCGGACTGGATGGCGATGCGGGCCGTGTCCGCGTCTCGGATCTCACCCACGAGGATGACGTCGGGGTCCTGACGCAGGAGGGCCTTGAGGCCGGTGGCGAACGTGAGGCCCGCCTTCTCGTTGGTCTGCACCTGGTTGATGCCGGGGAACACGTACTCCACCGGGTCCTCGACCGTGGTGACATTCTTGCCGGTGTTGTTGATCTCGAGCAACGTTGCGTAGAGCGTCGTCGTCTTGCCGGCGCCGGTCGGGCCGGCGCAGATGACCATGCCGAACGGCGCGTGCACCAACTTGGAGTACGTGCTGTACGTCTCCTTCGGCATACCGAGCTCACTGAGCCCGACCATCGACTTCGACTTGTCGAGCAGACGCATGACGATCTTCTCGCCGAACACCGTCGCCACGGAAGCGACACGGACGTCGAGGTCCTTGCCGTCGACCTTGGTGGAGAACTGGCCGTCCTGGGGGGCTCGCTTCTCGACGATGTTCATCTCCGACATGATCTTCAGTCGGGAGACGAGGGCGTTGTGCGCGGTGAGCGGAAGGCTGAACGCCTCGATCAGCTGGCCGTCCACACGGAAGCGGATCCGGAGGCGATCGTCGAGCGGTTCGATGTGGATGTCGGACGATCGGTCGCGCAACGCCTGGCCGACGATCTTCGCGACGAGCTGCACGACGGGTGACTGGTCATCGAGGCTG
>JBBSLH010000571.1:0-1991 GCA_038255425.1 Acidimicrobiales bacterium
CGCCGAAGACCTCGCCGACATGCCGCTGCTCCCGCTCGCCGTGCCGCTGCTGAACCCGCTTCATGCGCGTCCGGTCCTGGCGACCGACAAGGTGCGTTTCGTCGGCGAGCCCGTGGCGGTCATCGTCAGCGAGTCACCCGAAGCCGGCGCCGACGCCGCGGAGTCGGTGTGGGCCGACGTCGAGTTCCTCCCGGTCGTGCTCACGCCCGAGCAGGCCTTCGCAGGCGACACGCTGCTGTTCGACGATGTCGGCGACAACATCAGCCTCGATCTCTCCTTCGGCGAGGACGATGCGCCGTTCGACGAGTGCGAGGTCGTGGTCGACGGCACGTTCCTCAACCAGCGCGTGGCGGGCTGCCCCCTCGAGGTCCGCGCCGCGGCGGCGACCTGGGCCGACGGCCGCCTGATCCAGTTCTCGTCCACGCAGGCGCCACACGGCGTGAAGGCCACGCTCCAGGAGTGGTACGGACTCGATGAGACGCAGGTCTGGGTCAGGACCCCGGACGTCGGTGGCGGCTTCGGACCAAAGATCGGCGCCTATCCGGAGGAGATCATCCTCGGATGGATCTCCAAGCAGCTCGGCCGACCCGTCCGGTGGGTCGAGACCCGGTCCGAGAACATGGTCGGCATGGGCCACGGGCGAGGGCAGTGGCAGACCGTGAAGATCGGTGGCGACCGCGACGGGACCGTCAAGGCCTACCGCTTGAACCTCGTCCAGGATTCGGGCGCCTACCCAGCGCTCGGCGCGTTCCTCTCGTTCATGACGCGGACGATGACGAGCGGGGTGTACGACATCCCGGAGATCCAGTTCAACGCGAAGTCGATCGTCACCAACACGACACCGACGGTGGCGTACCGCGGCGCCGGACGACCCGAGGCGACTGCGGCGATCGAACGGGCCATGGACCTCTTCGCCGCCGAGATCGGGATGGACCCGGCGGACGTTCGCCGGGCCAACCTCATCCCCTCCGACGCGTTCCCGTTCACGACGCCGACCGACACGGTCTACGACGTCGGCGACTACGAGCGCAGTCTCGACCTCGTGCTCGACGCGGCTGGCTACGCCGGCCTGCGTGTCGAGCAGGCGGCGCGTCGTGAAGCGGGCAGCTCGCTCGAGATCGGCATCGGGGTGTCGGTGTACGTCGAGGTCACCGCTGGACCCCAGCCCGGCGGGGAGTACGGCCGCGTGGTCGTCAACGCCGACGGCTCGGCCACTGCCTTCACCGGATCGTCCGGTCACGGTCAGGGCCACGACACGAGCTTTGCGATGCTGGTCAACAACACGCTCGGGATCCCGATCGACAAGGTCGAGGTCGTGCACGGGGACACCGACCAGATCCCTCGCGGAGTGGGCACGTTCGGATCGCGCTCGCTGCAACTCGGTGGCTCGGCCATCCACGAGGCGTCCGGTCTCGTCGTCGACAAGGCGCGCCAGATCGCCGCAGACCTCCTCGAGGCCGACCCTGCCGATCTCGAACTCGATCCTGCGACCGGTGCGTTCCACGTCGCTGGAACTCCTGCGGTGTCACGGTCGTGGGCCGAGGTGGCATCGGCGGCCGGCCCGGACGGAATCGAAGCGGAGACCGACTTCGAATCGACGAGTCCGACGTTCCCCTTCGGTGCGCACGTTGCCGTGGTCGAGGTCGACACGGAGACGGGCATGGTCCGACTCCTCCGGATGATCACGTGTGACGACGCCGGCACGGTGCTCAACCCGATGATCGTCGAGGGTCAGCGCCATGGCGGCATCGCCCAAGGGGTGGCGCAGGCGCTCTACGAACACATGCAGTACGACGACGAGGGCAACCCCGTGACCGGCAACCTCGCCGACTACACGATGATCTCGGCCACCGAACTGCCGTCGTTCGAACTGGTCACGATGGAGACACCGACGCCGCTCAACCCCCTCGGGGCGAAGGGCATCGGTGAGTCCGGGACGATCGGGTCGACGCCCGCCGTGCAGTCAGCCGTGTGCGACGCCTTGTCGACAC
>JBBSLH010000572.1:0-1989 GCA_038255425.1 Acidimicrobiales bacterium
ACGTCGATCGTCACGTGGGTCGCAGCGCTGCTGGTGACGCACAGCTCTCGACCGCGCCCGAGTGCGAAGACGCCGTTGTTGCCACGGATCTCCCCAGTGATGAAGTTGAGCGATGATGTCGGTGGCCGCCCGGCAGAGCAATCGTCGATCGTGAGGAAACCGCCGCTCGACGGTCGGATGGCGGTCACATTCAGCGCGACGGCACCGACGGTCTCGCTCCCCAGAACGGAAGCGAGCGAGATCGGTGTGCGCACGCCGGCGGTGAGGCGACGGCTGATGCCGATGCCGGTGCGTGTGTCGACCAGGCGCTTCGAGCCGAGTCGTTCGAGTGACAGCTCGCCCGCGGCGCCGATCCAGCCGGTCAGGTCGAGGAGCGCGTGTGCGGGAACCGAGGAGAAGAGGCAGACCTTCCCGGCTGTGGAGCCTGTACGGGACACGGGAACGATCACCGAATTGGCGATGTTGCGGCCGGCAGCGAAGTTCAGCGAGGACGTACGAGAGTCGTCGGCAACTCCACACGGCGTGAGGCTGAAGTAGCCCGTGTCTCGGGGTGCGACGGCGGTGACGTTGACGACGACCGCAGTGGCTCCGTCGGGAACGTCGCCGATGGTGATGAGCGTGTCGCGACCGGCGGCGAGGGGACCGGCGACGAGAGCACCGGCCTGGCGGGTGTCGAGCACGCGACGGGGCGTGATGGCGACAAGTAGGTCTCCAGCTGACCGTGCCAACGGTGGTTCGGTTGTCGGCGGGGCCGTTGTCGGTGGTTGTGTGGTCGGCGGAGCCGTGGTCGGAGCCGTGGTGGTGGCCGGGGTCGTCGGGGTAGGGCCGACCGGAGTGGATGGTGCAGCCGTGGTGGTCGGTGCGAGTGTCGTGGGAGGCGCGGTCGTGGTGGTGGTGGTCGTACCGGGAGCGTCGATGCTCAGGACGTAGGAACCCATCGATGCGTAGCTGGTGAAGCCCGGATCCCCCGTCGGCGTCCAGCCGATGCTGGGGATCTCGACCGTGTAGGTGCCGGCCGGGATGCCGAGAGGCAGGACGGCCACGAGCGACGACGAAGTAGGACTGATCGGCGTTGCCGACGCGACGACCTGCCCCGACCCGTTGCGGATCCGCAGTTCGGCGAGCAGGTTGCCGTTCAGATGAGACTTTGCGACCGACACGGTCACCGGGCCGCCGGAGATCTGGAGCGAATGCTTGTCGATTCGGCCACCGCTGGCGAGCGTGTGCATCGACGTCGAGTCGCCTGAGGCAATCACTCCTGATCCGGCTCCGAGACGGGAGAGGTACCCGTCGATGCTGGCCAGGTCGTCCTCAAGGTTCGTGGCTCCGGGGTACTCGCCTCTGGACCACTGGGTGATCGGACGGTAGTAGCCGAGCCCCATGATCGGCGCCCAGTCGCCGTGACCGCTGTAGTACTCGAGCGTCGTCGTGGAGCCGGCGCCGTCGGTGGAGGTGATCCCGTCGTGTCGCAGACCGAGGGTGTGTCCGACTTCGTGCGACACCGCTTCCGCAACCGGCTTGGCGGCGCCGTAGCTGAGGTTCGCAGAGAACACCCAGGCCGGCGAGTACTCCGAGCGCTCGAACGAGCCGACGTAGGCCACTCCCCCGAGCTTGTTCGCGCTGAACCACTCGTAGGACGGTGTGATGGCCACCCGCATGCCGTACTCGACGTCTCCTGAGCTGTTCTTGGCGAGGCCTGCGGCTCCCGGGTCCTGCGTCGTGACGTCGACGTCCCAGGGTGCGAAATCGTCGGCGACCATCGCCCAGATCTTCTGGATCTCGGCGAGATCGGTCGTGGAGAAAGTCTCGTCGCTCTGGTTGCTGCCGCGCGAGTACGCCGCTGCATCGATCGGACTGCCACCGTTCCAGTACGGAGAAGTCACGATCTCGCCGTCGAAATCGAGCAGGATCTTGCGGGTCGCACCGGGGCGTGAATGCAAGGTGAACGCTTCGCTCATCGTCGGTGCCGCTTGTGTCGGGGCTCCCAGG
>JBBSLH010000573.1:0-1988 GCA_038255425.1 Acidimicrobiales bacterium
CGATCTGATTGCGGAACTCGAAGGTGACGGAAGTGTGGTTGCCGTGTTCGATACCGCGACCGGCGCGCCGACCCACCTCTGGTTCGATCCACTCCCCAACGCGATCGACGACGAACTCGCGAAGACCCTCACAATCACGAGGCTCTAACACCGGTCGGCGACGCTAGGAGCGTGGGTCAGAATCCGCTCCTGAGGGTGGGCCGCGTGGAAAACTTGGTGGATGGTCGATGAGGTGGATGGTGGTCGGTTGTTCGGGGTTGGTGAGGCGGATGTGGTGCAGCCGGTGAGGTCACCGGCGGGCGAGGCGAAGTCGTTTCGTGCCTACGACCAGAATCAGTCGTTTCTGTTGCCGCCGTCGTTGGATGATTGGCTGCCTGCCGATCACACGGCCCGGTTCGTGTCTGAGATCGTTGACGATTCGTTGGATCTGACGTCGATCTATGCGTCGTACACGAACGCGACGGGGGCACCGCCGTTCGATCCGCGGATGATGTTGAAGCTGTTGTTGTACGCCTATTCGACGGGGGTGACGTCGTCGCGTGAGGTCGAACGGCGCTGCCATGTCGATGTGGCGTTCCGCTGGTTGTCGGCCAACAGCGCCCCGGATTACCGGTCGCTGGCGAGGTTCCGGCGCCGTCACCTGGTGGCGTTGAACGATCTGTTCTGTCAGGTGCTGGTGTTGTGCGCGGCGGCGGGCCTGGTCAAGTTGGGTCGGGTAGCGCTCGATGGCACCAAGCTGCGCGCGTCGGCTTCTCGGCACAAGGCGATGTCGTATGACCGGCTCACCAGTCGGATTCCTGAGGTCGAAGCCGAAGTCGCCAAGCTGTTGGCCGAGGCCGAACAGGTCGACGCCGCCGAAGACGACGAGTTCGGTCCGGATCGTCGCGGTGACGAAGTACCTGTCGAGTTGGCGACCCGCGAACGACGTCTCGTGAAGATGCGTGCCGCCAAAGAAGCGCTCGAAGCCGATGCCGCCGAGCGGGCGGCCGCAGCCGCCCAAGCCAAAGCCGAAGCTTCCAAGGCCGACACGTCAGATGTCGAGATCGGCATGGCGGTCGAGTTGGCGCGCTCGACGGCGGTGGTGAAACCGCGAGCGCAGCGTTCGTTCACCGACCCCGATGCGCGGATGATGAAAACGAACGACGGGTTCCACTACGCGTACAACGCGCAAGCCGTCGCTGACGACGAGTCCCAAGTCGTGGTCGTCACCTGGGTCACCCAACACCCCACCGACGTCAACCAACTCCTCCCGATGCTCGACGCCACCCACCGATCCCTCGATGGTGCCGGGATCGGCACCCGACCCAAAGTGGTGCTCGCCGATGCCGGCTACTGCTCGACGGCCAACATCGACACCGCGACCGCGAACGGCGACAACGTGTTGGTCGCGACCGGACGACTCAAACACCACGAACAGATCCCCGACGCACCGGTCGGGCGGATCCCGAACAACTTGACCAGCCGTCAACGCATGGCGAGACGGTTACGCACCAAACCCGGTCGGGCCGCCTACGCGAGACGCAAAGCAATCATCGAGCCCGTGTTCGGACAGATGAAAGTGAAACAGAACGCCGGACACCTGCGACTCCGCGGCCTCGACGGCGCCCAAGGCGAGTTCACCCTCCACGCGATCTGCCACAACCTGCGCAAACTCGCCAACGCCACCCAGCCCGCCGCCTGCTGAACCCGCCACACAGCCCGAAACGGTCCCCGAACGCCTCACCATCGCCTGCGCACCTTCGCCACACCGACCCCGCCACCGGATCCTCACCCGACAACGAAGTCTTCACACAACGATTCCCGTCGCACCCGCAGCCGGCTACGACCGATTCAGACCCACGGTCCTAGAGATCGTCAGGAGCCTTCGCCCGCCACGCCGACCGACCACCTGCGCCCCCAACGCCGAGGTCGATTCACGGCTGCGGTCCCCCTGAGCGGTGCACCGTCCCCAAACGCGCGTCCCCGAACCACGACGATCGGGTGCCCCC
>JBBSLH010000574.1:0-1983 GCA_038255425.1 Acidimicrobiales bacterium
GCGAAGCGCCGCCCGGTCACGGCATTCGGGACGAGGGCAACGACGGGGTCGTGTGCGCTGGCGGCCAGCGCTGCTCCGACCGTGATCTCGCCCGGCTCGAACTCCATTATTGCGCTCGGTTGAGGAGGATGAGCGAGTTCCCGACGACGGCGCTGTGTGCGTCGATCCGCTCAACAATCGATCGATGATTCGAGCTTGTTGAGGCGGGCGCGGATGATCATCGTGTAGGTGTCGGCTATCGCCACTTCTCGATGGTCTTTCTGGGCGTCGAGGCGAGCGGGATCGGTGACAACGGCCATGAACGCCGCCTTGCTCGGAAACTGGTTGAAACGGACCTGATGCCACGATCGGCCGTCGCCGATGATCGTGTCTTCCACAGCGAACCATCCGTTGATGCGCACCCCGTGGCCGATAGCTGTCTTTGCCGCAGCCGTCTGGTACTGCTCCATGTGATCGGGGGTTGCGTGGGCGGCGTCGGCATGTTCGAATCGGAGCACGTGCATCACCACGACGGGGCCGTCGTCGTCGGTCGGCGGATGCGGAACGTCGGCCCACTCGACCTGCGTGAAGCCAGTAGGCGGGCCCGGTATCGCCATTGGTTGTGTACCCATGATGATGGTCGCCTCCATGCCGGCGTCCTTGTGATGGTGTGACTTCTGGAAGCTCGGCAACGATTGCATGTCGATGAACGACTTTCGAGTGGGATATTTGACGACTGCGATGCGGTCCCACGTCGGTTCGTCGCCGAGCAGTTGTTGGTCGACGTCACCGAAGAACACCGGTTCGGCGCCGATCGCCGCGAGTGATTCGATTGGCGAGTAGGCGTCGTCGGCCTTGCGTCCGCTGATGGTCGATTGGCGGCCGTCGGCGTACTCGGCAACCTCCCTGTACTTCATCAGGTTGACCATCCAGACCGGGCCGTCATCGGCCGGTGCTGTGTTGGCCATCTTCCGTGCGTATTCGACGTTCGGTGTGCCGTAACGGATGGTGTTGCTCATGTTGAACTCGCTTTCTTGCCGGTCTCGGCTGTTGCTGGTCTGGACTCTTCGACGAGGGTTTGCGTCATCTCGCGGGCACCATTAGCCCGGCGCTCTGGTTCTGGCCGGCGACAAGGTTGCCGTCGATCTCCCAGTGGTTGGCGAGCGACTCGCGTCCGCGTGTCTGTCTCGCGAAGTCGGCGTCGGCGAGCACGGACCACACCTCGTCGACCGTTGCCCGAGTGGCCGTCGACTTCATTCCGTCGGCATCGGGAGTTGCTCTGGATCATCGAGCGACGCGGGTCCGGGCAGCGGGCATCCAGTTCGGCCCTGCGGTCGCGTCGATGCGTTCGACGAACCGGTCGCCGATCGGCTCGATCAGGTCGATGAACCGTCGGGTCGCGTCCGCACCGAGCGCACGCCACGCCGACGATGTCATGTCGTCGAGTCGTGCCTCGAGTTCCGCCTTGTGTGCGAGGCCGGCCGCGTTGACTTTGCGATCCGTCGCCAGACCGCGTGCCGCGAGTTCGGTGAACGCCGCGGCGAGCGCGGCATCGTCGGCACCGCGGCTGCGCGGCAACCAGTCGTCGTCGTAGTCACGAGCAGCTCCGTCGAGGATGCCGAGCGCGACCTCGCTCATGCCGTCGACGAGTTGGATCGCCCAGTGCGTGTCGCCGCGCCATTCACGAATGCAGTTCACGGCGAGCCATGCCGAGAGCAGCTGATCGTCCGGTCGGGCGCGTTCGCGCAGCGTCCCGGCGAGCACCCGGCCTGAGATGGGGAGCGCGTCGGCAGCGGCCCACAGGTCGGAGGCCATCGCGGCGAGGTCGTCGGAGATCTCCTGGAAGTGCTCGCGGAGCCCGACGACGACGCCGGCGTCACGGGCGTCGGCTACCTGATCGAACGTGGTTGCGCCGCGTGCGTTGTCGAGCGACATCGCGATGAAGGCCGGTGAGATCGAGAAGAACGCGGCGATGACCGCCTGATTGCCGACGGGTGCGAGCGA
>JBBSLH010000575.1:0-1982 GCA_038255425.1 Acidimicrobiales bacterium
ACACGCTGGTCAGCACGGTGTCCCTACGTTCACCCGATTGCGCTCCAAGGATCTGGGTACAGAGGCACCATGACTGACTCGTTGGTTCTGCCTGAATCCGCCTCGCTTTGGGTCGACCAACGTGTACGGCCTGCGACCGGGTTCGGTGGCGAACTGGCAGCGTCCGCGTCGGTGGTCGTGATCGGTGCCGGAATTTGTGGACTTGCCACAGCGGCGATGTTGGCCGATCACGGGGTCGACGTCGTCGTTCTCGAGGCCGGTGACGGAGCGATCGGCGTGTCGGCACAATCGTCCGCGAAAGTGTCGGTGCTGCACCAGCTCACTGCGGCCGGGATCGCCGAACAGCGAGGCGAACAGGTCGCCGCCGACTACATCGCAGCGAACCGGTTCGGTGTCGACTGGATCCGCCGCTACGTCGAAGAACGCGCCGTCGACTGTTCGTGGGAATCTCGCGACGCCATCACCTATGTCAACGAGGCGTCGTCGGTTGCGTCGCTCGAAAGCGAAGCTGCGCTGTACCGCCGAGCCGGCGTCGACGTAGTCCTCGACGGTCCGCTCGATGTTCCGTTCGAGGCCCGCCGGTCCATCACTGCACCCGGTCAGTACCAGTTCGACCCGGTTGCGTTCCTCGACACCGTCGCCGAGAACCTCGTCACAGACGGACACGACATCGTCTACGGCGCCCGAGTTCATCGGATCAAGCAACGTCGCAACGTTGTGACGGTGCAGTCGTCGGCAGGCGACATCGACGCCGGCCACGTCATCGTCACGACCGGGTTGCCGTTCCTCGATCGAGGTTTGTTCTTCGCTCGTACCGAGCCCCAGTCGTCCTACATCGTTGCATGCGAGGTCGAAGCACCGCCCGCCCCGGGCATGTACCTCGCTGCTGACGGCACCAAACGCTCCATCCGCTCCGCCACCACCGGTGATGGGATCGACGTCTTGCTGGTCGGCGGCGAAGGTCACAAGACCGGACAGGGGGGCGACACCGAGCAGCGCTACGCAACGCTTGCGGCGTGGACGAACGACCATTTCGGCGTCCGCCAGGTGACGCACCGGTTCATGGCCCAGGACTACATGACCGGCGACAGCATCCCGTTCGCCGGGCCGGTCACCCCCGGCAACGACCGGGTGCTCGTTGCGACAGGCATGAACAAGTGGGGGTTCTCGAACGGGCCTGCCGCATCCGCCGTCAACGTCGCAAGCATCGTCGACGGTGCCCCACCATCATGGACGAAGTCGTTCTCCTCGTCACGGATCCCGGTGTCGGGCGCAAAGACGATCATCAAGGCCAACGCCAACGTCGCTGCGCACCTCGTGGGCGGCTGGGCAGCAGCGCTCACCAAGACGCACGACCCGAAACCCGGCCAGGGGCACGTTCAGTTCGACAAACTCCGCCCGGTCGCCGTGTGCGCCGACAGCTCCGACGGCACCCTGACCGGTGTCGACGGGAAGTGCCCCCACCTCGGAGCGTCGCTCGTGTGGAACCCAGCGGAGAAGACATGGGACTGCCCACTCCACGGTTCCCGCTTCGAAGCAGACGGTCGTCTTCTCCACGGGCCCGCTGTCGACGACCTCGCTCGGCGGGCCACCGGTTGACAGTCCACATCGTCAGTGTCGGCAACAGGGATGCTCTCATCGAAGAACGCGTTCGCTTCGTCGATGGCGAGCGGCTCGAACGTGATCATGACGGCGATCGTAGATCGGTCGGTACTCCCCGCCGGGCGAAGAACCACGCGAACGGCACATAACCCGAGTGCCATGATCCGATATCCGCCGACCAACGGCCACTCGGGTGCTGCCCTATTGCGGTGCACGATATTGGCGGCGTCGGGACGGCTCCAGACCCGTCCGGGATATGTAGCAATCGCGCGACCGCGAACCGTCCGATAACGCGCGACGTGGTCGATGCGGTGAATCCCGACGTACGGCCGCGAAGTTCCATCGGTAGTCGGACTCCACCCGCCACTCCCTCCCCGCGC
>JBBSLH010000576.1:0-1979 GCA_038255425.1 Acidimicrobiales bacterium
CAACGAGGACCGGCTCCACTCGCACTGTCGAGACGTGCCACCAGCAGAATTCGAATCAGCGTTCTACGCTGACCAACAGACCGCCCCAACCGGGGTTGGAATCAAATAGAACGAGCCGCCATCAAACCCAGGGTGATTCAGGTCGCCTGGCCGGGTGCAGCTGGTCAAGGCTCCCGCGACTGCTTGCAGCAATTGGTCGCCGGTTTCGTGGCCGTGGGTGTCGTTGACCGTTTTGAAGCCGTCGAGATCGATCATGACGAGTCCGATCAGCGGCATCTCGATGCCGTTCAGCTCGCTGCCTCCCAACCAGCGGTGCAATCCCTCGCGGTTGGTCAGACCGGTCAGCCGATCTCTGGTGGCGTGCTGGGTCTCTCGGTCGAGTCGCTCATTGACGACATCGAGCCGAGCGTTGGTGCTGTCGAGACATCCGACGAGGCACAGCGCAGCGCGTCCCAACGCCGCCTCGGCAGTCGTTGTCGGGATCTCATCGGCGGTCGCAATGGCCGTCTCGATGCGATCGGCGATGTGGGCTGGGATGTCGGAGACCGATCCGGCCAGCAATCGGTGAGCATGCACAGCTGCACCTGGGCGGTCGAACCCCCAGCTGGCGTGGAACCGGCGCCGGTCCTCCAAGGTGCGACCGTTGGAGTCGAGTTCGTCGAGATCTGTTCCGATCACGTACGCCCCCACGCTCGGACCGAGCACGACGATGCTCCACTCAGCTGCACGGGGGTCGTCCGCTGTGAGCTGGACATGCGCGACCCCGTTCACGGGCTCGCCATCACCGGCATACATGACAACGACCGGGAGGCCGAGCTCGGCCAGCGCGGCATAGGTGGCGGCCCTCGGAGCGAAGTAGGCGCCCCTCTGGAACAGTGCGATCACGATCGCTTCGCTGCCCACGTCACGAGCGATCCGTTCGACCGCGAACGACAACGACGCCAGCGTCCGCTTTGTCGCGACGTTGCCTGTCACGGACGATCGCGAGACCAGGGTCGACGTGATGGAACTGCAATGGTCGGAATCGTGCACGGACTGAACGTCTGAGGTTGGCACCTGCCGGTGTTTCATTGGTCTCCTTGGGTCTTGCAGGGGAGGTCCTGTACGGAACCATCGGCTGTGAGACTTCGACCAGGAGTGGAATTGTCGAGCTGTTGTGAGGTCTGAAGTTGGCGAAGCGCTCGACCCACCCAAATCAAATGAGCCCTACAGACTCCGCACTATCGGACGCATCAGGTCACGACAGCCGTCTCGGCAACCACCGAAGGATCACAAGTACGCCACGTCGGTGAGCGTCGTCCACCCGCCCAGATCGCACAGCGGGCGGCCACGCCGCAGGGTTGAGTCACGCAACGACCCAGGCGATACCTCACCAGTACGTCCCACCCTCGGGCAATCGCCCTATCCACAGCTCATAACAACAGCGGCGCGAACGTCCGTCGACCGATCAGATCGGCAACCTCGGCGCTCGGACTGGCGTCCGATATCGCTCCGTCGTGTGGCGTCCGATGTGAGAACTCACACCACGCGGACGGGAATGCTCCGCGGGCCTCGCACTTGACCGCCGGCCCACGTGACGAGCGACGGGTCGGTGATTTCGAAGTCGGGGATTTGGGCCAGCCATTCCTCGACGGCGACGCGTAGTTCCATGCGGGCGAGATTCGAGCCGGCGCAGCGGTGGATGCCTGTGCCGAAGGCGAGGTGGCGGTTGTGTTGCCGGTCGAGGATGACGTCGTCGGGACGCTCGAACACCTCGGGGTCGCGGTTGGCGGCGGGGAAGTTCATGAGGATCCGCTCTTGGGCCTTGATCGGGCAGCCCTTGTACTCGACGTCTGCGACGAGGCGGCGTGCCATCGTGACCGGGGCGTATGCGCGCAGGAACTCCTCGATCGCCGTTGGCATCAACTCGGGTTCGGTGATGAGGCGTCGACGGTCGTCGGGGTGGGTGGCGAGGTGCCACATGGTCGAGCCGATCGAGG
>JBBSLH010000577.1:0-1950 GCA_038255425.1 Acidimicrobiales bacterium
CTCGGTCTGGAGGACCTTGTCGATCACATCGTCAGGGGAGTCCTTGACGAAGGTCAGTGCATAGGTGAAGAACGTCGCCGCCAGGAGCACGACGGTGAGTTGCGCGAGCCTGACGACGACGAACTTCACGGGTTACTGCTTTCTTCTACGTAGTGACGAGACGGCTATTCGCCGATCCACAGCTGCGACACCTGGTGGGAACCACCGATGCCGTTGCCGTAGATCTCCGGGGAGCCGTCGGGAAGCACGAAGGAGTCGAGACCGTTGACCTTCGGGTCCTTGGCGATGCCCCACACGGTCCACGAGCTCCACAGGTTGTAGACCTGCTCGCCGAACTGTGTGTTGATCGCCTGGGCTGCCTCGACGATCTCGTCCTCGTCGGACGTCTGGCGCAGCTTGTCGAGGTTCTCGTCGATCACGTCGTCCTTGATACGACCGAAGTTGAGGGCCAGGGCACCGATGTCATCGGCAGCTTCGCTGTGCCACCAGTAGCGCTGACCATCGGGGTCGACGCCACCGTGGTTGCGCCACCCGAACATCTCGAAGTCCCCGCTGAGTGCGGTGACGATGAACGAGCCCTGCTCGATCTGGGCGAGTTCGACGTTGAGGCCGACCTGGTCCCAGAACTGCTTGACCAGTTCACCGGTCTCGAGGTTCGCCGGGTCCGTCGTGGTGGTGTAGGCGATGTTGACGGTGTCGACACCCTTGTCCGCCTTGTACTCGTCCACGAGCGCCTTCGCGCCCTCGGGGTCGTACGTCGGGTAGGGCGTCTCGTCCAGGTAGCCCTTCTGGTCGGGGCTGAAGGGACCGTTGGCGACCTCGCCGATGCCGGCACCGCGACGCTCGATGAGCACCTCGTTGTCGATGGCCATGGCGAGCGCCTTGCGGATGCGGATGTCACTGATCGGTGAGTCCGGGTTGCCCAGGTTCATCAGCGTGTAGTTGGTCTCGCCGAATGCGCTGTTCTCGGTCAACTCGATGCTGTCGTCGTCGCGCAGGTCGGAGATGACCAGACCGGCGGACGTGTGCATGATGTCGATGTCGCCGGAGAGCAGTGCATTCTTCCGGGCCTGGCCGTCGGCGAGCACGCGGTACTCGATCTCGTCCAGGTAGGGGAGGCCTTCGTCGGCCCGCCAGTAGTCGGCGTTCTTGGTGGCGATGAAGCTGCCACCGACCTCGTACGACTTGAACACGAAGGGTCCGGTCCCGACTGGCGCCGCAGAGAGCGTGGCGTCCTCGGCGACCGCGGCAAGCCACGTGGGCGATGCGATGTAGCCGACCTGGCCGGTGAGGAACGTCGGGAAGCGGTTCCACGGGCTCTTCATCTTCACCACTGCGGCGGTGCTGTCTGCGTTCAACTCGACGGTGTCGACGTTGAGCAGGGCCTTCGCGGTGAGGAAGCTCGCCAGGTGGGCATCGAAGTTGGCCTTGATGGCGGCCGCGTCGAGGTCCGTGCCGTCGTGGAACTTGATGCCCGACTTGGGTGTCAGGGTCCACTCGGTGAAGTCGTCGTTCGGCTCGAACGACTCGAGCAGGTTCGGCTTCACGCTGCCGTCCTCGGAGAACAGCCCCATCGTGTCGAACACCGACCGCATGATCATGTGGCACGAGATGGCACACACCGAGTTGGCGGGGGTCCATGGGGTCGAGGTGTCGGCCTCGAGGCCGTAGACGAGCTTGCCGCCAGCGACAGGATCACCGGCGTCGGACTCGTCAGGTTCGGAGTCCCCCGGACCTTCGTCGGGATTGGCGTTGTCGCTGGTGTCGTCGTCGCCGCCGCATGCAGCGGCGACCATGGCCAGACCGAGTAGTAGTGCGAGCAACCGCGTCCAGCGGCGCGTGGACTGACTTCTCACGAAGTTTCCCCCTTGGGTTCACGTCACCGAGCGCTTCTCGGTTCCGGCGGACAACAGGATGCCCTGGGACGACGCTCATTCCGTGACGGAGGTC
>JBBSLH010000578.1:0-1948 GCA_038255425.1 Acidimicrobiales bacterium
CGCGTGGCCTTCGGAGCAATCGGAGGCGTCATCGCTGATCGCTACGACCGCCGCCTCCTGTTGATGGTCCTCGACGGTTCGCGTGCGACCCTCATGTTCGCCCTCGCTGTGGTGACGGCGATGGGCGGTCCGAGCGCTGTGATGCTGGGCCTGGTCTTCGTGACGTGTTCGCTGTCGACTCCATACCGACCTGCAATCTCTTCCGGCTACCCGCTGCTCCTGTCTGAACGCGACCTCGCCGCAGCGAATGCCCTCAGCAGCACGGTTGGGCAGATGAGTGCGCTCACGGGACCGCTGCTGGGAGCACTGCTGCTCACGGTAGGTCCGCCTTCCTGGTCGTTCATCGCCAATGGCGCAACGTACGCGGTGTCGCTTCTTCTCCTCGCAGGAGTGAACGGACTCGGCCGCGGTGGAAGCCGCGCGTCGGCGGCGGACGGTTCGACGTCCTGGTTCGGACAACTGACGACGGGGGTGCGTTCCGTGCGATCGCAACCCGGAGTCGCCGTCCTCTTGATGCTCATTGCATCGGTGATGCTGTTGCGCGGGTTCGAGTTGGTGCTCCACGTCAAGGCTGCCGTGGATGTCCTGGATCTCGGCCCTTCCGGCTATGGCCTGATTTCGGCGGCGCTCGGCGCGGGAGCCCTCACTGCTGCACCCTTCACGAGTCGCCTGGCTGGGTCCAGGAGCCCAGGTCACGTCCTGGTCGCTGCGGCGCTCGTCGGATGTGGGCCGCTGATGCTGTTGTCGGTCACCGACAGCACGACGATGGTGATGTTCGCGCTCGCCGTCCAAGGCGCGTCGATCGTGTGCTTCGAGGTGGTTGCACTCACGATGCTGCAACGCGCATGTGATTCAGCGGTTCTCGGGAGGGTGCTCGGGATGCAGAACACCTTCAGCGGATCCGCCAAGCTCGTCGGGTCGTTCCTCGCCCCGCTGTTGATCGTCGCGGTGGGTCTGCGAGGCACACTGTTCGCTGCATCTGTCGTTACTGCGACCCTCACCATGGTGTTGGCTCCCCGGGCGTTCGAGGCCGAACGTGCCTCGCGAGCAATCAGAGCACGGCTGGAGCCCATCGTGGAGTTGCTGTCGAGGCTCGACATCTTCGACGGTGCTGAACGCCCGGCGATGGAACGGCTCGCGATGAACATGGTCGCAGAGAACGTCGACGTCGGGACGGCGGTCACCTCGGAGGGGGACGTCGCCGACGACTTCTTCATCATTGCGAGCGGCGCGTTCGTCGTCCGGTCCGCCGACGTCGAGATCAACCGCCTCGGTCCCGACGACTGGTTCGGTGAGATCGGTCTGCTTCGGCGCGCCCTGCGGACTGCGACGGTCGAGGCGACCGCACCATCAGAGGTGTGGCGGATACCCGGAGATGTCTTCCTCGCGGCGGTGACGTCGTCGTCGGTACTCCCGGACTCATTCACCGAGACGATGAACGCCCGCCTGGAGCACCTGGACGCAGTGACGGGGAGTCGAAACGGTACGGGTGACGACACTCGCAGGGGATGAATCTGTCGTGACCAGGCATCCGACCTCGGCACCCAACCATCGGACCCGTTTGGTGATGTGGCGAATCCATGTCAAGATGGCGTCCTCCTAGACCGATGAGCTGTGACATGAATGCGGAATCGCTGCTCGAATCGATGAGATGCCTGCTCATCGTCGTGCTCGGGGACGGCACGATCTCCCAAGCCCGTGGTGGGTACGGCGGCTTCCTGGGCTTCGACGTGGCGTCCTTGCCCGGATCCAACGTGTTCGAGCACGTCGTCGCAACAGACGCGGACGAACTGGCGCAGTACTTCATCGAGAACGCAGACGAGTCGGAGGAGACCATCGCGCTCCCGCTGCCCTTCAGGATGTCGGTCATGGACGGGGATGGGTTCGTGCAGCCGGTCGACATCATCCCGACCGGCCAGATGATCGGCGAGGACGACTGGTCGTGGAC
>JBBSLH010000579.1:0-1940 GCA_038255425.1 Acidimicrobiales bacterium
ACGACGACCAGTACCACGAGTACGACGACGACCATCACCACGACGACGACCAGCACCACGACGACGACCAGTACGACGACGACCGCGCCGCCGCTACCCGAAGTGGTCGTGCCGACGTCGACGTCCACGATCGGTGAGATCGTCCAGGCCAGCCCTGGCCTCGCCGAGCTCGACGCACTGATGAGCAGCGTCGGCTTCTACGTCGAACTCAACGCGATCACCGAACCGTTCACGCTGTTTGCGCCGAGCAATGCCGCCATCGACGCTGTGCGGGCCGAACTCCCGGCGAATCCGGAAGCGGTCCGGCAACTCTTGCGGCGCCACGTCACGATCGACGGCCGACTGGGTTCGCGCGAAATCTTCGAACGAACCGAACTGACGATGCTCGACGGCAGCAGGATCGTCGTGTCCGCTGCAGCGCAGACCGTCGGTGGGGCCGAGATCGTGGTGGCCGACAGAGGTGGGGCCGACACGGCCCAGGTCGTCCACGTCGTGTCGGGAATCGTCACCACCTGACGCCCGAGTCGCGCCTGTCTCCACGTGTCCTCGCGGCCCTGCCCGAAGTCGGCGACCGGTGCGACGTCGTCTGGCCACGGTGTTGCGGTCACGGTGTTGCGGTCACGGTGTTGTGGTCACGGTGTTGTGCTCACGATCTGGCCGGTACACTCCCAGGCCTTGTGCACGCATGCACGGGACGAAGACCCCCCCCCGATACGCGGCTCCCGGAGCATCCGGCCGGCCAGCGTGCGATTACCTGAACATCGCCCTTTGAGATGGAAGTGAAGTAGAAGATGGCCAAGCGAGAGTTTCCCCTGGAGCGCACCCGGAACATCGGGATCATGGCGCACATCGATGCCGGCAAGACCACCACGACCGAGCGCATCCTCTACTACACCGGCAAGACGTACAAGATCGGTGAAGTGCACGACGGCGGAGCGACCATGGACCACATGGCCCAGGAGCAGGAGCGCGGCATCACGATCACGTCTGCTGCCACCACCTGTGTGTGGAAGGACCACCGCATCAACATCATCGACACGCCGGGCCACGTCGACTTCACGATCGAAGTGGAACGCTCACTGCGCGTCCTCGACGGCGCCGTCACCGTGTTCGACTCCGTCGCCGGTGTCGAGCCGCAGACCGAGACCGTCTGGCGCCAGGCCAACACCTACAAGGTGCCGCGCATGTGCTTCATCAACAAGATGGACCGCATCGGCGCCGACTTCTACCGCACCGTGCAGATGGTCATCGACCGCCTGCAGGCCAACCCGCTCGTCATTCAGCTGCCGATCGGCGCCGGTGGCCCCGAAGCCGTCAAGGCCTACGAGGGCATCGTCGACATCGTGCGGATGAAGGCACTCGTGTGGCGCAACGTCGACGAGAAGGACCTCGGCGCCACCTACGAGATCGAAGACATCCCCGAGGACATGGTCGACCAGGCCAATGAGTACCGCGAGCAGATGATGGAAACCATCGCCACGCAGGACGAGGCACTCATGGATGCCTACCTCGGCGGCGAAGAGATCTCCGAGGACGACATCAAGGCCGCGATCCGCAAGGGAACCCTGGCGTTCGACTTCGTGCCGATCCTGTGCGGCTCGGCGTTCAAGAACAAGGGTGTGCAGCCCATGCTCGATGCCGTGATCGACTTCCTTCCGAGCCCGAAGGACATTCCGCCGGCGCACGGAACGCTCATGCGCGACGGCGAAGAGATGGATCTCTACCGCGGCCCGGAAGACAAAGAGTTCGCCGCACTGGCGTTCAAGATCGTCGCCGACCCGTTCGGCAAGCTCACCTACTTCCGGGTCTACTCCGGCGAGATCAGCAAGGGCGAAGAGGTCTACAACTCGGTCAAGGAAGACCGCGAGCGCCTCGGCCGCATCCTGTTGATGCACGCCAACCAGCGTGAGGACCTCGACGTGGCGATGGCCGGTGACATC
>JBBSLH010000580.1:0-1928 GCA_038255425.1 Acidimicrobiales bacterium
GAACTTCGACGAGGCGTACGCACAGATCGAACAGCTCGGCGCGATCACCGGCCACGTCGGTGACGCTGCCGAACTGGTCAGCTCGATGCAGACCCGCATCGACGAGATCGCGGCGGCCGCACCCGAGACCGAGACCCCTCTGACCTACTACCACGAACTCGATCCGACGCTGTTCAGTACGACCTCGGACACGTTCATCGGCCAGCAGTACGAACTCCTGGGCCTGGTCAACATCGCCGGGTCGTCGGCCGACACCGACGGCAACCAGTATCCGCAGTTGAACGCCGAGACGGTGATCGAAGCGAGCCCGGACCTGATCTTCCTCGCCGACACGAAGTGCTGTGCAGAGACTGCGGCGACCGTGGCAGAGCGTGACGGCTGGGCCGACATCGCAGCCGTCCAGAACGGCAACGTCATCGAGATGGACGACGACATCGCCTCACGTTGGGGTCCGCGTATCGTCGACTACATGGAAGCGATCGCTGCTGCCGTCGAGCAGGCATCCGTCCCGGCCTGATCAGCGGAACGATCAGGCTCGACCCGTGAACGACGCCGCCGCCGACGTGGCCGCACGCGATCGCGTGTGGTTCGTCGGCGGCGGCGTTCTGCTGATCGTGGCGATCCTGGTCGGAGTTTCGATCGGCCCGGCCGGCCCGGCCTGGTGGCGTGTGCCCTTGGAGCTGCTCGATCGCCTACCGGTCCTGTCGATCGATTCCGGGGTGACCGACCCCCAGTGGAACATCGTGTGGAGGATCCGTATGCCACGTGTCGTGCTCGGAGCGCTCGTCGGAGGGATGCTGTCGATCGCCGGTGCCGGCTATCAGGGAGTGTTCCGCAATCCGCTCGTCGATCCGTACCTGCTCGGGGCGGCGTCCGGGGCGGGCCTCGGAGCGACGATCGCGATCGTCCTGCGCGGCGGGGCCCTGAACGACTGGCCGATCAGCCCGATCCCGGTCATCGCGTTCGTGTTCGCCGTTGCGACCGTGATGGTGACCTACATCGTCGGGTCGGCGTTCACGGCGACGCGCAGCGGGACGACGCTCGTCCTGGCCGGCGTGGCGGTCGTGTCGTTCACGTCCGCGGTCCAGACCTTCGTGCTGCGCCGCAATCTCGACGTGATCCGCGAGGTGTTCGAGTGGATCCTCGGCAGCCTCGCCGGCGCCACGTGGAGCGACGTGCGCCTGTGTGCCCCCTACGTTGTGCTGTCCTCGATCGTGTTGATCCTGCATCGCAGACACCTCGACGTGTTCCGAGTGGGTGACGAGGAGGCCACGACCATGGGTGTGTCGGTGGCGCGCACGCGCTTGGTGATCGTGGTCGCGGCAACGCTCGGGACGGCCGCGGTGGTGTCGGTCAGTGGGTTGATCGGCTTCGTCGGACTCGTGGTCCCCCACGTCGTTCGCCTCGTTGCGGGGTCGCGCAACAAGCGGGTTCTACCACTGTCGCTGATGGGCGGCGCCGCGTTCCTCGTCCTCGCCGATGTGCCCGGTCGCATCGTGGAGAATCCGGCCGAGACCCCGATCGGCGTTGTCACGGCGTTCATCGGCGCCCCCTTCTTCATCTACCTGCTGCGGACTCGGCGGATCGCCGGATGAGCGAGTTGACGTTGGACGCCGTGTCGGTGGCGTACGGGGATCGCGTGGCGCTCCAACCGTTCTCCGACACGGTCACGGCAGGCGAATGGGTCGGATTGATCGGGCCCAACGGTGCGGGCAAGTCGTCGCTCCTGAAAGCGATCGCCGGCTTGACGAAGCACGCCGGCGCGGTGTCGGTCGACGGTGACCGGTTGAGTGATCTCAAGGATCGCCAGCGGGCGCAGCGCGTTGCCTACGTCCCCCAGGAACCGTTGATCCCCGACGACATGACCGTCACCGACTACGTGTTGCTGGGTCGCACCCCGTACATCGGGTACTGGTCGACGGAGTCGA
>JBBSLH010000581.1:0-1919 GCA_038255425.1 Acidimicrobiales bacterium
ATAGAGATGGACGTGCGCATCGTCGACTTCCAGGGCCGCCGACAGTCGGGTGGCCGGATCGGTCGGGTGAGCGCCGCCGAGGATGTTCACCATGGCGACCGCTGGAGCGGTCGTGGTGGTCGCTCCCAATGGCCAGTCGAGGATGCCTCGGAGGTGATTCTCGAACTGGGAGGTCACCGCGCCTTCGATGGTCCAGTGGCCGCTGTTGTGCGGACGTGGGGCGAGTTCGTTGACGACGAGGCCGTCGGGGGTGACGAAGAACTCGACAGCCAGGATGCCAACGGCGCCTGTCAGTTCGGCGATCGAGATCGCGAGCTCGGAGGCTTCAGCGGCAAGACACTGGTCGACGTCGGCGGGCGTGACCGTCTCGACGCAGATGCCGTGGCGTTGGATCGTCTCGACGACGGGATACGCGATGGCGGCGCCCGATGGGCGTCGGGCGACCACGACCGCGATCTCGGCGCGGATGTCGAGCAGTGGCTCGACGACGATCTGACATCCGACGAGCGTGCTGGCCACCTGTCGTGCTTCGTGTGGATCTGCCAGGACGAAGACCCCTCGCCCGTCGTAGCCACCGACTGCGGTCTTGGCCACGACGGGCCAGCCGTGAGCGGCGGCGAACGCCTCGATGTCGGCTGCGGAGTCGACGACAGCGAACTGCGGCACCGGCAGCTCGCGTGCGGAGAACTCGACCCGCTGGTGGGCCTTGTCGGAGAAGCGGAGTGTGGTGCTCGACGGGTAGACGCGCGCCCCGTCGGCCTCGAGCGTGGCGATCGCCGCGAGGTCGACCCGCTCGTGATCGAAGGTGACGACGTCGCAGCCCTCGGCAAACCGACGAATCGCAGCGAGGTCGCCGGGGTCACCGACCTCGACGGCCGTGGCGGCGATGCAAGCTGGGTCGCTGGGGTCGGCAGCGAGCACCTTCACATCGACGGCGAGCGACATCGCCGCCTGCGTCGTCATGCGCGCCAGTTGACCGGCGCCGATGATCCCGACCGTCGGAGCGGTCATCCGATGGCCTGACTGAGCGTCACGAACACGGGGATACCGATGACGAGGTTGAACGGGAACGTGACTCCGAGCGCGGCAGAGAGTCCGAGCGCGGGATTCGCTCCGGGAAGGGCGATGGCCACCGCCGCCGGGGCGGCGATGTAGGAGGCGCTCGCGGCCATCACCGCGAGGACCGCGGTTCCTCCGGTGGACATGCCGGCGGCCGTGCCGGCGGCGAGACCGAGGGCGCCGAAGCCGATCGGCATGGCGATGGCGAACCCGATCAGGAACGGCCCGGACTTTCGGACGTCGTCGAGTCGTTCACCCGTCATCGCTCCGAGGTCGAGGAGGAACAGGGCGAGCAAGCCGGGAAACAATCCGACGAACAGCGGATCGACCGACGCAGCCGCGGCCGGGGTGGCGACCGCGCCGATGAGGAGGCCACCGCCCAACAGAACGACGCTCTTGCCCATGAATGCCTCGCGGCATGCGGCTCGGAGATCGCCCGCGGCGTCTGACTGCGCGAGCACAAGGGCGATGGCGATGCCAGGGACCTCGAGGAGGACCACGAGTGCGGGCAGGAAGCTCTCGGGGTCGAGACCTGCAGTGATCGCTGCGGCGGTGGCCGCGGTGAAGGTGACGACGGAGACCGATCCGTAGTGAGCAGCGATCGCGGCGGCGTCGGGCACGCCGAATCTGCCCATGCGCCGCAAGACGGCAAAGGCGATCAGCGGCGTGACGATGCCGAGGGCAACGGTGGCGAGTGCCGGTTCCCACAGGTCAGCGATCGGGGTCTTCGCCAGGGCGATGCCGCCCTTGAAGCCGATGGCCATGAGGAGATAGGTGGACAGGAGTGAGCCGACTGCGGGCGGAAGTCGCAGGCTGGTTCCCCAGGTGGCGGCAGCGAGGCCGATGGCGAAGGCGAGGAC
>JBBSLH010000582.1:0-1885 GCA_038255425.1 Acidimicrobiales bacterium
ACGCGACCGGTGGGCGGGTCGTAGTGCGCGTCCGGGGGCGCTGGCTCGAACTCGGTGGGCGGCGCGTCGATGTCGAACGTGGCCATGGCGTTTCGGGCATCGGGCCGATCGGCGGTGAGGCTCATGCGTGCTTCTCCGTCCGATGGCGCTGCATGGCCAAGGAGATCACTTCGAGTCCTACGAGCGCCTGCGCTCGATCCTGTGGATCGAGGTGGTCGAACAGGCCGTCGAGCGCGGCGGCGAGGCACTCGGTCGAGGACGCCAGCGCTGCCCGCCCGAGATCGGTGATCTGGTGCAGGACCCGTCGGCGATCCTCTGGGCTCTCGCGTCGCTCGACCCAGCCACGCTCCACCAAGCCGTCGACGAGTGCAGTCACCGAGGGCCGGGACACGTCGAGCCACTCGGCCAGCGCGGACGCCGCCCACTCGCCCTCGGACAAGAACGCCAGTACCCGGAACTGCGGGAGGGTCGTCGACTCGTCCGTGAGTCTGGTCTCGAAGACCCGCGCCAGTCGGGCGATCACTCGAACGTGCTGATCCGTGACCTTCGCCGACACATCGACAGGTAATTCATTCGTCTCCACGAATGGTTAGTCAATCGAATGATTCAGCCCTCAACACCACAAAGAACTGTGACATAAGTCACACCGATCTCCGTTCTGGGGTGCAGTCGCGTGAACTGAGTGGCGCGAGGGACCCCCAGAACGAGTGGGTCAGACGTCGAGGAAGCGGGAGACCGCGAACGCCGATCCGAGGGCGCCGATGGCGACACCGGTGAACAAGATGACCATGGCGGTCACCCGGAACTGGCCGCTGTCGACGGCGAAGCCGGAGAACAACTCGAAACGACGGTCGCTGGAGATCGACGACAGGCCGGCGCGGACACCGAAGGCTGCACCGAGCGCGACGAGGGACCCCATCAGACCCTGGACCACGCCCTCGAGCATGAACGGGACGCGGATGAACCAGTTGCTGGCACCGACGAGTTTCATGACCTCGATCTCACGTCGACGGGCGAACATCGCCATCCGGATCGAGTTGAGCACCAGCAGTCCGGCGGCGATCACGAGTGCCGTCGCGACACCGAACGTGATCCGCTGGAAGAGGCGAGACAGGTTCTGGATGGTGCGGATGGTGTCGGTCGCCGCGACGACCTCACGAACACCTGGCTGAGCCTCGAACACCGTCCGCAGACCTTCGATGGTCTCCGGTGACTTGTCGGTCGGCACCACGCGGAAGCTGGGCGGAAGGATGTCGGGGCTGACGGTGTCGATGATCTGGGGTGAGTCGGCGAAGAGGTCCTTGAACTCCTCGAAGGTCTCGTCCTGGTTCACGAAGGTGTAGTCGTCGACCTGCGGGGACTCCTCGAGGGCGCGCTCGACGGCGCTGGTCTGGCCCTCTGGCGCTTCGGGTTGGATGAACACGATGAACTCGATGCCGCCCTCCCATCGGGCGGTCGCGTTGTCGACGGCGTCGCGCACGAGCAGCGACGCTCCGACGAGCGAGAGCGAAACGGCGACGGTGAGGATCGACGCGAACGTGAGCGAGAAGTTGCGGACGAGGTTGGTGCCGGTCTCGCGCACCATGTAGTCGAGTTTGAGTGCCATGGGTGCCTACTCGTACACGCCGCGATGTTGGTCGCGGACGATGGTGCCGCGGTCCAACTCGATGACCCGACGGCGCATCGTGTCGACGATCGACCGGTCGTGGGTGGCCATGACGACGGTCGTTCCCGTTCGATTGATCCGGTCGAGCAGTCGCATGATGCCGACCGAGGTGGCCGGGTCGAGGTTGCCGGTGGGCTCGTCGGCCAGGAGGATCAGCGGGCGGTTGACGAAGGCCCGGGCGACGGAGACGCGCTGCTGCTCGCCACCGGACAGTTCGTG
>JBBSLH010000583.1:0-1884 GCA_038255425.1 Acidimicrobiales bacterium
GTCATGATCGCCGAGAGGTACTCGACCAGGAACGGCACGGTGAAGATGAGCTGTGACGAGCTCGCCTCCTGACGCACCTCGCCGTTGACGCTGCAGGCGATGGAAATGTCGTCCGGGTCGGCGAAGCTGTCGACCGAGACCAGGATCGGACCGATCGGGCCGTAGGTGTCACGCGACTTGCCGAGGTCGAAGTGCGCGGGCCTGGCGGCGAACTGGAGCGCACGGTCGGAGACGTCCTGCCCGACGGTGATGCCGGCAATGTGTGACCACGCGTCAGCAGCGGCGATGCCGCGGCCGCCTTCGCCGATGACGACCACCACCTCGCCCTCGTAGTCGATCGAGTCGCCGACGATCTCGATGTCGGTGTCTGGTGCCGAGATGCAGCTGGGGAACTTGGTGAAGACGACCGGTGCCGTGGGGATGTCCATCGAGGACTCCGCGACGTGCGATCGGTAGTTGAGGCCGATGCCGAAACAGTTGGTCGGCGACGGCACCGGCGGCCCGAGCACGACCTCGTCGACACGACCGCTGGGGGCGCCGAGCGCGACGTCGTGCAGTTGCCGGAATGCAGCGACGGCAGCCATCGGGTCGGGGCCGAGCGCGCCGTCCGATGCGGTCTCGAGGTCGTGGTAGTCGTCACCGGAGACGAGCGCGGCTCGGCCATCGACATTTGCGAGGGAGAAGGTCACAGCGGGCCATTCTGCCCTGGAGTCGACCGTCGTGACCGACGCGTCAGCGAGACGGAGACGACAGGCGGAGCGCGGCGGCCACGCAGCGGATCATCACGAGTCCCACCAGGAGGGCGCCGACAAGCCACGGCGCCGTTGCGCCGCCGGTGGCGGGCAGCGTCGACGACGGTGGCGTCGAAGCGATCCCGGCGGGCGCGGGAGCGGACACGGCTGCCGGAGCGGGCATCGGGGTCGGTGCAGAGGCGACTGCCGCGCGGAACTCCGGTGGCGTGTAGTCGGCGCACGCGGCCTGACCGGGGAGCCATCGGTTGCTGGCCGCGCATGCCCGCCGCATGAGGTCCGTCGCGTCCTCGGGAAGCATCCAGCCGGCGCGTACTGCCGCGTCTGAGCGTTCAGCCATCTGCGCGAGATAGTCGGCGTGCGTGGGATAGAGAGCCTGGATCTGGACGTCGGAGAACGGCACCGTGATGCCGCCGAGCCCGCACGACGTGGAGACGTATGACGCCACCGGCACGTCGATGGGTGGCAGGCGGATGCCACCGAGCGAGTTGCCATGCTCGTCCTTCGCCTGTGCGCCGGCGGCGAACTCGAAGCGCGGACCGTTGTCCGGAGGAGCCCCGCCCTTGACCCATTGGTCCAGCGAATACAGCGCCGCCGATGCGGCGTAGTGCATCGGCATCGCGGCACCGGCGGCGGTGCACACGCCGAGCAGGGGATCGATCTGCTCGCCGTAGTTCCCGGCGGTGTCGATGATCGCCTGAAACCCCTCGGGCGACACCCGTGGGGCGTCGGCCTGGGAGCGTGGTCCGTGGCCGGCGATCGACTGGTACCCGATGAACAGGTCGGCGTGGGACGAGCCCGCGACCTCCCACAGTCGCTGGTTGGGTCCGAAGGTCGCCGGGTCGACTCCGTCGTCCGCGGCTTCGAGATCGCTGAGGAGTTGGAGCACCGGGACCGGCGGCGTGCCGAAGTCCTTGTCCTTCCCGACGTCTCCGTGGACCAGGAATCCGTCGATCAGACCCGCGGCGTCCGGGTGGGCGGGGAGCCAGGTCTCGACGTAGTCGTGAAGGCGGATGCCCGACTGCGACTGACCGACTGCGATGACCGCTTGCACCGAGTCGAGTCCGACCGTTCCCATCGGGTCGGGCGTGCCGGTCGTGCGGAACGACTGGGCCACCTGCGTGAACATGTCGAA
>JBBSLH010000584.1:0-1882 GCA_038255425.1 Acidimicrobiales bacterium
ACCGACCGAATTCGAGTTGGCTGGCCGCACCGCTCGAACCTGGGCGTACGACGGTGTCGTGCCGGGCAAATTGCTGCGTGCGTCGGTCGGTGACCTGGTCGAGGTCACGGTCGCGAACGACCTCCCCGAGGCGACGTCGATTCACTGGCATGGCCTGTCGATCGTCAACGGAATGGACGGAGTGCCAGCGCTCACCCAAGGCGACATCGAGCCGGGTGCCGAGTTCACCTATCGCTTCGTGGTGCCCGATGGCGGGACCTACTGGTTCCATCCGCATCACGGCCTCCAACTCGATCGGGGTCTGCTGGCACCGCTGATCATCGAGGACCCCGACGATGGGGTCGACGCAGACGTCGACTACGTCGTCATGCTCGGACGACTGGCTCGACGGCGTCGACACGACGCCCGACGACGAGTTGCTGGCGTTGCAGAGCATGGATATGGACAACATGGGTTCGATGGTGATGGCGAAGTCGCCACTGCTCGGTGGCGACGCCGGTGACGTCTCGTATCCGTACCATCTGATCAACGGGCGACCGCTCGAGGACCCGCTGACGTTCGCTCCTGCGCCGCGGTCGGGGGACCGAGTGAGACTGCGTGTCATCAACGGCGCCGGAGACACCGCGTACCGCTTCGCAGTCGGCGGGCACTCGATGACGGTGACCCACACCGACGGGTTCGCCGTCGAACCGGTCGAGGTCGACGCGATCCTCGTCGGGATGGGCGAGCGGTACGACGTCACGATCACTGTCCAGTCGGGCGCATGGCCGGTCGTCGCGCTTGCCGAGGGCAAGGACCAGCGGGCTGCCGCAGTGCTGAGAACACGTGACGCAGCAGCGACGTCCACCCCTGATCTGTCGGCGGTGCTCACCGAACTCGATGGAACGTGGCTGCGATATGCCGATCTCCGAGCCGCCGAGGCTGTGGTGCTCGACCTGCCCGGCGACGGCGACATCCGGCCGATTCCTCTTCGACTGACCGGCGGGATGATGCAGTACGACTGGGGCATCAACGGGGTTCCGTACGCCAACCACGAACCGATCGAAGTGCGTGCCGATGAATGGGTCAGCCTCGTGATGGAGAACGTGTCTGGAATGTGGCATCCGATGCACGTGCACGGTCACACCCCGCAGATCGGTCGCGCTCGCGGTGGGCCGCGCAAGGACACGGTGAAGGTGCTGCCGTCCCAGACCGTCGAGATGGTCTTCCAAGCGGACAACCCGGGGGAGTGGATGATCCACTGCCACAACGCCTACCATCTCGAAGCCGGGATGGCGACGGTGTTGTCCTATGTTCAGTGACCATCCGCGCCACTTCTATGACACCGTGTAGTAGATTGCAGTTCAATGACGTTGAAACTCCCCCGCTTGCGCGTCCGGTCATCGAGAATGCTGGCCATCGGTGCCGCATTCCTCGTCGTCGTGCTGTCCTTTCCGAGCGGAATCGCCTCCGCCCACACGAGTTTCGTGAGTTCGTCGCCCGCCGACGGTGCAACATTCGCGGACCCTGTCGAGATGATCACGGTGGAGTTCTCGGGCGTATCCGAGCCGGCGGACGACGGATTCACGGTCCTGATGTCGGACGGTCTGCTGAGGACTCCGACATCTTTCGTCACGTTGGATGACAAGATGTTCGACCTGACCTTCGATCCGCCCCTCGCCGGCGGCGATGTCGGTGTGAGATGGTCGGTGCGGGCCCCTGATTCACACCCGATCGCCGGAGCGTTCTCCTTCTCCGTCGCCGCACCGCTGGTTGCGGTGACCGACGCAACGGAACCCGTGCCGCCATCTGCCGAGACCTCCGATGCAATGGTGATGCCCGACGGCGGGGCCATGACACCTGGGATGTCGATGGAGGAGTTCATGGCCGCCCAGCCCGCACC
>JBBSLH010000585.1:0-1880 GCA_038255425.1 Acidimicrobiales bacterium
CATCGTCTCCTGTCGGCTCGACCACGACAGCGCCCACGAACTCGCTGATCGAATTCGACAGACGTTCTATCGTCCGTTCGAGCTGGGTGCGGGGGAGGTGTTCGTCACCGTCTCGATAGGCATCGCGATGACCGATCACCAGGGGAGTACAGGAGCTTCCGTCCTCATCCAGGAAGCGGACACGGCGATGTACCGGTCGAAGGCCGCTGGGCGGAACATGGTGACGATGTTCGACCATTCGATGCGAGAGAGCATCGCTCGGCGGGTCGAGCTCGAGCGCATGTTGCGGCGAGCGCTCGAACACGGCGACATCCAGGCGTGGTATCAGCCCATCGTGAGCATCACATCGGGACGCGTCAAGGGATTCGAGGCGCTCGCCCGTTGGGAAGTCGACGGCTGGATGATCTCGCCGGCGGAGTTCATCCCGGTCGCCGAGGAATCGGGGCTCATCATTCCACTCGGGAACCATGTGCTCGATGAGGCATGTCGTCACCTCGCCTGGCTGCGTCGGAACCTGGCCGACACACAGGATCTCTACATGTCGGTCAACCTGTCACCACGCCAGCTCTGGGCGGGAGACATCGTGGAGACCGTCGTCGACGCCCTGCGACGCTACGAACTCCCAGGCGAGACTCTCTCGCTGGAGATCACCGAGGGAGCGATGATGGACGACTCGGTCGCCACGATCGCTGCGATGACAGCGCTTCGATCGCTGGGGGTGCGCCTCACGGTCGACGACTTCGGGACGGGCTACTCGTCCCTTTCGTACCTGAAGCGCTTCCCGGTGTCGATGGTGAAGATCGACAAATCCTTCGTGGATGGCCTCGGCCAGCACGAGTCGGACTCGTCCATCGTCGCCGCGATCGTGGCGATGAGTTCGGCTCTCGGCCTCGATCTCGTCGCAGAAGGTGTGGAGACGATGGAGCAGGCACGCCATCTCGTGGCGCTCGGGTGCGACCAGGTGCAGGGCTATCTGTACGGACCAGCAGCTCCGTCGACCGTGGTGCCCGAGCTGCTCATGCCAATGGCGCTCGGTGACACCGAGTGGGCAGCCCGTGGCCGGCGCTGCGGCACAACGAGTCGCCGTCGCTGAGCGACCGGCGTGGAGCGAACGCGGAGCTGGCCAGGTCTCAGCGAAGCCGTTGGTCGGGAAGCGGCTCGGGGAGGTGGGCGACGAACCAGGTCTGTCGGTCGAGCACCTCGACCGATGCCTTCGGGAAATTGCTCGCGATGCGGCGGGACATCTCGCCGACTCCGAAGGTCTCGAGGTTGAAGTCGCAGACGTCGTAGACGAGGATGCCTCCTGCTCGGGCTGGCACCTGCCACAGCTCGAGGTAGAGCCGGCTGAACGCTGTGAGGTTGCGCTGTCCCGGTGAGACCATCACGAGCATCCCGACATAGATGGCGTTCCGGGCGGCGTACTCGGGATACTTCGCGCGCAAGAAGGCCGGTGAGATCTCCTCCACGTCCTCGAGGCAGTTGGTGACCATGCCCAGCCCGACCGGCTGCGCACCCTGCCATGCGACGAGCTTCAGGATGCGGAGGTTCGCGAATTGGGCGAGCATCTGCTCGCGGGAGTCGAGATGGCGGAGCACGGCAACCTTCGCCAGTGGTTCGAAGTTCTCGAGGTAGGCGTCCCACAACTGATCGGCGAGTTCGCCGGTGATGGATCGTTCGTGCGTGATGGAGATCGGCGGGGCGATCGGATGGCGATCGAGGATCGACCCGGTGCGCGAGGCGGGTGGAGCCGGCGGCGGAAGCGGCTGGGGGTTCGTCCGCACGACAGGCGGAATCGAGAACGCAGTCGAACGAGATCTGAGCGAGGGTGGAGCCATGCGACGCTCAACGATGGGGCGTCGTTGTGTTCGCTCCGCCGAGCG
>JBBSLH010000586.1:0-1879 GCA_038255425.1 Acidimicrobiales bacterium
GTCGCGCCGGAGCGCCGCGAACGCTCCGATGAAGATCGACAACGGAATCGAGATCGCGGCCGCCATCGCCATGAGGAGCAGCGAATTGCCGATCCGGTCCTTCACCAGATCCCACACCGGCGTGCCGTTCGCATACGACTCACCCGGGTCCCCGGTGACCAGCCCTGTCACCCACTCGAAGTAGCGGGTGGTGATGGGTCGATCGAGGCCCAGCTCGGCGCGACGCGCGGTGACCACGTCGGGCAGCGCGCCGCGGCCGAGCTGCCGTTTGACGGGATCACCGAGGACGTTGGTGAGCAGGTACACCGCAATCGAGACGATCACGAGCGTGGCGACGCCGAGCAGCACCCGACGCATGATCATTTTGAAGATGCCCATGGGATCGGACCGATTCGGGATCGGTCAGGTCACTGTTCGAGCCAGATGTTCTTCCAGCCGCGACCGAAGTGGTCGAAGTTCAACAGGTTCGGACGAGCCACGGCACCCTTCACGTAGTTGCCGTGTCCGTCGAGCAGGTTCTGGAAGTAGGCGATGATGTTGCCGCCCTCCTCGTATTCCTGACGCTGCATCTCGCGGATGATCTCGTTGCGCTTCGCGTCGTCGGTCTCGGCCAACGCCTGGTCGTACAGTTCGATGAAATTCGAGTCGGCTGGAGGCCACTTCGTCTCCGGATAGGTCGCTGTCGGCAGCGAACCGGCGCCGACCTGGTTCAGATACGGGCGAGTACTCCAGTAGCTGGTGGCGAATGTGCGTTGCAAGTATTCGTCCCCCCAGTACGTGCCGCCGTCGAGCACCGTGGCGGTCACGTTGATGCCTGCCTCCTGGGCCTGCGAGGCGAACGCCGTGATGTACTCGGGCAGCCCGGCGGTGTCGTCGGGTGCGAAGAGTTCGATGCTCAGGTCGCTCTGGCCGGCCTCGGCGAGCAGCGCCTTGGCAGCCTCGATGTCCTGTTCACGCTGTGGGAAGTCGTCGGGATACGACCCGTCGAGCAAGCCATACATGTCGTTGCCGATCGTGCCGTGCCCGGAGAGCACCCGTTCGACCATCTCCTCGCGGTCGACGATGAGGCGCATCGCCTGGCGGACACGCACGTCGTCGAACGGGGCCACGTCGATGCGCATCGTGATCGTCTGCCAGTTGCCGGCCGTGGACTCGAGCAGAGACAGCTCGGAACTGGCCTCGATGGTCGCGGCCTGGGCGAACGGCACGTCGAGGGCGACGTCGATGTCGCCCGAGGACAGCGCGTTGACGAGGGCGGACTGGTCGGCGAAGTCGATCAGCTGGATCTCGTCGAGGTAGGACTCGCCCCAGTAGTTCTCGTGGCGCACGTGGACGCTCTCGGATCCGGGCGTGAAGCTCTTCACCTTGAATGCGCCGGTGCCGATCTGATTCGTCGGGTCGCCGTCGAAGCGCTTGTAGCCGACCGGAAGGATCGTCGCTCCGTAGTCTGCGAGCCCGTACTGGAACGCAACGCTCGGTGTGAGCAGGTTGAACTCGACGGTGCGTTCGTCGAGCTTGACCATGCTGTCGTTGTTGATGAACGTGAGCAGGTTCGGAGCGATGCCCAGCTCGGGGTCGATCAGACGCTGGAACGAGTAGATCAGGTCGTCGGCACCGACCGTCTTGCCGTTGTGGAACTCGATGCCGTCCTTGAGTCGCACGACGTATTTGTCGGGTGCGACCACCTCGATCTCCTCGGCAAGACTGTGCTCGAAGGAGAGGTTGAAATCGTCGTCGTAGTTCGCAATCGGCTCCCAGGTGCTGATGAGGCGCGCCTGGTCGGCTCGAGAGACGATGTACTGGGCGTCCATGATGTCGTTGGTGCTCCCGACGACGCCGACCCGCAGGGTTCCGCCCTTCTGCGGCCCGCCTGCTGGCA
>JBBSLH010000587.1:0-1872 GCA_038255425.1 Acidimicrobiales bacterium
GACGGTTCACGGTGCCGGCTATCGGCTCGACCTGCCCGCGGTCGCGCAGACGTTGGTCCAGTCCGACGACTTGGCCGAATCCGACGCTGATGCCCTTCGTCGCCGCTTCGATCAACAGGAGTTCGAGGTGTACCACCGACCGGTGGCGGCGCTCGCCGAGGAACGCGTTCGCCACCGAGCTCGCGGCGCACGAGGCGGCACGGCGACAGCGTTGCGCCGGTCCGTCGCCTGGGACGGGGTACCGGAGGAGGTTGCTCGCTCGGGACCGACGCGCGACGATCAGATCGGTCACGACTCCGTCTCGGGCATGCTTCGAGGGCTCCTTCGGGTCCGCACGCCTGAGGGGGCCGTTGAGTTGCTCCACCAAACCGTGCGTCAGCTGGGTGGCCGGTTGGTGTTGGCCTCGAGGGATCCCATCGATGCGCTCCCGATCGACGTCTCACTCGGCGAAGGGCCACCGATGTTGGCGATCGCCGAGCCGTTCAGCATTGCCCGGATGCAGCTCGAACGGATCCTGCCGAGGCTCGTCGAGGACGCCCGGCAGGCAATCGACCTACTCCGTCGTGCCGAACGAATTACGGAGGAAGCGGACCTCGACGAGCTCACGGGACTGGGGAGCGCTCGGGTGCTCGGCCGTGTGGTGTCCAGCTTCGACGATGGCACGATCGTGATGGTCGACCTCGACCGCTCGAAGGTGGCCAATGACAACCATGGGCATGGCACAGGCGATGGCGTCCTTGCCCGATTCGGCCGGATGTTGGAGGACGAGGTCCCAGCAGGCGACCCCATCTGTCGCGTCGGAGGTGAGGAGTTCGCCATCGTGCTGCCGGGCGCGGACCTGAGGACGGCGACCGAGCTGGTCGATCGCCTCCGCGAGACCTGGACGCTCGTCGCACCACTTCGTGTCACCTTCTCGGTGGGCATGGCTGCAGTGTCCGTATCAGGCGGCACCGCGGCCCTCCTTGCTGCCGACCGGGCGTTGTGCCGCGCCAAGTTGAACGGTCGCAACCGCACGGAGATCTCGATCGACGTGGACTGATGACTGTTTCCGACACGTGAGGCAGTCGTGCCAGCACACCGGCTTCACCTACTCGATGTCGGCGAGGGAGCGGGCGTGGCGCCATGAACCGAATTCCTTCGGCCTCGACCAGTGTGGGCGCGGTGTGCTGCGTCGGGCAGGGAACCAGGCCAGCTCGCGGCCGGTGAGTGCGGCCGAGAGACACCACACCCCACGAAGATTTCGACCGCGAGCGACGGCGCCGACCGGCTGGGTGACGTCGTGTGCGACGAGCTTCCCGTCGGCGTCGAGCGGGTAGGTCGCAGGGAGGCCCGCCGCTGTGGCACCAGCTGCGGTCGTGACGTCGACGACGCGTTGGCGGTCGGGCAAGGTGGCCGCTGCCAGGTGGAGCGGCGCGCTGTCGTCGAGGTCGTCGGGGTCGATGGCGCGCCCGGCGAACATGTGGCGCACCTGGGCGTGGACGGTCGCCATGTCCTCGTTCAGATACAGCGTCGGCCACGAGTGCGGCGGGTTCCATCGCCCGCCCCCACGCTGGGCGAACGAGGTGTCGAACGGATCGGAGTACTCGGGCCGTGTGATTCGCAGCCACACGTGGCCGGCGGGGAGGTGGCGTTCGATCACGGGGCGATGCGCGTCACGTCGAAGGTGTCGACGAGTTCATCACGCAATGCCTCGAACTCGCCGGCGAGTGCGAGATCGAGACGCGACCGACCGTCGAGGACGTCGACGGGACGCCTGACGACGGCGGGGATCCGTTCGCGCTTGACCCAGCGGTCGAGGAGATCCGTGGCCTGGTCGAGGAGCGCGACCTGGTCGCTGCGCGCCGCGGGCGGGCCATCGACCATCCATTTCGC
>JBBSLH010000588.1:0-1863 GCA_038255425.1 Acidimicrobiales bacterium
ACGCTGCTCGATGCGGGCGCCGCGGTCGACACGATCGATCAGCCCGAAGGCGTGCCCGACCTCGTGTTCACCGCCAACGCCGGGTTGCTCGATGCCGCGTCGAAGACGTTCGTTCCCTCACACTTCCGTCACCCGGAACGGCAGGGGGAGACGGAGGTGTTCGCGTCGTGGTTCGACGAACGCGGCTGGGACGTGAAGCGACTCCCGACCGAGATCGACCACGAGGGCGCCGGTGACGCCCTCCCGTTCGACGGCGTGCTCGTCTCTGGCTACCGCCCGCGCTCCGACGCTCTGGCGGGCAGCCACCTCACCGGACTGCTCGATGTCCCGGTTCGCACGCTCGAACTCGTGGACGAGCGGCTCTACCACCTCGATCTCACGTTCTGCCCGCTCGACGACCGACATGCGATGTGCGCGCCGCTCGGCTGGGACTCCTACGGACGCAAGATCATCGAATCGCTGGTGCCGGAGCCGCTGTGGTTGGAGGACGACGAGGCGCTCGCGTTCTGCGCCAACTCAGTCGTGATCGGCTCCCGGATCATCATGCCCTCGTGCCCTCCGAGGGTCGGAAGGATCCTCGAGGGTTGGGGCTTCGACGTCGCCGTCTGCCCGGTCGACGAGTTCCTCAAGGCTGGCGGTGGCTGCCGCTGCCTCACCCTCGCGCTGGACGTGACACTCTCCCCATAGTTACCGGCAGGAACATGACGGTTGGGTGGCGAAAGTACGACGGAACGCAATGACACCGGTCGCGTTCCATCCGGTTCCCACCACTTTCCGAGGAGTTCCGTGTCCCCCCAACGACGTTCCGTCCGACGCGCCGCGATCGCCGCCGGCGCCACTGCGGCCTTCTGTCTGACTCTTCTGCCCCAGGCCAGTGCGGATGGGCTGCTCGGCGGCGCCATCCCGACCGAGGCGCTCGATGCATTCGCTCCGCAGCTGGTCACGGTCACGGCCGACCTCGCACAGCGCAACGTCATCGCCGACAGCGGCCTCGATGTCACCGAACACGCTGGCCAGGACTACATCGAGGTTGTGCTCCACACGCCAGCCGACCTCTCGCTGCTCGAGTCACTCGGGCTCCCGTTCGACGTCCGAATCGACGACCTGAACCGTCGCGAGGCCGAGGTGCAGGACACCAACCGCGCGTACGCAGCGTCGGTCACGACGTCCGGGCTCCCGTCGGGCCGCACCAGCTACCGCACTCTCGAGGACTACAACGCCGAGATGCAGGCGCTGGCCACCGAGTACCCGAGCCTCGTGAAGCTCATCGAGCTCCCCAACAAGAGCGTCGAGGGAAAAACCATCCTCGGTGTCGAGATCGCCAACGATGTCGACGCCACGAACGACGAGCGCCCGACGTTCCTGCTCATGGGCGTCCACCACGCCCGCGAGTGGCCCTCGGGTGAGCACACGATGGAGTTCGCCCACGATCTCGTCAACGGCGTCGTCGCTGGCGACGCGCGGATCACGGGTCTCCTGGATCAGGGGCGCATGTTGCTCGTGCCCGTCGTGAACGTCGACGGGTTCGAGAAGTCGGTCACCGACGGCATGACGCTCGACCTGCGCGACCTCAACGAGTTCGATCCGCTCGACGGCACGACGTCGATCCTGGCCACGCCGAACAACGCCTACAAGCGTAAGAACTGCCGTCCCCACGACGGCGTCGACGGTGTCCCGCTGCTCTGCAGCCTCGCCGCCTCCCCGGGCGGATATGGCATGGGCGTCGACCTCAACCGCAACTACGGCGCGTTCCACGGCGGCCCCGGCGCGGATGCCGAGCCTGTCTCGCCGATCTACCACGGCCCGGAGGGCTTCTCGGAGCCCGAGACGCAGAACGTGCGTGAGCTGGTCAGCCAGCGCCAC
>JBBSLH010000589.1:0-1854 GCA_038255425.1 Acidimicrobiales bacterium
GATTGTGGCGCGAGGTCGAGCCCGAACGCAGCGCGGAAGCGGCCGAAGTACTCCTCGTCGGACTCGGCGCGACCAAGGTCGATCCAGTCCGAGTCACTCATGTCTTCGCGCCCCTCGCTGATCTCTTCGCCTCCATACGCACACACGTATCGGAGTCGATCGGACGGGTCGTCGATCGCCTGGGCGATCACCGCGGCCACCTCGTCGGCGCCGATGCCAGCCTCGATGCCCGCCATGTAGAACGCGAACATCCGCCGATAGGCATCGGCGTAGTCCGATTCCTCATGCAGATCGGTGTGCTTGGCGAGCAACGCGGTGCGGGTCACGCCGGGCTCGATCATCCGGATCCGGATGTCCCAGGGCGCCAACTCCTGGGCCAGGTTCTCGCTCAGGCACTCGACCGCCCACTTCGAGGAGGCATAGACCGCCTGGGCAAGTGCGGCGACTCGACCGGCGACCGACGAGACGTTGACGATCGTCCCCGACCGACGCTCGCGCATCGAGGGGAGCACGACCTGGGTGCAGCGGACGATCCCGAAGTAGTTGACGTTGAATACTTCTTTGGCCTCGGCGATGTCGGCCTCCTCGACGACGGCGTTCATCCCGATGCCGGCGTTGTTGACCAGGACGTCGACGTGTCCCTCCGCCGCGAGGATCTGCGCCATGCCCGCCGAGACCGAGTCGTCATCGCTCACGTCGAGGGCGACCGTGTGCACCGTGGCGCCGAGCGACTCGGCCTTGGCGAGCAACTTGTCGCCCTTCGCGAGATCTCGCATCGTCCCGTAGACCGTGTGGCCCTGTGCTGCGAGGTGGACGGCAGCGGCTCGGCCGATGCCGGAGTTGGCTCCGGTGACGACCACGACCTTGGACGGTTCTGCGCTCATGCGGCGGAGTCTGTCAGCCGTAGGGTCCCCGTGTGCTCGAGGACGGAACGTACGAAGCCATCGTGTTCGACGCCGAGGCAGACGGCGATGCCATCACGGTCGAGCTGACGATTCTCAGCGGCGACCACAAGGGGGCGGTGGTGTCGCTCAGCACGACGACGTGGAGTGGCGACGAGACCGACCTCCTCGGCATCCCCGCGACGATCAACGTCGAGGACGGAACGCCGAGCGTCGTCTTCGAATTCTGACGCGACTCACCCGTCGGGCTGGACCACCGTCCGGATGCGATCCGCCACCGACGCCGCGTGGGCATCGTCGTCGTACGTGGTGCGCGGCCAGAAGAACCCCTTCAAGCCATCGCCCTTGGTTCGCGGGACGACGTGGACGTGCAGATGCGGAACGCTCTGGCTGACCGTGTTGTTCATGGCGACGAAGCTCCCCTGAGAACCCATGGCCTCGGGCATCGCTGCAGACAACAGGCGGACCCGCTCGAACAGCGGCCCGACCATCTCGACCGGTAGGTCGCCCAACGTCTCGACGTGGGCGCGCGGAACCAACAGGACGTGGCCGGGGAAGAGGGGTCGGGTGTCGAGAAAGCCGAGCGCGACGTCGTCGTCCCAGACGATGTGAGCCGCCGCATCGCCGTCGACGATCTGGCAGAAGATGCAGGCCATGTCTCGCATGGTGACCGATCTCCGTGACCATCCGCGTGCACGGAGCGCGCGGGCGTCATGATCAATTCCAGTGCTCGACCGTGCAGTGGAGGCCGTATGACCCCGGATCCCACCCTCGTCACCGACGCGCCAGCAAGCCTGGCGCGGAGCCTTCCGGAGGTGACTGGTCTCCCCGTGAGCCAGCGCACCCAGGTCGTGCTCGACACGTCGGCCCTCGTGGCCGACTCGGAGGGGGTGTTCGACGCCTACCCGGACGATGACCTGATCATCCCGCTGACGGTGATCGAGGAACTCGA
>JBBSLH010000590.1:0-1853 GCA_038255425.1 Acidimicrobiales bacterium
CCACTTGAACGGTGTGTTGCCACACTGCGCCCAGCCCCAGGGGTAGTTGGTGTGACTGTGGGGGCCGCCGATGTCGTCGATCTGGTCGATCATCTGCTCACCGGTCTCGAAGATGCCGTTGAAGAACTTCATCTCGTGCATCACCCCGAACGGTCCGCCTTCCTGAGACGCTCCGTTGTCGGCGAGGACGATGACGATGGTGTCATCGAGCTCGCCCATCTCCCGCAGGCCGTTGATCAGCCGGCCGATCTGGTCGTCGGTGTGGTCGAGGAACGCTGCGAACGCCTCCTGGAGACGACAGTTGAGCCGCTGTTGCTCATTCGACAGGTCGTCCCAAGCCTCGACGCCGGGGTTACGTGGCGCCAGTTCGGTGCCGGCGGGGATCACGCCGAGGTCGAGTTGGCGGTCGAACCACCGTTGCCGTACGACGTCCCAGCCCTCGTCGAAGCGGCCGCGGTACTTCTGGAGGTACGCGTCGGGGGCCTGGTGCGGGGCATGGGTGGCTCCGAACGGTACGTAGGCGAAGAACGGCCGGTCGGGCCGCACGCCCTTGCTGTCGCTGATCATCCTCATCAGCTGGTCGACCATGTCCTCGCTGACGTGGTAGCCGGCGTCGGGGCCGCTCGATCCCGGCGGCTCGATGACGTGGTTGTCGCTCACCAGCGCAGGGTGGAACTGATCGGTCTCTCCCTCGAGGAAGCCGTAGAAGCGGTCGAACCCGCGTGCGAGCGGCCACTGGTCGAAGGGTCCGGCGGCCGAACACTGTTCCATCGGGGCGAGATGCCACTTGCCCACACAGAACGTGGCATAGCCCTCGTCTCGCAGCACTTCGGCGACCGTGGCCGCGTGGTTGCTGATGTGACCGAGTTGATGGGGGAAGCCGGTGCGGAAGTTCGACACCGAACGCATCCCCACGGCATGTTGCGACCGGCCGGTCAACAGGGACGCGCGGGTCGGCGAGCACAGCGGGGTGACGTGGAAGTTGGTGAACTGCGCGCCGGCGGCGGCGAGGGCGTCGACGTTGGGCGTGTCGATGTCGGAGCCGTAGCAGCCGAACTGGGAGAATCCGGTGTCGTCCAGCAACACGATGACCACGTTGGGTGAACCGGCGTCGGGGTGCGGCGGGTCGTCGAACCATGGCTGGGATTCGGCGAGCGTCTTCGCGATGACGCCTTCGAAGCGCGATGGTCTGCTCACGGTCGGTTCCCTCCGTCCCTGCCGCTGTCCCTGCTGGTATCGGAGTCGACGGTCGGGGCAGCGACCCATCGGTCGAGTACGGCCTCCAGTGTCGCGGTCCACGTCGTCGAGATCTGGCGGACCGATCGGGCGTGCGCCGCACTCATCACCTCGAACGCTTCAGGCGAGGTCGTGGCGTCGACCACCGCGACGAGGTTGGCTGCCTCAGCGGGGGTGACCGTTTTGAGCTCGAGTGCGAACCGCTGCCTCGTCTGGGTGGCGAATCGTTGCCGCAGGTTGGCGACGCCTTCGACCATCACCTCGTGATCGAGCGCGCGAGCGCGTGCGACTCGCAACAACCCCCCGGCCTGCTGCACGAGGTCGACTCGAGCCTTCACGTGCGACCTGATTCGATCGTGTCGATCGGCATCGGCATCGGCGTCGTCGACGACGAAGAGATGCGAGAACTTCGGCTCGAACAGGTCCAACGCCTGGCGTTGGAGATCGGCGAGGCCGTCGAAGTTGCGGAACACGGACGACACGGAGACATCGGCTCGGGCGGCGACGTCCTCGACGGTCGGTGGGACCTTGCCGTCGCGTACGAGCGAGAACATCGCCTCGATCACGGCTGAGCGGTTTCGCTCACGTCGGGCGCGCCGACCGTCGACCCGGTCTCC
>JBBSLH010000591.1:0-1853 GCA_038255425.1 Acidimicrobiales bacterium
ATCACGGGTGATGTCGAGGTTCCACGCCCAGCCCCGTTCGGGGATCACGACGCGCCCGGACTCGGGGTCGGGGAATCCAGCATCGTTCTCGGCGAACTGCGGAACAGGGACACCGAGCGAGCCGACCTGCCCCTCGCGCCCCTCGGAGAACTCGATGACCGTGTCACCGACGTCGCGCGTGCGGTCGACGACGCCGGAGTCACCGGTGCCGAACGGGAAGGGCGGCAGCTCGAGAAAGCGGTTCGTATCCACCTCGACGGCGGCGAACACCTGGCCGGCTGCGGCCGGCCCGTCGTCCGAGAGCGAGATGCCGACGAACCGGAAGCCCTGTGGTGCGCCCTCGCTGTCGCCATCCTCGACCGGTGCGCCGAGGCCGTAGACACTGTCGAAGGGTCCAGCGGTGATCGAGGAGATGTCCTCGTCGATAGCCACTTCGCGATCCTCTTCACCGTCGCGGTGGAGCACGGTGAGCGAACGGACGCCCTGCTGCTTGACCACGACCGTGCGGTCACCGACCGCCACATCCGCTGATGCTCCGGCGTTCGCCGGATCGATCGGCACGCTCCGCCAGACGGTCGGTTCGACGAGCGGCGGCGGATTCGCGGCGTCGACGGAGATCGTCTGCTCGACGAACGCTCCTGGCGCCACGGTGCTTGGCGTCGACGTGGGTTCGGGTTCTACGTCGGTGGTCGCAACCTCGGTCGACGGCGGAGCGGTGACCGGAGTGGGGGTGTCGGGAACGGTCGCCGGAGTGATGCGGTCGTTCGTCGAACCGCCACCGACGACTGCGACGAGACCGAGCGCGATCATCCCGATCACCGAAGCGGCGGCACCGAGCAGGATCAGCGGTGACCGACGACTGCGCTCACGGGTGAGGTCGATCGAGGGCGGAAACCCGCCGAGGTCGCCCCCGGCGATGCGCGATCGCACCGCGTCCAGGGCAGCCTCGGTCTCGCTCCCGGCGACGGTCTGTTCGTGTTCGTGCGTCGCCGCCATCGCGATGCCGCTCAGCTCGTGGTCGATGCTCTGGTCGTCGCGCTCGCTCATGACCACGCCTCCTCGATGTGTTCGTCCGGTCCGCCGAGTCGGCGGCGCAGGTTCGCCCGAATTTTCGACAGCGCGGACTTCACCGTGCCGGTCGCGATGTCCATCATCTCGGCCACATCGGCGACCGACCGGTCTTCGGCGTAGTAGAGCGTTGCAACGACCCGCTGCTGCGGCGTGAGTGAGCGGGTGAGGTCCGCCCACCGGTTCGACGCAGCAACCGTCGCCGGATCGGGATTCACGTCGGCCTGCGTCGCGGCACGGTGCCCGAGACGCTCGACCGCCTGGGCTTCCGACGTGCGACTGCGGTGATGATCGATGAGCAGATTGCCCATCACGCGCCGGCACCAGGCCATCGGCGACTGGTACGACGTGAGTTCGTCGCGATGGTGATGCGCCCGCAGCAACGTCTCCTGGGCCAGTTCCTGGCTGACGTGGCGCGACGTCGACATGGCGAGACCCATTGCGACGAGGCGCGGGTAGGCCGTCCGGAACAGGTCGTCGTACTCGTCATCGGTCATCTGCGCACCAGTGGAACCTTCTCGCCTGCACATCTTCCTACACGGATCACGATGCGATCCGGTTGCCATCGCCTCCGAACGCAACGTCCTCCGTTGGAGTCAGATCGCCGAGGCCGGATCGAGTTCGGAGACCACACCGCCCTCGACGGAGATCACCCGGGAGATCTCGACGGTGCGGAGCAGTGAGCGGTCGTGGGTGACGAGCAGGACGGTTCCCTCGAAGGCATCGAGTGCCTGCTCCAGCTGCTCGATCGCATCCAGGTCGAGGTGGTTCGTCGGCTCGTCGAG
>JBBSLH010000592.1:0-1818 GCA_038255425.1 Acidimicrobiales bacterium
CGAAGCGAGCCACCGCCGGGTCGTGGCCGCAGTCGTCGAGACGCCGTTCGGGCCGTGGCCGATCGCGTCGACCCATCTCGATCACCGCTTCGACCGCTCTGCGGACCGGAACGCTCAGATGCAGCGGTTGATGGAGCTGGCGACGCAGTGGCGAGGGGACTCGACGTCGGACCTTCCGGTGATCATCGGGGCGGACGCCAACGCCGTCCCCGACACCGACGAGATCCGGATGTCCACGGGAAGGTCCCCGGGCGTGGACGGCATCGTCCTGACCGACGTGTGGGAACAGGTCGGAGCGGGGGCAGGTGCGACGTGGCTGCGAGACAACCCGTTCTCCCCCGACTCCGCATGGCCCGATCGCCGAATCGACTACCTCTTCGTGTCGTGGCCGCGACCCAAACCCGTCGGCAATCCGATCGCGGCATGGCTCGTCGGGCACGGCGGCGACGCCGAGGTGTGGCCCAGCGACCACCTCGCAGTGGTTGCCGACTTCGTCACTCCGTGACGCACCAGCAGCTGTCGCGGAGTTCCGGATGCCGACGATGCCGGATGTCAGGGTGCCCTGACAGTGGAAAGCCGCTTGTCAGGAGACCCTGACAACCCGAGAATCGGGCACTTCGGTAGGCGTGGCGGCTCGACCTACCCGCACCGGCGGAGTCGATCAGGCGTGACTTCGCCACATGTCGGGCGTCATCCCGTAGATCAGGTCATCGGAGTTGACGTCTCCGACCCAGTACGAGTTGCGGGTCAGGCCCTCACGTGCCATGCCGAGCCGTTCCGCCACCCGAACCGACGCCAGGTTGTCAGGGTGCATCTGCGCCGACACGCGCGTCACTCCCACGATGTCGAACAACCACGTCGTGAGAGCGACCGCGGCCTCGGTCGCGATGCCGCGACCTCTCACATCGACGTCGATGGTCCAGCCGAGTTCCGCAGACCGGCCGGCAAACGTGAGGCCCACCGCCAGGTCTCCGAGCGATGCTCCTGTGTGAACATCGTCCACCGCCAGTTGCATCCAGCCGTCGCCGGGCGGGACACCGTGTCGTTCCACCATCTCCGCAACGAGTTCCTCCGCCTGCTCACGTGCGTACGGCAACGTCCAGTTCTGGAACTCGGCCGTGGACGGATCGTTGCGACGGCGCCACAGGGCCTCGACATCGGCCGGCGTCATCGGCCTGATCAACAGCCGGTCGGTCGCAATCGGTTCGAATCGAGGAACGGCCACACTCAATTGTGCCCGGGGCCTGTCCCACGCGCGCTCGCTCGTTGCGCGTCGGATCAGCGGGCCGACAGTGCCACGGGCGTGACGGCGTCGGCGGCGTGCTTGGCGTGGTAGCTGGATCTCGTGAGCGGGCTGGCCTCGACATGGCCGATGCCCAACGACTCCCCGATCCGCTTCCAACGATCGAACTCGGCCGGCTCGGCGTAGCGCACGATCGGAAGGTGATGCGAGGTCGGCCGCAGGTACTGGCCGATCGTGACGATGTCGACGCCGAGGTCGGCGAGGTCCGCGAGCAGTCCGACGATCTCGTCGTCGGTCTCCCCCAGCCCAGCCATGAACCCGGTCTTGGTGGTCAGCCCGGCGGCTTTCGCACGTGCGAGCACGCCGAGCGAGCGTGCATATCCCGCGGACGGCCGGACCGCTCGTTGGAGCCGCGCGACGGTCTCGACGTTGTGGTTCAACACGTCGGGCCGGACTGCGAAGAGGAGATCCAGTGACGCATCATCGCCCTTCGCGTCGGAGATCAACGTTTCGATCCTCGCCTGCGGGCGGCGGAGGCGGATGGCGTCCACACACGAGGCGACGTGCGCCATGCC
>JBBSLH010000593.1:0-1802 GCA_038255425.1 Acidimicrobiales bacterium
AGGGCGGCATGTCGCCGAACTCGAGTTCCTCGCGCAGCGGGGCGACCTCGCTCTCGACGAACTGACGCACCGCGTCACGCACCATCTGCTGTTCTTCAGACCACGTCAACATGGGTCAAATGGTGACACGCCGAGTTCCTCCAGGACGGATTCGACGGCGGCCAGCCGGGCCTCCAGATGGGTCACGCGAGCGGCGAGGTCCGCAGTCACGGGGGCCTCGACGACGGGGATCGGTTCGGCCGCGGGTTCGAAGGCCTCGTCGTGGACATCGTCGCCGAGGAGGTGCATCCAGCGCGTCTCCTTCTGGCCGACCTGACGTTCGAGGTGGACCACGAATGGTTCGTCGCGACGCGCAAGATCCTCGAGCGCGGACTCGACAGCATCGAGCGACTCGAACGGATGCGCTCGCTCGGTACGAGTCCGGAGCTCCGACAGCGTCTGCGGGCCGCGGAGGAAGAGGACGCTGACGAGGGCCAGCTCCCCTCGATCGAGGTGGAGTTCCTCGTCGAGTACGTGTCGGAACTTGGTCGACCGCGCGCCATGCGACGGATGGACGAAGCGGACGACACCACGGGTCTTGAGGACGTCGAGCGTCCGCTGCACCGTCAGCGTGCCGAGGTCGGTGACCGGCTCGCGGTTGTTCTTCTGGTTGCACCCGGCGACCAGACCCTTGACCGTCATCGGGTACGTGTCCGGGACCGTCGCCTCCTTCTCGATCAGCGTGCCCAGGACACGACGCTCGACGTGATCGAAGGAGACCATGCCGCGGAATCTACGACCTCGACTGAACCGACGCGGCCCCTCATGCGTGTGTTGAGATGAATGACGACCATGACCGTTCCGGAGATCGAGATCATCGGCGAAGTCGACGCCGTGACACGCCCCGAGTTCGAGGCGTTCTTCCGTGCCGAGTATCCCGGCCTCGTCGCGCTGGCAACCGCCGTCACCGGGGATCGCCAGACGGGCGAGGACATCGCGTCGGAGGCCATGAGCCGTGCCTACCGACGGTGGGATCGCGTCGGCTCGTACGAGAAGCCGGGCGCATGGACCCGACGAGTTGCCGTGAACCTCCTGCACTCTCGGCGGCGGAAGCTCGCGTCCGAGTTCAGAGCCCTGCTCCGGATCGGCGGCCGAGAAGCGACGAGCGAGGATCCTGTCGACGCGCTCGCCGGCGCCGAGAACTTCCAGCAACTGCTGGCGCCCCTGGCACCACGTCAGCGCACCGCAGCCGCACTCCACTACCTGGACGACCTCCCGCTGGCCGAGATCGCCGAGGTCATGGACTGCGCAGAAGGAACCGTCAAGTCGCACCTCCACGCCGCACGCGCCGCGATGGCGAGCGCCCTCGAAGGGAACGAAGAACGATGACCACACCAGACCCCTCCACTCGAGACGGTCAGATCGAACGGAGCGCGCAGCGTCACCACGACGAGGTGCTCGGAACGATCGACCTCGACACCGCGTTGGCCCGTAGCCGGAAGCGTTCGGCGAAACCGACCGCGATCATGGTGTCCGCCCTCGCCATCCTCGCGCTGATCGGCGCTGCGGTGGTGCTCAGCCCGGACTCCGACGACGTCGACGTGGCAATCGACGAGGACGGTCTCACGACCTCCGTGCCCGACGCAGCGCTGCCCGAGTTCGACGGGGCCCCGGCGCCCATAGCGTTGGGCGGACCGACCGACGGCAAGGACTCGGTCGGCCTCCCGGTGATCGTCGAACCCGCCACCGGGCTCGTCGAAGGACAGTCGGTGTCGGTCAGCGGCCAAGGCTTCCCCGCCGGCGTCGACGTCGGTGTCGTCATG
>JBBSLH010000594.1:0-1797 GCA_038255425.1 Acidimicrobiales bacterium
CCGGCCGCGACGTCGGCGACGGCTTCACCGAACACGCGGTCCAGACGCCACTCGAATGAGGCGAGCACGGAGTCGCCGACCTCGGACATGTCACCGGAGTAACCCATCGCCACCCCACCGCGGTCATTGGCTGCTTCGATCTGACCGAACGTCGGCGCCTGGCCGCAACCGATGAACATGGTGGCGTCGTCGTCGGCCTGGCCGAGTGCTGCCTCCTTCGCGAGCTGGACGTCGTACCAGTCGCCGACCGCGACGAAACTGCCGGTCGTCTCGGGCCGGATCTCCTGAGCACCGGCGAGGAATGCTGCGTACATCGAGTAGCACGCCGGGATCTCGAAGCCGGCCGCACCGGCCACGGAGCCACCCTCGGTCGCCCCGGCCGCCAGGATCCCCTCGAGATACGCCGCCTGGTAGAACGGCTGGTCGTAGTCACCCTGGTTCGCGTCCACGTCACCGAAACCGCCGGCGTAGACGAAGATCGTGTCGGGGAAGTCGGCGGCGACCTTCTTGACGTCCTCGCCGAAATCGAACGAGTGGGCGATGATCGGGTTGAAGCCGTCTTCGGCGAGCGCACGCATCGCCCGCTCGGCCTCGGCACCGGGCTGCACGTTCTCCGACAACGAGATCTCACTGACTGCTCCGGACTCCTCAAGAGCGTTGGCGCCGTCGTATGCCGCTTCGCCCCAGGAACCGTCGAACCACTCGGCGGAGTAGACGATGCCGAGCTTGGGTGCGTCGCCCGATGCTTCGTCGCCGTCGGATGAACCGGTGTCGGGCGCGGCCGCTTCAGTGCTGTCCTCCGAGACGGTGTCGGCAGGGACGGCGTCGTCGGCGACGGGCTCATCACTGCCACAGGCGGACATGATCAGGCCGGCGGTCACGATGAGTGCGGGAACGGAGCGGTGGAGGCGAGCAGTGGCGAACATCGGCGGAAAGCTAGAAGGATTCTGTTTCCGAAGTGTTTCATAATCGTGAAGGGTCCGCGGCGGAACCCGAGTGTTTCTGCGGATGCAGGGCGATCTCCGACTCGTCGATGCACCTCGGTAGGTTCAGGTCCGTGGAGACCGGCGGCAACATCGACGATGTAGACGCCGCTGGTGGCCAGGACGAACAGATCCGGATTCGTGGCGGCGTCCCGATGATCACGCGCTCCGAATCCGGTGCACGCAACGTGCGTCGCCCGGCACTGACCTTCAAGGTCCGCCGACGGGGACTGTCCGCGAAGCGCCAAGCCGAGTTCGATCGTTGGATCAGTCGTTGGTCGATCCCGATGGAAGGCCCGGTCCTCGACTGGGCCGACGTGTTCCCCGGACCCGACGGCGCGCCCCGCGACCCGTCACGTGGCGTCGTGCTCGACATCGGATTCGGGCACGGTGAATCCACGATCCAGATGGCCCACGCTCAGCCCGATCTCGACGTGATCGGTGCCGAGGTCCACGATCCGGGGGTGGTGACCGTGCTCGATGCGATCGTCAACGATCCGCTCCCGAACGTCCGCGTGATGCACGGCGACATCATCCCCTTCCTCGACCGCATCGGGCCGGAGTCGCTGCGCATCGTTCGGATCTTCTTCCCGGATCCGTGGAAGAAACAGCGCCAGCACCACCGACGCCTCGTGCGTTCCGACGTCGTGACCGCGCTCGTCGACCGGCTCGAGATCGGGGGCGAACTCCATCTTGCGACCGACATCGCCGACTATGCAGCACAGATGGAACACGTCGGTCGAGCGGAACCGCGTCTCGACGGCGGCGTGATCGAGCGGCCCGACACCCGACCTCTCACACGCTTCGAGCAGCG
>JBBSLH010000595.1:0-1781 GCA_038255425.1 Acidimicrobiales bacterium
CGTCGCCTACCTGACGTGGCGCTTCCTCCAGTTCCTCGCCGTCCTCTTCTGACGGCCGTCGTGATTCGCGTGGCGACCGGGGCAGGGGGGTAGATTCGTCCGTCCCACGGGCTGTGGCGCAGCTTGGTTAGCGCGCTTGACTGGGGGTCAAGAGGTCGGGAGTTCGAATCTCCCCAGCCCGACCACCAAAACAGCAGGTCAGAGCCGGTTTCCTCGGAAGCCGGCTCTCTTGCTTCTCGGGCTCGGACCCTCGATGTAGCCCCGAGGCTCCGGCACACGGCGCAGTCGATCGGTCATGCAGGAGCGGCTCGGGCATGGGAGGGACCGAACAAGCAGTCCGTGCGCAGGCGAGACGCCGAACGACACGTCGGAGCGGGTCGCTGACGTGGGATGGACGTGGCATAGTTGTGGCATGCCTCGTGAGCGCGTCAGCACCACCGTCGACGGCGATTTGCTCGCCGAAGCGCGAGCTCGGCAGGCGGGTGTGAAGGACTCGGCGTTGTTCGACGCCGCGCTCGCCGCACTCGTTCGGGCCAGCCGGGCGGGGGAGATCGACTCGGCGTACACCGCCTACGACGACCACCCCCTCGACGAAGCAGATGAGTGGGGAGACCTCGCGTCGTTCCGTGACGCGGCTGCTGCATCGTGACCCCAGTACCTGCTCGTGGCGAAGTCTGGTGGTGCGAACTCCCCGACGTCGGTCGGCGACCGGTGGTGATCCTCTCCCGAGACGCAGCGATCCCGCGGCTTCGACGCACGCTGATCGGACCGTGCACCACGACCATCCGCGACCTCCCGAGTGAAGTCGTGCTGGAGCCCGGCGAAGATCCGGTCCCTCTCCGATCTGCCATCAACCTCGACTCTGTCGAGAGCGTGTCGACCGGTGTTCTGGTCGAACGGCTCGGCCGTCTCAGTGACCTGCGGATGGAACAGGTCTGTGCTGCCCTTGCTGTCGCAGTCGACTGCCAGCGCTGAGCATCCGACTTCCGGATGGCCTCGCCACCGACGAACTGGTCGATCGGAGCGGCGAGCCGCACTCGACACGCTCGAGGTTGACTCCGCTGAGCAACGGCACGTCGGTTGCGCGGACATCGGCGTACACGGGCTCAGTAGGACGTCGGAGAACGCCAGATAGGGACTGCACGGCCGTCGTGGTCGCAGTGCCGAGCCCTTCTGGGGTTCCGATCACGCGCTGGAAGCGCAGCGTCAAACTCGGTGCGGTGTCGAGGCTGGCGTCGCAAGTGCCGGGTAGAGCGCGGTGACCTCGCCGGACAGTCCGGCCCGGACGTGGCGGCTGACGTCGTCTGCAAGAACCTCGTGCGCTCCGGACTCAAGGCCGTCAATGGTCTGAGCGGCGACGTCGTCCGGTGATGCCTTCGGGGCGTCGATGCCGGCCGTCATGTCGGTGTCCATGAACCCGACGTGCAGCGCGAGTACCTGGGTGTGCTGTTCCAGCAGCTCCTGGCGCAGCGAGTTGGTCAGTGACCAGCTCGCTGCCTTGGAAGCGCAGTAGATGGCGGTGCCGGGCATGGCAAGCCACGACAGGACTGAAAGGACGTTGATGATCGCTCCACCGCCGTTCGACGCAAGGATCGGAGCGAACGCTCGGGTCAGCGCCAGAGGTCCGAGCACGTTCGTGTCGAACTCGAGTCGGGCCTTGTCCGTTGCGTCGTGGGCGAGTGCGGAGGTCCCGGTCGTGATGCCGGCGTTGTTCACGAGCAAGGTCACGTCGCCGCACCGCTCCGCGGCGGCGGCGATGTCTGTGGGGGAGGTGATGTCGA
>JBBSLH010000596.1:0-1780 GCA_038255425.1 Acidimicrobiales bacterium
GCCGACCAACTCGCCGCACACGCCCTCGAGCCCGGTCTCCTCGCGGAGTTCACGTACCGCGGCCTCGGCGATGAGCTCGCCGTGTTCGACCCTGCCGCCGGGCACTGACCACGATCCCTCGGCCGGTCCGCGACCGCGACGGATGAGCAGCAGCCGATCGTCGTGGATCACGATCGCACCCACGGCCACCTCGGGTCGGTCACTCATTGTTCGAGTGACCGGTGCACGACGATCGCCCGGGCCACGAGGCCGAACGACTCGAAGAAGTTCTTCGTGTGGCGGTCGCCGGGCAGCGCGACCGAGTCGACGCCGGTGCACCCCTCGGATCGGCCCCATTCGACCACGTCGTTCATCATCGCTTCGCCGACCCCGACGCCTCGCGCGCCCTCGAGCGTGAACAGGTCGGAGAGGCGGGCGAGGTGTGACTCGTCGAGCAGCGCGACACGATGCACCACGGCGTAACCGACCGGGACGTCATCGATCGTCCCGACCACCACATGGGCGTCGCAATCGGCCAGATCGGCTTCGACCGAGGGTCCCGTCGGGATGGGACGCGCCGACTCACGTCGCCACAGCGCGCCACCGCGATGCGGCGTGAGTTCCTCGATTGCCAGAGCAGCCAGGTCAGCGACGATGTCGACGTCCGTGGAGGTGGCGGTCCTCGCGGCGACCTCCACCGATGCTCAGCCCTTCTGGAGCTGCGTGATGCGGTTCAGGATCGTCTTGCGAGCACGCGTGGCGGTCTCGTACGCCTTGAGGGCATCGAGATCACGAGGCGCGAGCCCCCTGAGGCGACTCACGACCTGGCTCGCCGACAAGGCGTCGTAGTCCGGGATCCCCAGCGACGCTGCTGCCGGCTTCCTCTTGGCTGCGGGCTTCTTGGTGGCTGCCTTCTTCTTTGCCGCGGGCTTCTTGGCGGCAGGCTTCTTCTTCGCCGCAGGCTTCTGTGCCGCAGGCTTCGCCGGTGACGGCTGTGCGGTCGCAGCCTCGGACACATCCGCCGTCTTCTCGGGTGCGGTGCGCGCCGGTGCGGGCACCAGGCCAGCGGCGACGAGTGAGTGGCGTACTTGGCTCTGCGCCTTGCCGACGCGCTTCTCGGCCTCGCCCTGCCCCATCTGGACGGCCATCTGGCCCATCATGCGGGCGACCTGTACCTGGTTCCGGCCCTTCTCGACCAGCTTCGGGAACAGTGCGGGGCCATCGAACAGCAGACCGATCGGGGCGTAGACGAACGTGTCCATCGCCTGGTCGACTGCCTGCTCGAGAGGGTTCTTGTCGTCGCTCACAGCCTCGAATGATGGCGCACGGCGACCGGTTCGTACCAGTTCCGGCGCAGGTGTCCGAGTCAGGAGTCGGTGTGGACGACGAGCACGTCGGCCGGCGCATGGTGGAGGACCGTGCTGGCGACGCTGCCCAGCAGGAAGTGTGCCGACGCCGTGAGGCCGACCGAACCGACCACGATCAGGTCGGCCGAGAAGGTCTCTGCCGTCTCGATGAGCATCTCGGCCGGAGCTCCGGCCACCGCTTGCACGACGACGTCGCTGACTCCCGCCTCGTGGGCGAGCTCACGTCCCTTTCGCGCGTGGATCTCTGCGGTGCTGCTGTCGGTGAGCATCCATCGGATGTCGTTCGGCACGGCATCGGCCGGTGTGGCGTCTTGACGCTCGAACGCGGTGGTCACGACCAGTCGAGCATCGTCCGCAGCGGCCAGTTCGGCGGCGCGGGCCACCGCTCGCAGTGCGGTCTCCGAGCCGTCGGTGCCGACGACGATCGTGCGATA
>JBBSLH010000597.1:0-1769 GCA_038255425.1 Acidimicrobiales bacterium
ATGGACGGGTGGCTGCCATCACCGGCGCCGGATCGGGCATCGGTCGCGCCTTGGCGCTCGAACTGGCGCGACGCAACTGCAACCTGGCCCTGAGCGACGTCGACGAGGAGGGCCTCGCCGAGACCGTGCTTCGATGTGAGGGGTCGAAGGTGAAGGTCACCCCTTCGGTGCTCGACGTCGCCGATCGCGACGCGGTGTTCGCATGGGCCGATCAGGTCGCCGCCGATCACGGCAAGGTCAACGTGATCGCCAACAATGCCGGAGTCGCCCTCGGCGCTTCTGCCGCAGGACAGTCGCTGCACGACTTCGAGTGGCTGATGAACATCAACTTCTGGGGTGTCGTCCACGGCACCCAGGCGTTTCTGCCGCACCTCCGGGCGGCGGGTGAGGGCCACATCATCAACATCTCGTCGGTGTTCGGCCTCATCAGCATTCCCTCACAGTCCGCGTACAACGCGTCGAAGTTCGGGGTACGCGGGTACACGGACGCGCTCCGGATGGAACTCGAGATCGAACCTTGTGGCGTGTCGTGCACCACGATCCACCCGGGAGGCATCAAGACCAACATCGCGCTCAATGGCCGGACCCACGAGTCCATGATCTCGACCGGTGCCGTCCCCGACGAGTTCGTGGCGGAGTTCGACAAGATCGCACGGACCACCCCCGACAAGGCCGCCCGTCAGATCCTCAGGGCGGTCGAACGCAACCGGCGGCGGGCGCTCATCGGACCCGACGCCGTGTTGTGCGACATCGTGTCGCGACTTCCCGCCGGTCTCTACCAGCGTGCGCTCGTGGGCCAGGCTCGACGCAGGCGCTCCGAGCGGGCCGGCTGATCAACCGATGAGTTCGGCGATCGCATTCGCCGGATCATCGCTCGTCACCAACGACTCACCCACCAGCACCGCGTCGTAGCCCGCCGATTCCAACGCACGGGCATCGTCCCCGCCGCGCACCCCGGACTCGGCGACCTTCACCGCGTGGCCGGGGATGACGCCCGCCATCCGCTCCGCACGTTCGTGGTCGACCTCGAACGTCTCGAGGTCACGCTGGTTGACTCCGATGAGGGTCGCATCACACGCCAGCACCACGTCCAACTCGTCCACGTCGTGGATCTCGACGAGCACGTCGAGACCGATCTCCGTCGCCAGTTGGTGGAATGCAACGAGCTGCTTCTTGTCCAGCGCGGACGCGATCAGCAACACACAGTCGGCGCCCATCAGACGCGTGTCCACCACGTCCAGTTCACTGACCGTGAAGTCCTTCCGGATCACCGGGAGCCGGCAGGCTGCCCGAGCGGTCTGCAGGTCGTCCACCGATCCACCGAAGTGGTCGACGTCGGTCAGCACGGACAGACAAGAGGCTCCGCCCCGCTCGTAGGTGCGTGCGAGTTCTGCTGGATCGAGGTCGGCGTTCAGGTCGCCTCTGGACGGCGATCTCCGTTTGATCTCCGCGATCACACCGAGTTGTTCGCGATGGGCGAGGGCCGCCCGGAACCCGCGGCACGGATCGAGGTCACCGACACGTTCGATCAGCTGGTCGACCGATCGCCGGTCGTCCCTGGCGGCAGTTCGATGGTGATCGAGGATCTTGTCGAGGTACGTACCGCTCATCAGACGTCCAGTGTGCCGCCGCTGTGTGGCAATTCAGGCCGAGTGTCGAGACGGTCAGCGGACGAGCACGTTGCGAAACTGCCAGGGCCGCTCCAGGTCGAGGTCGTCGGGGAACAGACCGGGGCGGTCGCTGAGCGGCGTCCAGTCGGTGTAGAAGCC
>JBBSLH010000598.1:0-1758 GCA_038255425.1 Acidimicrobiales bacterium
CGAGTTGGAGTTGGCTGTAGCGGCGGTGTTGGCGCCATCGCTTCAGTTCGGCGGCGAACAGTTTCGGATCGGTGTGGATCGGCATTGGCGCCCCGCTGGCAGTCGTCGGCGAGCTCGCTCTCCGAGGTGGATAGGGCAAGCGTAGGGCCCAGAGTTCGGGTGATCGATGACGTAGCAGGTAATTGCACCGATCACCTGGTCGGCACAGGATGGTCAGAGACGGCCAACCTAGGCCGCAGTCTTGGAGGCCACTGTCATGAGTACATCAACGGATACCGCCCGCTCGTTCGTCGGCGCGACCCAGAGTGAGGTCGATACCCGTCGAGCGGCGACTCGCCTGCGCAACCTGCTGCGGGTGAACGCACTGTTTTCGACAATCACCGGTCTGGTGGCTGTGGCGGCGGGAGGCCCGGTCGCGGACCTGCTCGGGGTCGACCAGGTGTGGGTGGTCCGTACCCTCGGTGCGGGCCTCGTTGGTTTCGCCGGGGTGGTGTTCGTCGTGTCGGGTGTGCGGACCTCGCTTCTTCGACCGGCGAGTCTGGTCGTGTCGATCGGCGATCTCGGGTGGGTGGCCGGCACGCTTGTGACGTTCGCTCTCGGATGGCTGTCGACGTCGGGCGTGGCGGCAATGGTGGCCACGGGCGTCGTCGTGCTCGGCTTGGGGCTCGCTCAGCTGCGGGCACGAGCCGCGGCCGCACGCGCGATCGGCGCGAGCGAGGCCGACTACGACGAGGTACCGCCTGTGGAGATCGTCACCTTCGACCGGCGGGCGGCGGTCACCGCTGAGCAGTTGTGGCCCGTGATGATCGATCACGAGCTGTACGCAAAGCTCGCGTTGAACCTCAAGGCAGCGACGAGTCTCACGCCAGACGGATTCGGCTTTCAACGGTCCTGCACCGACGCTTCAGGCCGCTCGTGGTCAGAGACGTGCACACTGTGGGAACCGGGCCGGAGATTCGATGTAGATGTCGACACCAGCGACTACCCGTATCCGCTTGCTCGGATGCAGGGCAGTTGGCGCGTCGAACCCGCCGACCCGAGCGGCTCCATCGTCGGGATGACGTTCGCGTTCCAACCGACGCCGGGCATCCGAGGTCGCCTCTTCGTCGCCGTGATGCACCTCGCATTCCCCCCAATCCTCAAACGAATCGTCCGAGGTTGGATCCGCGCCGCAACGACGAGCTCACCACATGACACGGTCGGTTCGATGACGTCGCAAGTAGTTGGCACCGTTCCCGATCTCGTCGACGATCAAGACATGAACGACACCAACGACAACGACCTGACCACGACCGTGACGGGGTACTTCGAGTGCTGGAACGCCCTCGACGACACAGCTCGCGCTGCGGCCATCGAACGGACCTGGGCTCCCGATGCCACCTCCACCGACCCCGTCGCCGCCGTCGCCGGCCGCGATGCGATCGCAGCCATGATGGCTGCAACCCTCGACACGTACCCCGGACACCGCTTCGCTCAGATCGGCGATCTCGATGCCCATCACGACATGGTCCGATGGGGATGGGAAATGGTCGACCCCAACGGACAACGGGTGATCGACGGCATCGACATCGCCAGCGTCGACGACCAAGGACGCCTCGTGAACCTGACCGGCTTCTTCGGCGCACCCATCCCCGGCATGACATCAACGACGACATCATAGAGATCGGCGTGATGATCTTCGCAACCGATGAGACGATGCCGATGCGCCAGCTCGCTGTGACAAATCGCCTGCCCATATTGGCGTCCCGTTGACCGAAC
>JBBSLH010000599.1:0-1756 GCA_038255425.1 Acidimicrobiales bacterium
CGGCGCTCTACGCCGAACTTTGTTGTAACGATCAGCCCGAAGTGGGGCCTGTTGGGGCTGTCATGTTGTCGCTGTGGAAGCTCCGTGTGGGTGCCGAGGAGTACTACCTCGGCCGGGTCGCGGATGGCATCGACGACTACTACTCCGGTTCTGGCGAAACCCGTGGCCGGTGGCTCGGACTTGCTAACCAAGCCCTTGACCTCGACGACGAAGTCACGGGCGATCAACTCCGCGCTGTCCTCGCTGGGCTCAATCCGGGCACCGGGCTCACCCCGAACGGCGATCAGGTCAAGGCGTGGAAGAACCGTGTCCCGGGTTTTGACCTCACGTTCTCGGCGCCGAAGTCGGTCAGCGTTCTGTATGCACTTGCTGATCCGCTCGTGCGTGCCGAGGTCGTCGAGGCCACCAACACCGCCGTCGAGGAAGCGGTCCGGTGGCTCGAACGAGAAGCCTGCTTCGTCCGCCGAGGTTCCAACAATCGCGAGGTGAAGTCTGCACCGTTCGAGCAGTTCGGCACCCGCCGGCTGCCTGGCGTCGGGTTCATCGCTGCCGGGTTTCGGCACCGCACCAGTCGTGCCGGTGACCCGCATCTGCACACTCATGTGCTCGTCGCGAACCTCACTCGCGGACCCGACGGCAAGTGGTCCGCACTCGACGGACAAGCCCTGTACCGCTCCAAGTTGGCGGCCGGAGCGCTGTACCAGAGTGTGCTTCGCAACGAACTGTCCCGACGTCTCGGTGTCGAGTGGAACACCGTCCACAACCATGTTGCCGACATCGCCGGCATCCCTCGCCGGGTGGTCAAGCACTTTTCGAAGCGCCGGACCGAGATTGAAGCCGAACTCGATCGGCTCGGTCTCGACGGCCCCGACGCCGCACGCGATGCAATGCTCGCCACCCGGACAACGAAGCTCGACATCGACCACGACACCCTTGATGCCCACTGGGAAGCCGACGCGGCGAGCGTCGACTACTCCCCCGCCGACATCGCCACACTCCTCGCCCACGCCACATTGCTCGACCCCGAGTTAGCGCTCTCTACCGACACGCTCATCGCTGTCCAGGCGGTCGATACCGAGACCGGCGAGCGAATCGAACAGTCCGTCACGGTCGCCGAATTCGTCGCGTCCGTGGCGTGGAGGCTGCCCGAGACCGATGCCGTCGTGACCCGACATGACGTCCAGAACACCGTCACCGAACAACTCTCCCGGCACGGCAACTCGCGTCTCGTCGAACGTCTCACCGACGCCGTACTCGCCTCCCCCGAACTCATCCCGCTCCCCAGCGAAGACGGAGCCGACGCCGGTTGGGAACAGCGATGGACGACGCAGAGATTGCTCGACATCGAGCACCACCTCACCACCATGTTCGCTCCCGTCCCTCAGCCGCAGCACGCGCTTGACCCTGTATTCGTCGACGAGGTGCTCGCCCAGATAGACCGACCGCTCGGCCCCGACCAGGCCGACACCATCCGACGCGTTTGCACGCAAGGGCTCGCCGTCGAGGTCGTCGTCGGGCGAGCGGGCACGGGCAAGACATACACAATGAACACCGTCCGCCACGTCTTCGAAACAGCCGGCCGACGCTTGATCGGCGTAGCACCATCCGCCCGTGCAGCCCGCGAACTCGGCGACGGGGCCGGCATCGAGGCCTACACGATCCCGCGATTCCGACGCACCTGTTCCGACACGCTGTCATCGAGTGATGTGATCGTGATCGACGAAGCCGCCATGACCGGCACCGTCGACCTCTGGAA
>JBBSLH010000600.1:0-1742 GCA_038255425.1 Acidimicrobiales bacterium
CGCACACACGCCGGTGCCGAAACATTGCCCGAAGCCCTCGCCACATCGCTCGCAACGCATCGCAGCGTCGACATCGACTTCATTGCCGGGCTCCTCGCCAGCGACGCCGCTCACGTGCTCGCCGAGCTACGTCAAGCAGGCCTCATCCACCTGTCCCCACCGAATCCCGAGGACGACGGCGACGTGTGGATCGACGCACAGAGCTACCTCTCCGGCAACGTTCGAACGAAGCTCCGCACCGCTGCGACCGCAGCAGAAACCGACGACCGCTATCAGATCAACGTCGAAGCACTGAAGGAAATCGTGCCGGAGTGGATCCCAGCAGAGGCAATCAGCGCCCGGCTCGGTGCGGTCTGGATCGACGAAGACACCGTCCGGCAGTTCCTGGTCGACACACTCGCCGCACCCGCCTACGTCAAGGTCGAACACGCCGCCCTCGTGGGGGAGTGGTCCGTGTCCGCCGCATGGTCGGCCCGCTCCGCAGTCGCTGCATCCACCGAGTGGGGAACCAGCGAAGCCGACGCCTACCGGCTCGTCGAGGACGCCCTCAACCTTCGCGCCACGATCCTCTACCGAGAGGACTCAGACGGCAAACGAGTCAAAGCCATCCAGGAGACGATGGCCGCCAACGACAAGAGGACCGAGATCGAGGACCGCTTCGCCGACTGGGTCTGGGAAGACCCCGAACGCGCCGCCCGACTCGAAGCCGTCTTCAACGAACGCTTCAACTCCACCGTCCTGCCGACATGGGACGGCACTCACCTCGGCGAACTCGTCGGCCTCTCCGCCACCTTCCAACCCCACAAGCATCAGACCGACGCCATCTGGCGAATCATGGGCACCGACTCATCCACACTGCTTCCACACCGGGTCGGGGCCGGCAAGACCGCCGCCATGGTCATCGCCGGCCGTCAATTGAAGAGAACCGGACAGATCACCAAGCCGCTGTATGTCGTGCCGAACCACATGCTCGACCAGTTCGCCCGAGAGTTCTCACAGCTCTACCCCACCGCACGAGTCCTGGTCGCCGGCAAGGACGACCTTTCGCGAGACGCACGCCGCACGTTTGTCGCTCGGTGCGCGACCGGTGACTGGGATGGCGTCGTGATGACCCAGTCGACGTTCTCGCGAATCGAGACATCGGTCGAGACCCAGACCGACTTCATTCGCGACCAGCTCACGATCTTCGACGATGCCGCCCACCGAGCATCCGATGGTGACAACCGGGCTGCAGCGAAAGCGATCGAGAAGGCCAAGGCCCGTTTGAACTCGTCGCTTGCCACCTTGTTGAACACCGAGACCGACCTGCAATCGGTGACGTTCGAGCAACTCGGCGTCGACTACGTGTTCGCCGACGAGGCCCACGCCTATAAGGGGTTGCCGTTCTTCACGAAGCTGCCGATCGGCACGTCATCGTCGAAGCGGGCGACCGACATGTGCATGAAGCTCGACTGGCTCCGCTCCCAGTACGGGCCCAAGGTCGCCACGTTCGCCACTGGGACGCCGATCGCGAACTCGCTCGCCGAGATGTGGGTCATGAAGCGGTTCCTCGCCCCCGACACCCTCGATGAGATGGAGATGATGTCGTTCGACTCCTGGGCCGGCACGTTCGCCCGTTCCGTCACCAACATGGAACTCGCACCCGAAGGCGGACGCTTCCGACTCAACACGCGCATCGCCAGCTTCGACAACGTCCCGGAACTCCTCACCATCTTCCGGTCCTTCGCCGACTTCCTCCCCGA
>JBBSLH010000601.1:0-1734 GCA_038255425.1 Acidimicrobiales bacterium
GATCGTCACCCTCCACCTCCTCGGGCTCGACGGGTCCTCGATTGCGGTCGACTGGGACCGGGAGTTCTTCCCGTACCTCGCACACGTCGACTGGACCGACGACGGCCTGTTGCTGTCGGTGCAGTCGCGCGACCAGCGCGGCTCCATGGCGATGCGGGTGGACCTCACCACCGGTGAGGCAATCGCACTGACGAGTGACAACGACCACGCCTGGATCGAGAACGTGCCCGGCGTACCCCGACTGCTCCCCGGTGGTGCGCTGCTGACCGCCTCGGACCGGGACGGAACACGTCGGCTCTACGTTGACGAGCGCCCGGTCACCCCGATCGACCTCCAGGTCCGGTCGGTGACCGATGTCGTCGATCCGGATGGCGATGGCGAACCCGTCGTCTTCTTCCTCGCCAACGATCCGGCCGCACCGACCGAACTCCACGTGTGGACGACCACACCCGCCGCCGATCCCGAGGGCGACGAATCCGCCCTGCGGCGGCTCACCGATCGACCGGGCGTCCATTCGGTGGCGGTCGGCAGAGCGACGATCGTCGTGCGCTCATCGAATCTCGACGAGCCTGGTGCCATCCACACGGTCCTGGTTGACGGTGGCGCCGACGGGGCGACCATCACCTCGCTCGCGGAGCGGCCCACGATCGCCCCGAACATCACGCTGATCCGGGCCGGCGAACGCGATCTCGCAACCGCCGTACTGCTGCCGGACGGCCGAAATCCCGACGACGACACCAAGCTGCCCGTGCTGCTCGACCCGTACGGCGGCCCTCACGCGCAGCGTGTCACCGCCAGCCACAACGCCTATCTGTCCTCGCAGTGGTTCGCCGATCAGGGCTTCGCCGTGGTGATCGCCGACGGACGCGGCACACCCGGCCGGGGTGCCGAGTGGGAGCGCGCCGTCCACAAGGACCTCGCGAACCCCCCACTCGACGACCAGATCGATGCCCTGCATGCCGCCGCCGAGCGGTTCCCCGCACTCGACCTCGGCCGTGTCGCGATTCGCGGATGGAGCTTCGGCGGGTACCTCGCGGCACTCGCCGTCCTCAGGCGTCCCGACGTCTTCCATGCGGCGATCGCCGGCGCTCCGGTGACGGAGTGGCGGCTCTACGACACGCACTACACCGAGCGCTACCTCGGCGACCCGAACGCCTCCGGTCCCGACCAGGGCGCCGCCGTGTACGACGCCAACTCGCTCCTGCCGCTCGCCGCCGACCTGACCCGACCGCTGTTGCTGATCCACGGGCTCGCCGACGACAACGTGGTCGCTGCACACACCCTGCGTCTCTCCTCCGCACTCCTCGCAGCGGGAAGGGCGCACGAGGTCCTGCCGCTCGTCGGTGTCACCCACATGACCCCACAGGAGGTGGTGGCCGAGAACATCCTGCTCCACCAACTCGACTTCCTGTCGCGTGCACTCGCCCTCGATCTGCAAGCATCGGTCTCGTGAACGATCGACTCGCTGAGCTCTACCGGGGTGTTGCCGTCCACGCCACCGCCGATGCCGAACACCGTGCCGCACTCGAACTGCTGACGCTGGTGATGCTCGCAGACGACAACATCGCCGACATCGAAGTGGACGTGGTCCGCGAGATCAGTGCCGAGTGGCGTGGTGAGGACTTCCCGTTCGAGAACTATCTCCGCCCGGCGATCGAGCGAGCCCGCCGCGCGATCGAGACCGGCCGCACCGTCGAGTTCCTCGACGAGATCGACACCACGATCAGCAGCCGC
>JBBSLH010000602.1:0-1731 GCA_038255425.1 Acidimicrobiales bacterium
ACAGTCAGCTTCATGACCTTGGCGGTCGGCCACTTGCGGTCGGTCGTGATGAGGCGGTGGGCGCCCGCGTGCTGGGCGGTCGCGATCACCACGGCATCCGGCAGCTTCAACGAGCGGTGCCGGGCTCGAAGCGCCGCTGCCTGCATGGCGATCTCCTCGTCGAGAGGCACGACGACCACGGGGAGCCGATCGATGACGGTGCGGACGAGTTCGACTGCCTTCGTGCTGCGTCGAGCAGGGCCGACGAGGCACTCAGCGAGCGCCGAGGCAGCGATCGAGAGCCGCTCTGCGTTGTCGACTGCGGTGGAGAGTGCCGATCGTGCTGCGTCGTGGTGGGCGTCGGTACCGTCGAGGAACGCGATGATCACTCCGGCGTCGAGATGGGTCAGTCCCATTCGGAACGAAGCTGGTCCAATTCTCCGGTGCGGTATGCGCCGGTGAGCGCCCCTGCGAACTCCGCGATGACGTCGTGTTCGCGCTCGAGGATGACCCGTCCTGCCCCGTCAGCGTGGGCCACCACGCGGTCGCCGACTTCGAGTCCGGCACTGCGGAGCGCCTCTGCGGGGATCGTGATCTGATTCTTGGAACTGATCTTGGACGCACCGCGGCGTCGTTCCTTTACATTTTCCATGATTGTAAAGGTAACGCGGGCTGCCGTCTTCGGGCAAGAGGTCGGAGACATTCGCGCCCGGGTTGACGCGGCGGGTCAGCTGCCGCCGGCGACCTCACCGATGAGCAGCTCGGGCTGGACGTTGGTGTAGTTCGGGACGTCACCCATCACCGCGGCGCCGTGTTCGGCCATCGCGGCGTCGAAGTGCTCGCGGCTGTCGACCGTTGCCCAACCCATCGCCATGTACGGACCGTCGGCGATGCTCGCCGCCCCCCAACCCTGGCAGGCGTCGCCGAGACCATCGGCGAACATCGGCATGTGTGTTGCCGTGTAGTAGTCCATGTCGAACGTGGAGTCGTCGGTGCGGGGGTACAGGATCGTGATGGCGAGCATCGGCTGAGTCTGTCAGGCGCGAGCGTGCGCCGCCGATCCCGGCCGACCGGATCGACGTCGCGCACACCGGTCATGATGGGCCGATGCCCGGACTGAGCGACGACGAACTGACGGCCTTCCTCGACGAACCGGGCCATCTGCTCCGGCTCGGCACCCACGGCGTCGATGGGATGCCCCGCGTCGTCCCGATCTGGTTCATCCACCGCGACGCCGCACTGTGGTTCACGCCACGCGCCGAGTCGGCGTGGCTCGGCGACCTCCGAGCGGACTCCGCCTTGTGCGCGACAATCGACGAGTCGGTCGGTTCGATGCGCAAACTCGTCGCCCGAGGCCGTGCCGACCTCGTCCACGATCTCGGCGAGGACGACGAATGGCGAGACCTCTACCGCGAGATCGCGTGCCGGTACACGCCCGATCACTTCGCGGACGCCTACATCACCGACACGATCCTCGAGCCGAGAGCACTGTTCCGACTCGACCTGGGTTCGTGCGAGGTGGCGACGTGGCGGATGCCGACGCGCCCGGGCGAGAACCCACTCGCCGTGTGGGGTCGCCAGTACTACCACCGGACCTGAATTCGCCGGACCGTCGGGGCCGAACGTGCTCAGTGCTCGGTTTGTCACGCGGAGGGAGTCTGTGTCGCTGAAGGGACATGAACTTCCTCGCAGCCGTGGTCGCGGTCCTCGTCAGCCTCTTCTCCTGGGCGTCGCCTGCTGCGCCGGCGACAC
>JBBSLH010000603.1:0-1726 GCA_038255425.1 Acidimicrobiales bacterium
GATCTTCTTCCTGGGTGAGGAGTACTCCGCCGACGATGCCCATCGGATGGGCATGGTCAACCGGGTCGTGCCCCATGCCGACCTCGAGGCGACTGCGCTCGAATGGGCGCGCACGATCTGCGGCAAGTCACCGACCGCGATGCGAATGTTCAAGTTCGGCATGAACCTGGCGGACGACGGACTGATCGGTCAGCAGGTCTTCGCGGGAGAGGCCACCCGGCTCATCTACGGCACCGACGAAGCACAAGAGGGCCGCGACTCGTTCCTCGAGAAGCGCGACCCCGACTGGGCCGGCTTCCCCTACCACTACTGAGGCAGGGTCAGCATCGCCGCATCCAGAACGAACCACCGAAGAGCGGCAACGCGCCGGGAAACGCGTCGATGAACCGTTCTGGATGCCGGGTCTGGAGGAGGTGGGTGAAGAGGCGGACCTCCCACCGATCGTTGTCCTGCAGGAGCGCACGGAGGAGGTACTGCTCGTTCCACGCTCGCCCCTCCCGGACCCATCTCTCCGGATACTCGAATGGCCAGAACACGTCGTGGACGTGGACCCAGACGCCGACGTCCAGGCGGGGCAGCACCTCGAGGAAGAGGTGGTTGACGTCGCTCCCGATCTTGGCGACATGCGAGCTGTCGATCACGAGCACATCGCCCGCTTCGAGGCTTGTGAACACCTCCATCGCGACGTCCTGGACCGGCGTCCGCAGGTGTGTCGTGCTCGCCCGGTCCGCGTCGGTGACGAGGTCATCGAGAAGATCGGGATATGGCTCGATGAAAGTGAGGTCGAGCCCGGGGAGCACGCGGTCGCGCAGGTCCAGCATCAGGGCCGATGAGTAGCCAGATCCGACTTCGATGACGCGAGTCGGGCGGATGTGGAGGAGCATGCCGGCGAGCACCGACGCATCACCCATCTCGTACGAGGCGTTCTCGCCGTGGAAGCGCCAGCCTTCGGTGGCGTACCGCGGGATGCCGAGCGGCTCGGCCAGTGCTCCGAGCTCCGCCACCAGCTCGAGTTGCTCGGTGATCTTGAGGTCGACACCCGGGATGGCCGTCTCGTCACGTGGACCGAAGATGCGATCTGCACCTCGGTCGATCTCGGTGAACGACGGAAGCGGCGAATAGAAGTGGCCAGGGGGTACCCACGTGGCGAAGACACCGGCGTCGTCCGTGAGCAGACGAGTCATCTCGATGTGCGCGACGTGATGGAGTCGCTCGACGTGCTGTCGTGCGGACTCCGATTGCTGGAGCTCTTCGTCCAACCGGTCGACTTGCCCACGAATGCCCTCGCGGGATCGGGCGGCCCAGACCGCGTCACGGATCCGACCACCGAGCCGACGGTGTGGGAGCCGTTTCATGGGCGGACGCTAACGGTCCGCTAACTTGACCGTACGGTCAAGTCAGCACTCCCAGGGGGACCCATGGCTCAGCACGACTTCGTCATCCGCAACGGCGTCATCGTCGACGGCACCGGAGGCGAACGATTCGATGGCGACATCGCAATCGACGACGGCCTGATCTCCGCGGTCGGCGACGTTTCCGGCACCGGCACCGAGGAGATCGACGCCGCAGGCGACCTCGTCGCTCCGGGCTGGGTCGACATCCACACCCACTACGACGGACAGGTCACGTGGGATCCGGAGATGGCACCGTCGTCCTGGCACGGCGCCACCACGGTCGTGATGGGCAACTGTGGCGTCGGCTTCGCGCCGCTGCGTCCGGGCGAGGA
>JBBSLH010000604.1:0-1712 GCA_038255425.1 Acidimicrobiales bacterium
GCTCCGCGAGCGACGCTTGATGGAGCACGCTGTCGGGTTCGTCAAGCGCCAACACGTCGGCTATCTGCCAGCCGTGGTCTCCGACATCGTCGGCGCGTTGACGGCCGGCCAGCGCACGCCGGTGTTCCTCATCGGCGACCCGTTCCCACGGTGGTCCTGGTATCTCTGTCTGCCCGGCGACCGGTCACACACGTGGGCGTCGGTCGTGCGCTGCGAGGTCGGTCCCGACCGCTCGGTCGACGAGGTCCGGGCACTGGCTGATGCCTGTGCGCTCGCGCTCCCTCGGTTCGCATCCGAGCCACACAAGGACAGTCGGGCACCACAGAACCTGTACCCGATCGCCGGGCTCGAACGCGAGTTGCGCCGGCGACTGGGTGATCCCAGGTTGCTCTATCGGGCATTGCGCGCCGCAGCCTGAGGCGGATCGCCCCTACGATCGCCCCATGCATGACATCGTGATCCGAGGCGGAACCGTCGTGGACGGGTCGGGCGCGCCGGCGCGACTGGCCGACGTCGCCATCGATGGTGATCGCATCACCGCCGTGGGCGACGACATCGGCGAGGCCGCACACGAGATCGATGCCTCGGGGCTGTTGGTGACGCCCGGTTGGGTCGACATCCACACGCACTACGACGCGCAGGCGACGTGGGACCCGTATCTCACGCCGAGTGGCTTCCACGGGGTGACGACGGTCGTCATGGGCAACTGTGGCGTCGGCTTCGCTCCCGTCGCCGAGGAACGGCGAGATTGGCTCATCGGGCTCATGGAGGGTGTCGAGGACATCCCCGGCGCCGCGATGAGCGACGGCATCGAGTGGGAGTGGGAGAGTTTCGAGGGGTATCTCGACGCGCTCGACCGTCGGCCGTTCGTGTGCGACGTCGGTGCCCAGATCCCCCATGGCGCGCTGCGCACCTACGTGATGGGGGAGCGCGGCGCCAACAACGAGCCCGCCACACCCGACGACATCGCCCGCATGGCCGAGCACGTCGAGTCAGGACTGCGAGCAGGCGCGCTCGGGTTCTCGACCAGCCGTACGCCGATCCACAAGTCGATCGACGGCGAGCTCGTGCCGGGGACCACGGCTGCCGACGACGAGATCCTGGGCATCGGGCAGGCCATCGCCAACGTCGGCCACGGCGTCTTCGAGTACAGCCCCGACCATGTCAAGGTCGGCGACGAGTTCGGTTGGATGCGAGAGCTCGCCGCGCTCACCGGTCTGCCGGTCAGCTTCAACCTGAACCAGCCCGACACCGATCCCGACTACTGGAAGACCAGCCTGCGTCTCCTCGAGGAGGCCGCCGCCGACGGGCTGCCGATCTATTCGCAGGTCGCCGGGCGTGCCATCGGCATCCTCTTCGCCTTCGACCTGACGCTCCATCCGTTCCTGTTCAAGCCCGCATGGGGCGATCTCGCGCTCCTCGAGCCGGCTGAGCGTCGGGCGAAGCTGCTCACCGACGAGTACCGCCAGCGATTCATCGACGAGGAGCCGATCGAGCTCGGTGGCGACTTCGCCCGGTTCGTGACCACGACGTGGGAGCGGATGTTCCCGTTCCGCGGCGACCAGAGCTACGAGCCCGGCTACGAGGACTCCGTCGCGGGCATCGCCGAGGCGTCGGGACGCCGGCCCGAGGACGTCGCCTACGACGTCCTCGCATCGGACACCGGCGACGGTCCCGGGACCGGGATGTTGTACTTCCCGCTCTTCAACTAC
>JBBSLH010000605.1:0-1712 GCA_038255425.1 Acidimicrobiales bacterium
GATCCTGCGCCAGCAGCTCACCCAGCAGCGACGGTCCCCCTTCGCACAGCACGACGTGATGGCCAGCGTCCGCCAACGCCTGCAACGCCAGCACGGGCTCGACCCGATCGGAGCCGGCGACGATCACCTCGGCGACCTCGCCGAGCCGGGCGCGGGCGTCCGGGGACGATGCGTCGCAGGTCAGGACGATCGGTGGCAAGCCATCCGGGCCCGGGCGGAACAGCTTGGCGTCGAGGTCGAACGAGAGGGAGCGGCTCACCACCCCCAGCCGGGGGAGCGGGGGTCGGCCACGATCGTCCCGCCAGCGTCTGCGCTCGGGAGAGAGGACGACGGGCCCGTAGCGCTCCCGACGCACCGTCTCGGCGCCGACCAGGACGACGTCGGCAACCGATCGGAGGTCGACGAACAGCTGACGGTCGGTCGGGCTCGACAGCGCACCGACACGGCCGTCGATCGCCGTGCTGCCGTCCAGTCCGCTGACCATGTTGGCCAGCACCCACGGGCGGCCATCCACCAGTCGACGGTCCACGTCCGCGTAGGGGGCGAGCGCATCGGGGAGGACGTTCTGGCTGCTCAGAAGCCGCATGACCGCCCTCTGTACCCCCGGACCCAGCACGTGTCGAACGGAGCAGTGGCACTTCGTCGACGCGACGTTCCTGCTTGGGCCGACGACCGGCGATCCGGAGGGTCGTGAACTCCTGTCAGATTCTCGTCACTGGGCCGACACCATTGAGAGACGGCTGAGAAATCTCGCCTCCTTACGTTCTCGCCCGAGTCCCGTGAACGATCGGGAACGACAGACCATCGGGAGACGAAACGTTGAAGTACACCAAGTCACGGCCGTTGGCCGCGCTCCTGCTGCCGCTGGCGCTCTTCGCAGCGGCGTGTGGGGACGACGCGGACGACGATGTCGAGGCCAACGCTGAGAGCACCTCGGCGGAGGCGAGCGGGGAGGGGGAGGCGGCGTCGTCCTCCGACACGTGCGTCGACGGCGACACCGTCGAGCTCGGGTTCCTGAACTCGACATCGGGCACGATGGCCATCAGCGAGCAGACGGTCCGCGACTCGCTCAACCTCGCCGCCACGGAGATCAACGCCGACGGCGGCATCCTCGGCAAGCAGATCGAGGTCATCCAAGAAGACGGCCAGAGTGAGCCGACGGTCTTCGCCGAGAAGATCAACAAGCTGCTCACCGAGGACGAGGTCGCTGCCGTGTTCGGCGGTTGGACCTCAGCTTCCCGCAAGGCGATGCTGCCGGTCGTCGAGGGCGCCAACGGCCTCCTCTTCTACCCGGTGCAGTACGAGGGCCTCGAGGCGTCGGAGAACATCTACTACACCGGCGCGACGACCAACCAGCAGATCATCCCGGCCATGGACTTCCTCGCCTCCGAAGGCGTCGAGACGCTGTTCCTCGCTGGTTCCGACTACGTGTTCCCACGTACGGCGAACAAGATCATCAAGCAGTACGCCGAGGAGCTCGGGATCGAGATCGTCGGTGAGGAGTACGTCCCGCTCGACAGCGACGACTGGACCACCCAGGTCGCCAAGATCGCCGCCGCGGAACCCGACTTCGTGTTCAACACGATCAACGGCTCGTCGAACGTGGGCTTCATCAAGGCGTACGACGAGGCCGGTCTGGGCGCAGACAACTCACCGATCATCTCGGTCTCGATCGCCGAAGAAGAAGCACCCGCGATGGGTGTGGATCTGAC
>JBBSLH010000606.1:0-1709 GCA_038255425.1 Acidimicrobiales bacterium
CGGCCTCATGAGGATGTCGACGGCCTGCCACGTCGTGTACGAACTCGGGTACAGCAGGAACGGGAGTAGGAGGCCGCCGATACCGAGCACGACGAACAGCGGTACGACCGGGAAGTCGGGCCAGGTGGCGACTGCCACGGCCCCGAGGATCAACACCAGCGGCCCCATGCAGATGATTGCGGCCATTGCTGCGGCGCCGAGTTCGAAGCCCTCGTACCCGCGGCGCCAACCGAGTCCGCAGGTACGGCAGTGTTCGACCTTCGCTGTCCAGCCGGTGAAGAACGCCCCTCGGCCTCCGCACCACTGGCACCGCCGGAACAGACCTCGCACGAGCATCTTCGGCACCGGAGGTCGTTCCATCTGTTCGATGGTACCAAGTGTCGAGAAATTGTACGGACAATAGAACGGATCGTCGGAGCGTGTACTTCTCCGACTGCGGATCAGCGGTAGCGCGGCCGTGACATCATCGCTTCGCTCTCCTCGCGATGGATCACCTCGTCGTAGCCGATCTGGCGGAACATGTCCGCGAGGCTGGCGTAGGAGCCGTAGTCGGCTTCGAAGTCACTGCTGAACGGTTGGTTCTCCCATTCGGGATGCTCATCCACGAGGTGGGCGTACTCGTGTGCGGCATGGTCCTCGAAGTCGGCATTGAGCCGGTAGCTCCACTTCGGACGGACGACGAACATCATCCACGACAGCTGGTAGTAGACGATCGCGAGGACCTGGGGAATGATCCGACCCTTCAGCCACGGTCGTCGACTCGTCTTGGTGAGCTCTTCGAGGATCAGCAGGTGCCACTGTTCGTTGTCCTGCTCGAAGCGGGCGACGAGCGCGCGGTCATAGACGCGTCGCGCAAAGTCGGTGCGCCTGGACGTATGGGTCATCGCCACGTACGCAACGCTCTCCCACGCCATGTACGGGACCCGAGCGACGACTTCGATCACTCGAAACTTCTCGAAGGTCCGCTCCTTTCCGTAGAGCCGGTCCATCACATCGAACAGCAGGCGTGCGCTCAGCGAGTAGTTCCGGCGTGGTGTCGCCAGTTGTCGTTCTTGCTCCTCGACGAGTTGGTCGTGGTCGAGGCGCACGATCGGACCGAACGGTGGGCGGTCGCCGATGGCTCGGGACACAGGCCCGCCGACGAACTCGCGGTGTGGTCGGGCCGAGGCGACGCCCGACACCTGCTCGGTGGGGTCAGGAAGGCTCATGATTCGAAACTAACAAGATGTCGGCGGCGGAGTGGCCCGTGCCAGCGCGCGACGTTCCACACGCAGACGCGTTCGCAGCACCGCGGCATCGGCAACGGTCGCCCAGGTCGCCGTCCGCCACGCGCCGAGCATCAACGGTGCCGCGGCGAGCTCACCGACAACGGCGACGTAGTTCGGGTGATGCAGCCAGCGGTACGGCCCGATGGTCACGGCACCCTCGTCGGGCGGGACGAGCACCCGTGTGCTCCAACGGTCGCCGAGCGAGGTGATCGCCCAGTACCGCAGCGGTTGCGCTGCCACGAAGACACCCAGTGCAACGACGCGTACCGATCTCGGAACGGCGTGCCGACGACGACCTTCGATCAGCATGGAAGCAAGCCATCCGACGTGGAGTGCGACCATCGCCGGGTAGTGCGAACTGCCGTGCTCGACCGCACCGCGTGCGCGCATCCGCCGCTCGTTGCGTTTCGACCAGGCGAGTTCACCGAGGCGTTGCAGTGC
>JBBSLH010000607.1:0-1709 GCA_038255425.1 Acidimicrobiales bacterium
GCCGAGCGCGCCGAAGGCGACCAGCCCGACGTCGAGGACACCTACCGCGACATGACCGAGAAGGGCGCCAACGCCAAGGGCGAAGGCCAGATCGACTGAGCGGGGCTTCCCGGTCCTAACTCGCCGGATCGACCGGCGGTGGCACCTCAGGGCCGACGGCTCCGATGTCGACCAAGTGAGCCAACAAGAGGTCGAGGACCTCGAGCACCGCGACGTCGGTGACCTCGAGGCCGACCTCGTCGGCTCGGCCGAGCACCACGGCAACTGCATCGTCGTCAGCGACCACGATCGGACCGTCGCCGACCAGGTCCAGTTCCTCGCCCGGCATCGCCGTGATGCCCTTCGAGCGGAAGTGTTCGAGTGAGAACGTGATGAGGTCCCGGACCTCGTCGAACGTGAGACCCGAAGCGGTCTCGTCCCGAAGCCCCTCGCCGACGAACTGCACGGCTTCGTCCAGATCGAAGATCGTCGACGTCGGCGTGTGGCCGAGCTTGAACGCCTCGGTCCCGACGAAGGCCGCCGCGATGGCGAACACCACCAGCGCACCGACGACGAGGAAGATCCAACCCACGTCGTGACGCTATGACCTGGACACCAGACGCGACGAAGGGACCCGCTCGGGCCCCTTCGATCAGATCGCTCTTGTTTCAGATACCGATGCGCTGGGCGAGCAGCTCACGATGGTAGGTGGGATCGCCGAACAGCAGCTCGGAGCTCTTAGCCCGCTTGAAGTACAGGTGCGCGGGGTGCTCCCAGGTGAACCCGATGCCACCGTGGATCTGGATGTTCTCGGCCGAGGCGTGGAAGTACGCCTCGGAGCAGTAGGCCTTGGCCAGCGAGGCGACCGACGGAAGTTCGTCGTTCATCTCCGACGCGCACCAGGCGGCGTAGTAGGCGGCCGACTTGGCCGACTCGACCTCGAGCAGCATGTCGGCGCACTTGTGCTTGATGGCCTGGAACGAGCCGATCGGGCGGCCGAACTGGACGCGGTCCTTGGCGTACTGCACGGCCATCTCGAGGACGCACTGCGCTCCACCGACCTGCTCGGCGGCGAGCGCCACGGCGGTGAGGTCGAGGACCGTGTTGATGACGTCCCAGCCGGCGCCGTCGGTGCCGATGAGCGTGGCCGGCGTGTCGGCGAACGTGAGCTTGGCCTGCTTGCGGGTCTGGTCCATCGTCGACAGCGCCTCACGGGTGAGGCCCGCAGCGTCGCTGTTGAGGTGGAACAGGCTCGTGCCGGCGTCGGTCTTGGCGGCGACGACGATCAGGTCGGCGGTGTGGCCGTCGAGGACGAACATCTTCTCGCCGTTGATCTTCCAGGCATCACCGTTCTTGGTTGCGGTGGCCTCGATGCCTTCCTCGTCCCACCGGCCATTGGCCTCGGTGAATGCGAGCGTGGCCTTGGTCTCGCCGGACGCGATGCCCGGGAGGAGGTCCTTCTTGGCGGCGTCGTCGCCGGCCTGGAGGATCGTGTTGGCGGCAAGGACGACGGTGGAGAAGTAGGGGGCGCACAGCAGCGCACGGCCCATCTCCTCGAGCACCACGGTGAGCTCGACGTAGCTGTAGCCGGAGCCGCCGTACTCCTCGGGGATGATGAGGCTCTGCAGGCCCATCTGCTCGGCCATCTGGGTCCAGACGGCTTCGTCGAAACCGTTCTCGGTGTCCATCTGCTCGCGGACGGCGGATTCGGGCGACTTGTTCTCGAGGAA
>JBBSLH010000608.1:0-1708 GCA_038255425.1 Acidimicrobiales bacterium
AAGGAGATCGAACAGCGTGCGGACGAGTTGCTGGTGCATTTCAAGATGGACCACATGCGCGACGAGTTCGCCGGGACGCTGTCCGGTGGTCAACGCAAGCTGCTGGAGATGGCGCGGTCGCTGATGGTCCAGCCCGAGATGGTGATGCTCGACGAACCGATGGCCGGGGTGAACCCGGCACTCACCCAATCACTCCTGGGCCATGTGACCGGCCTGCGAGACCAAGGCATGACCGTCCTCTTCGTCGAGCACGACATGGACATGGTGCAGGAGATCAGTGACTGGGTGATCGTGATGGCCGAAGGCAAGATCATCGCCGAGGGTCCTCCCGCATCCATCGGCCAGAACAAGGCCGTGGTGGATGCCTACCTCGGCTCGAGCCACGATTCGGCGCTCGATCTGAGCGCCGAGATCTGACGACACGGACCCCGAGGCTGCAACGTGACCAACGACAACACCACCGACAACTCGAATTCCGTCGAGCCGATTCTCATCGCAGATGCGCTCACCGCGGGCTACATCCCGGGCGTCAACATCTTGAACGACTGCAGCCTCACCCTGGCCCCCGGCGAACTGGTCGGCATCATCGGGCCGAACGGCGCTGGGAAGTCGACGCTCGTGAAGGCCATGTTCGGTCTGGTCAACGTCCGTGGAGGCGAGGTTCGGCTGCGCGGTGAGGACATCACGAACCTGAAGGCACACGAACTGGTCGACCGAGGTATCGGGTACGTGCCGCAGAACAACAACGTGTTCCCGGCGCTCAGTGTCATCGAGAACCTCCAGATGGGCGTCTTCCTCAAGCCGAAGACCTTCAAGGAGCGCTACGAGGTTGTCGGGGACATGTTCCCTCGTCTGGTCGAACGCGCCGACCAGCGTGCCGGCTCACTGTCGGGCGGCGAGCGCCAGATGCTTGCGATGGGGCGGGCACTGATGATGGATCCGTCCGTGCTACTCCTCGACGAGCCGTCTGCAGGCCTCTCGCCGGCGCTGCAGGACGAGGTGTTCGTCCGCTGCTACCGGATCAACAAGGCGGGCGTCTCCATCGTGATGGTGGAACAGAACGCCAGCCGGTGCCTGCAGATCTGCGATCGCGGCTATGTGCTGGACCAGGGCTCGAACGCCTACACCGGCACCGGAGCCGAGCTGTTGAAGGACCCCAAGGTCATCGAGCTGTACCTCGGCACGTTGGTCAAGGACCACCAGGCCTGATCCAGGGCGGCCTCGAGCCGCACCCCACCACATCTCTCCGACCTGTCGGCGCCCCATGGGGGCAGTCGGTTGCACGAGTTGACGCCGCCCGTCCGAGTGTCGAGCGCTGTCGCGGGTCCGGTCGCTGTGTCATCGTCGCCCCCGTTGCGGACGCTGTGGAAGCGCCCCAGGACGCGAACGAGCCCGGGACCGAGGCCCCGGGCTCGTTCAGTTGTTCAGGTGTTCAGGTGTGATCCGAGGATCAGACCTCGACGGAACCTTGGACCGAACCGACGGTCTCGAGGACGCCTTCGGCGTTGAATTCCAGGATGAGGATGGAAGCCTGGGTGGGCTCGCCCTCGTCACGGAACTCGAGCGGGCCGGAGACGCCGTCGTAGTCGATGTCGGCGGCCGGGTCGGCGTCGAGCAGTGCCTTGCAGTCGGCGAAGGTGGTGCACTTCTCGCCGCCACGGGTCACGTCGTTGATCTCTGCGCCAACGGCAACGCCGTCGTCGGAGCC
>JBBSLH010000609.1:0-1706 GCA_038255425.1 Acidimicrobiales bacterium
CCAGCCCCGGTCGACGACGCTCGACAACGTCGCCGCCGTGAGTGAATCCGCCGTGGCGAACAGCGTGACGTGGTGGCCGCGCTCGACCAGACCCTCGGTGAGCAACGAGGCGAAGAGCTCCCACGGGCCGTACCCGACGGGTGGCGTGCGCCACGCCAGAGGCGCCACGATCGCGATCCGCAGAGAAACCATCTGGTCACTGTAGGAATCATCGGCCGCGAAGTTGGGTAGACCCTCATCATGGCGATCCCGCACCCCCTGTCGCCATCCCACGCGGGACTCCGGATCGGCATGGTGGCCACCGTCCCGCCGACCTCATGCGGAATCGCCACATTTGCAGCCGCTCTCGCCCGTGGCTTCGCTCGACACGGTGTCGACGTGGTGCAGGTCGACACAGGTCCACGCCTGGACCCGGCGTCGGCTGCGGTCGTCGCACTCGGTGCCGCAGACCCAGGCGACGTCGACGCAGTCGCCGCCGTGTTGAACGACTGTGACGCCACCATCGTCCAGCACGAATACGGGATCTACCCGGGGCGCGACGGTGCCGGAGTACTCGATGTCGTCGCCGCGGTGACCAATCGGGTGACCGTGGTCGCCCACACCGTGCTGTCCGAACCGACCGTGAACCAACGGTGCATCCTCACCGAGCTGTGTGCCGGTGCCTTCCTCGTCGTGGTGATGACCGAGGTCGCCCGGCAACGGCTGGTCGACCTCTACGGAGTTCCCGCCGAGCGCGTCACGGTCATTCCTCACGGTGCCGCGGTCACCGAAGGATCTGGTCGAGCGGCGTCGGTCGAGATCGACTCGCCGCGCCTGCTGACGTGGGGTCTGCTCGGGCCCGGAAAGGGCATCGAGTGGTCCATCGAGGCGCTCGCACGACTCACCGTGTCGGGCCCCCAGCCCCACTACGTGATCGCCGGCGCGACCCACCCCAACGTGAAGGCACGAGATGGAGAGGCGTACCGGGAGTCGTTGATGTCACGAGCTGAGCGGCTCGGTGTTGGCGACCGGGTCATCTTCGACGATGCCTACCGGAGCGTCGAGGATCTCACGGAGCTGATCACGACGGCCGACCTGGTCGTCCTTCCCTACGATTCGGCCGACCAAGTCACCTCCGGGGTGCTCGTCGACGCCATCGCCGCTGGCCGCCCGGTCGTGTCCACCGCGTTCCCGCATGCGGTCGAGCTGCTCGGGTCGGGCGCCGGCATCGTCGTTCCCCAACGCGACGTGGCTGCGTTGGCGGGTGCGATCGATCGGGTCCTTGCGAACCCCGATGTTGCGGCATCGATGGGCGCCGAAGCTCGACGACTCGCGCCGTCGCTGTCATGGTCCGCTGTGGCGTCCGGGTACCTCGACGCCATCAGCCCGCGGACCGGATCGATCGATGCGGTTGCGTCATGAACGTGTCGTTCGATCACGTCATCGCGCTCAGCAACGAATTCGGCACGTTCGAGCACGCCGACCACGACCGGCCACGAATCGAGCATGGATTCTGCGTCGACGACGTGGCTCGAGTGCTGGTCGCCACGTGTCGGGCCGACCACCGTGAAGACCATCGACTGGACCTTCTCGAGGAACGGTCGCTCGACTTCGTCATGGCATCGCTCGATGTCGACGGATCGGTGCGCAACCGACGCAACCACCTCGGTGCGTGGACGAGCGATGCCGGCGTGGGCGATTGGTGGGGCCGCGCGGTGTGGGCACTC
>JBBSLH010000610.1:0-1702 GCA_038255425.1 Acidimicrobiales bacterium
GGTCAGGCGTTCCTCGATCCGGTCGAGGAAGACGTCCCCACGGGGCTTGGAGATGTCGAGCAGGCCCACGGTCAGCCCTTCCAGGCTGTCGGGCCGCTTCAGGCGTTCGCGTTCGACGACGTTGCGCTCGCTGGTCGGGTCGAGGATGGTGGTCATGTCACAGGTCTAGTACGTGACGGCGCGTGTGACCGGCTTGGAGCCGGTGTCGCCGTTGACCCAGCCACCGATGATCTGGGAGAACAGCCCGGCGCCGCCGCCGGCGTAGGTGAGCATCAAGCCCCCGGGACGGAACTTCGGGAGCGACTCGGAATCGGCGAAGGCGGCGGGGAGGCCTTCCTCGATGCCGCCAGCACCACGGACCAGCTCCGATCCTGGCGTGTGCAGGTGTTGGCTGATGCCGGCGATGATCTGCTCGCGTCCCCAGCCCGCATCGGCGAACACCCGGGCGTGTTCGGGGCCCATCACGAGAATCGCATCGAACGCCATGATGAGCTTGTGGTGGTTGATGGCCTGCAGTTTGTGTGCCATCGAACGAGCCAGCGACTCGGGTGAGCGCGAGATCTGGTCGACCAGGCTGTGCGGGCCCTCGCCCGCGAAGACGGTCAGCGCGTCGACGCCGTCGTCGATGCCGTGTTCGGCTGCGAGGCGCCCGTACGGCGACGTGTCGTCGGCCTCGGCGAAACAGAACGAGATCTTCGCCGGGCTGCCGTGCGTCGCACGATCGACTTCACCGGGTCGCCCGCCACCGAAGTTGCGCACGACGAGCTGCAGGGCCCGGCCGATCGTGAGATTGGCACGGTTGCCCTGCCCGAGCGCGTTCCCCGCCGAGTTCATCCCGATCGCACGCGTCCCCGGCCCGCTGCAGACGATGACCGGGCTGACCGGCATCGTCGTGGCGAGGATGCCGTGCATGTTGAACTCCTCATTGCAGGCTGCTTCGACAGCGGTCAGTACCCACGGCAGGTACTCGGGTCTGCATCCGGCCATCACCGCAGCGACCGCAACCTTCTCGACCGTGATGTCGTCGAGGTCCGGTGGCACGGTGGCGACGATGTCGCTCGGAGCCCGTCGGGTGCCTTCGAGCATTGCCATCACTCGCACTTCGGTCGGTGGTACGACGGGGAGTCCATCGGTCCAGCCGCGAGCGAACATCATCTCCATTTCGTCCTCGGCCTCGGCGACCTCGATGCGCCGCGACGACAGTGCGCTGCCGCCGAATCGGACTCGGAGTTCGTCGACCAGGTCGGGGTCGACGGACATCGAGCCACAACCTGGGCGCATCGGCGCGAGGTCGACTCCGAGGTCGCCGACACCGGTCACCGACTCCCACTCGCTTCGCAACCAGCCGACGGTCCGCGCGACCTCGACACCGTCCTCGACGCGGATCACGGTCGGCACGGTCTCGATGTCGTGGAACCAGCTGACGGCCAGGTCGGTGTCCGGAATGGCGACGGGTTCTCCAGGGAAATCGGGGTTGTCCTGGGTGTAGACGTGGGTGTCCACTGCGGCCGCGATCTGCGACAGCACCGGAACCACCATCCGGCAGGTCTCGCATTCCTCTTTCACCACGATCACGATGCCGTCGGGCAGGGGAGGGGCGATGGGAGCAGCGGCGGTGGCACTGGTGGCGGTCATGCGAGGAACTCCAGGATTCGAGCGTTGACGGTGGTGGGGTCTTCGAGATGCAGGAAGTGGCCGAGAC
>JBBSLH010000611.1:0-1700 GCA_038255425.1 Acidimicrobiales bacterium
GGTCGGGCCGGCGACTTGGCTGCGCTCGACCCACGCGCCTACCGCGGCACCGTCCGCAAGCTGCGCGGTGACACGATCGACGCGATGACCGCACAGATCGACGCGGATCGCGCTGCCGGAGCCGTTCCGACCGTCTGATGCTGTTTGTCACCGCAAGCAACGGGTAGGTTCGCCGCCATGGCACAACCCGCAGTGAACGACAAGATGGAATACCGCCGCCTCGGCAGCTCCGGCCTCAGGGTCAGCATCCTGAGCCTCGGCAGTTGGGTCACCTTCGACACGCAGGTGGACAACGACCTGGCCGTCGAGTGCATCGCCGCCGCCGGCGATGCCGGTTGCAACTTCTTCGACAACGCCGAGGCGTACGCCGCGGGCAAGTCCGAGGAGATCATGGGGAACGCGTTCCGCGAGCTCGGCTGGCCGCGCTGGTCCTACGTGCTCAGCACGAAGGTCTTCTGGGGGATCCACGGCAACACCCCGAACATGCGGAACACGCTGAACCGCAAGTACCTGATGCAAGCGATCGACGGGTCCCTCGAACGGCTCCAGGATGACTTCGTGGACGTGCTGTACTGCCACCGCTGCGATCCTGAAACGCCGATGGAGGAGATCGTCCACGCCATGAGCGAGATCGTCTCCGACAAGAAGGCGCACTACTGGGGGACCAGCGAATGGACCGCCGACGAGGTTCGTTCGGCCATCGGCATCGCCGACAGGTACGGGTTGCACAAGCCCGTGACCGAGCAGAGCCAGTACAACCTGCTCGAACGCCGCAAGGTGGAGAAGGAGTTCGCTCGCCTCACGAGCGATTTCGGGTACGGCAACACCATCTGGAGCCCGCTCGCGTCGGGTCTGTTGACGGGGAAGTACAAGGACGGCATCCCGGAGGACTCCCGTGGCGCACTGTCCGGCTACGAGTGGCTGCAGGACCGGCTGTCCGACGACGAAGCCATCGCCCGGGTGGAGAACCTGCGCCCGATCTCCGAGCGCCTCGACTGTTCGATGGCACAGCTCTCGCTCGCCTGGGCGACCAAGCACGAGATGGTGTCGTCGGTCATCACGGGCGCATCGAAGGTCGAACAGGTCGTGCAGAACTTCGAAGCGTTGGACGTGATCCCGCTGCTGACCGACGAGGTGATGGAAGAGATCGACGCCGCGATCGGTAAGTGATCCAGCACGGCGGCGTTGGTACCCTGCCGCCGATGTCCGGTCCCGACGACAAATTGCCGATCAAGATGCTCAACGATCGGGTCCTCGTGGAGGCCGAGGAGGGCGAGCGCAAGTCCTCGGGCGGCATCCTGATCCCGGCGACGGCCGCGATGGCGAAGCGTCTCGTGTGGGCGACCGTCGTGGCCCAGGGCCAGAACGTCCGCTCGTGCGAAGTCGGGGACAAGGTGCTGTTCAGCCCCGACGACCGGTACGAAGTCGAGGTGCAGGGCAACGACTACATCATGTTGCGAGAGCGCGAACTGCACGCAGTCGCAGCTGCTCGGGTGGAAGGGTCCACGGGTCTCTATCTCTGATCCGAGGGGCCGGCCATCGAGCCGGCATCCGCCACCAACTCGTTGCGTTCGCAAAGAATCGTGGCAGACTGCGGTCATGGCATCGTCCGACGGAGCATTCGAACGCGACACCGACTACGTCACCGACCGGATCGTCGATGATCCGAGTGCGCAGTGGCCGGTCGAGCCCGGCCGGTA
>JBBSLH010000612.1:0-1692 GCA_038255425.1 Acidimicrobiales bacterium
GAACTCCGCACGGCGCTCGACAAGATCCTCCAGCGTGAGGACATCTCGGTCACACCGCTCGAACGACGTCGGTTCGTCGCGGAGATGGTCGCCGACACGCTCGGTTACGGACCACTCGACCCGCTCCTGGCCGACGCGGCCATCACCGAGGTCATGTGCAACGCCTACGACGACATCTGGGTGGAGAAGGACGGCCGCCTCCAGCGCACCGAGACGAAGTTCATCGACGACTCGCAGTACCGCCAGGTGATCGAGAAGATCGTGAGCTCGGTGGGTCGTCGTGTCGATGAAGCGTCCCCCATGGTCGACGCCCGCTTGCCCGACGGTTCTCGTGTCAATGCGATCATCCCGCCGCTGGCGATCAACGGCTCCGTCCTGACCATCCGGAAGTTCTCGAAGGACCCGTTCACCGCCAAGGACCTGATCAACTTCGGCACCTGGACGCTCGACCTGGTCACGGTCATGGAAGCGGCGGTGAAGGGGAAGCTCAACATCCTCGTCTCCGGCGGTACCGGCACCGGCAAGACCACGAACCTCAACGTCCTGTCCGGGTTCATCCCCGATGGCGAGCGCATCATCACCATCGAAGACTCGGCTGAGCTCCAGCTCCAGCAGCCTCACGTGATCACGCTCGAGACCCGCCCGGCCAGCGCCGAGGGATCGGGCCAGGTGGCGATCCGCGACCTCGTGAAGAACAGTCTGCGTATGCGCCCGGACCGCATCATCGTCGGTGAGTGTCGTGCCGCCGAGGCACTCGACATGCTGCAGGCCATGAACACGGGCCACGAAGGCTCGATGACCACGGTGCACGCCAACACCGCCCGAGATGCGCTGAGCCGGCTCGAGACGATGGTGCTCATGGCCGGGTTCGACCTCCCGGTCCGGGCCATCCGCGAACAGATCGCCTCCGCGATCCACCTGATCCTCCAGGTGACTCGCCTCCCCGACGGCCGAAGGGTCATCACCTCGCTGACCGAGGTCCAGGGCATGGAAGGCGAGATCATCCTCCTCCAGGACATCTTCAACTTCGAGATGACCCCGGGAGCCGAGACGGCCAGCGCCGGCGAGCTCGGCGCCACCGGCCTGCGCCCCCGGTTCATCGACAAGATCGCCCAGCACGGCATCGAGATCCCGGCCGCAGCGTTCAAGTCGGCGAAGCGGAGCAACGCATCGAAAACCCCCGCGCGGCGTCGGTCGACGAAGGTCCCCACCCCCAGCGAGATCGCTGACAAGGAGCGGGTCCGGTGACGGGCGCCTCCTGGATCGCCGTCTTCCTGGTGGGTGGCGGCTTCGCGCTTTTGTCCGTCGGTGTCCTGTCTCGCGTGTACGAACGAGAAGAGGAACTCGCCCAGATCCTCGACCTTCCGTGGGGAGAAAAGGATGTCAACCTCGCCGACGTCGCCGAACGGCACAGTGCCTTGGTCGAGAACACCATCGGCATCGCGGGCAAGGTCATCGACTCGATCGATGCCAAGGGCTCGCTGTTGACGAAGCTCGAACAGGCTCGTGTTCCGGTCCGACCGGGCGAGTTCGTGCTCATCGTCGCCGCCGTGGGGGTCGTGGGCGGCGCTGTGGTCGCTGCGGCCACATCGAGCATCGGTTTCGGCTTCATTGCGATCATCGTTGCGCCGTTCGTCGCCGTCGCCTACCTCAATCGACGGATCAAGCAACGCCGCAAGAAGTTCGAGGAGA
>JBBSLH010000613.1:0-1688 GCA_038255425.1 Acidimicrobiales bacterium
CAGAGCATGGCGAAGTACGGCTCGGACATCTTGTCGGCCGCCGGCAGGTTCAGCCAGATCTGGAACAACTCGACCGGGTTGCGTCGCTCACGGTCGAGCAACGGGAACATCTCGGCGTGTTGGATACCGGCGCCAGCGGTGAGCCACTGCACGTCGCCACGGCCGTAGCGGGCGGCGGCGCCCATCGAATCGGCGTGGTCGATGAGACCCTGACGCACATAGGTGACGGTCTCGAAGCCGCGGTGCGGGTGTTGCGGGAAGCCAGGAGTCGTCGTCCCGTGGTACATCCGCCAGCCGTCCACGCCGTCGAAGTCCGAACCCATCTGTCGTCCGGTCAGCGGTGCGTCGGGACCGAGGAGGTCGTTGGCTTCGGGGTAGTCGTCGACGTGATGCACGCAGAACAGGAACGGATCCAACGTCGGCCACTGGAAGTCGAGGGGAACGGTCTGGAGGACATCACCGGCCATGGGTCCAGGGTAGAGACTTGCCGCCCGAATGCGCCCGGATCCGCCATCATGGAGCGGACCCCTGAGGAGAACCCGTGGAGACACTGAGTGAAGCCATCGAGCGATTGCGTGGGGCCGGCTACGTCGCCGACTTCGTGCCGACGGAGGACGGGCAGTTGCGTTGTCCGACGTGCAACTCCAATCACGACCCGGCCGCGATGACCGTCGACGAGCAGGTCCGCTTCGAGGGTGAGTCCGACCCGGCGGACGAAGCGTTGCTCCTCGCGCTGACCTGCGCCTGCGGCGCCAAGGGTCTGTACTCCACGATGTTCGGCCCGGAGATCAGTCCAGAGGACGCCGCCGTGGTGCGTGCGCTCCCTCGTCCCTGACCGGTTTCTCCACCAGCCTGGGCGCGTCGTAGCGTCGACTCGTGCGTTCCCCCCGACTGCTCCTCGTCCCTGTCATCGCTCTGCTCGCCGTGGTTGCCGGTTGCGGCGGTGATGACGACGCCGCAGCGGTTCCCGATCTCGGCGACACCGACGCCACCGTCGAGGTGCTCGCCCGGGACATCAGCTTTCCCGAGGGCACCTACGCGACCGGCGCCGGACGGGTGGGGTTCGTCTACGAGAACGTCGGCAACATCCGCCACACCCTCGTGATCGAAGGCGTCGACGGGTTCGAGCTCGATGTCAACAAGAACGGCGACGTCGATCAGGCCGCTGTCGATCTCGAGCCGGGTACCTACTCGCTGTTCTGTGACATCCCCGGGCACAAGGCCGCAGGCATGATCGCCGACCTCGTCGTCAGCTGAGTCCCGTCAGCTCAGCCCCTCAGCTGAGCAATGAGGCGGGCACGTCGACGACGCGTGCTCGCAGCCACTCGCCCAACGCCTTGGCCTGCGCGTCCTGCCGCGTCGACGCAGCCACGCCCTCCTGGAGCAGGCCGTGGATGACGAAGTTGAGGGAACGCAGCTTCGGGAAACGGTGGCGGGCGATGAGCAGGTCCGCCGTCTCGGGGAGGAGTTCGCGCAAGCGTTCGACGGTCAATGTGTGGTCGATCCACGCCCAGCCGTCGTCGGAGCGGGCGAACACGCCGAGGTTCGCGTTGCCGCCCTTGTCGCCCGAGCGTGTCCCGATCGCCTGTCCGAGCTCGGCACGGATGGTCGGCCCTCCTGGCGGTGCCAGCGGATCGGCGGTGTCGATGCTGATCGCCGGTCCGGTCGGCGCGACGGACTCGATCTGA
>JBBSLH010000614.1:0-1685 GCA_038255425.1 Acidimicrobiales bacterium
CGTTGCGGCGGGCGGCTACGACCATCTCCTCCGCCTCGGGCCGATTCAATGCGAACGACTTCTCGCACAGCACGTGCTTGCCCGCATCAAGTGCTTCGATGGTCATGCGGTGGTGTTCGTGGTGCGGCGAACCGATGTAGATCACGTCGACGTCGGGGTCGACGCACAGTGCGGCGTGAGATCCGTGAGCGTTCGGGATCGAGTGCTCGCGCGCGAACGCGTCCGCGGAGTCCTGAGCGCGAGATCCCACGGCGACGATGTCGGCACCGTCGATGCCGGCGAGCGTCGTCGCCATCGCTTCAGAGATCTTGCCGGTCGAGGCAATGCCCCATCGAAGTGGTGTCATGACCCCACGCTAGGAGATCCTTGGACTGCGCTGCGCTGCTTCAGGAACGTCGGCCGGTGAGGCGCAGTGCACTGAGCAGTCTGGTGAGGCCGTCGAAGGCCTTGATCGAACCGGAGCCGCCGCTCATCGACACCAGGAATCGCAACGGGGCTTCGCGGATCATCCGCTCACTCAGTTTGACGGTCACGGGGTCGGGGCCGTCGCCGAGCAGCTTGGTCCGCTGCCGGTCTGCGATGCGCAGGATTCCGCGCTGCGTCAGCCGACCGAGCCGGGTGGCATCGAGTTCGTCGATCACGGTGTTGATCGTGAACGGCAGTACCGGCGTGGGAACGGGGATCGGGCGGTCGAGCATCTGCTCGAATTCGGTGGTGGTCGCAACGAAGCGTCGTCGCCCCGGACCCTGGGCGCCTGGCGGCGGATCGTCGATGGTCTCGCCTGCCACGTCGACACGTGTCGTCTCGTGAATGTCCACCGAGGATCGGGCCACGAGGATGTCAAACGCTCCCGCCTCGACGCGCCAGCGCGACTCGCCGACGTCGTAGAAGGCGTAGGCGCGCTCGTCAAGATCGATCCGGACCTGCGTCGAGGATCCGGGCGCCAGGTGGACCTTGGCAAAGCCGCGCAGTTCCTTGTCCGGTCGGTACACCGTGGATTCCACATCGCGTACGTACACCTGCACGACGTCGCTCCCGGAACGGTCGCCGGTGTTCGTGACGGTCAACCTCACGCCTCGCGCATCGACGTGGACGTCTGACCACTCGAAGGTCGTGTACGACAATCCGTGCCCGAACGGGAAGCGTGGGGCCACGCTGGCCGTGTCGTGGAACCGGTAGCCGACGTAGAGGCCCTCGCGGTACTGGACCTGGCGAACGGAGCCGGTGAAGTTCTCCTCGGAGGGGAAGACCATCGACGCCGGGAAGCTCTCGGCGAGTCGACCACCCGGTTCCATGTCGCCGACGAGCACGGACGTGACCGCGCTCCCCACGGCCTGGCCACCGAGGTAGGTCTCGATGATGGCCGCGGGCCGATCGGACCACGGCATCAGGACCGGAGCGCCGTTCGCGAGGACCACCACCGTCCTGGGATTGGCGGCGCACACGGCGGTCACCAGGTCGTCGTGTGCGGGCGGCAGTGCCAGCGATGACCGGTCGTAACCCTCGGCCTCGTCGATTACGGGCAAACCGACGAAGACGATCGCGACGTCTGCGTCGCGTGCCAGCTCCGCGGCGGCCCGCACGTCGTCATAGCCGGGGGAGAAGCGGACCCGGCCGGTGAGGCGTTCCTCGAGATGGCGTCGAGCGTCGTCGAGGCGAGTCGGCACGACCTGCGAGCTGCCGGC
>JBBSLH010000615.1:0-1684 GCA_038255425.1 Acidimicrobiales bacterium
CAGCAGGCTCCACCGCCCACGTGATCGTGCTCACCGGAGCCGGCTCAGAAGCCGACCGGGTCAACGCCATCGAATCAGGCGCCGACGACTACGTCGTCAAACCCTTCTTCGCACGCGAACTCGCCGCCCGCATCCTGGCAGTCGAACGACGACGCGGGCTCACCGACGACAACACACTGCGCGTCGGTCCGCTCCACATCGACCTCAACGCCCACGAAGTCACCATCGACGACCGACCCCTCGAGTTGACCGCCATGGAATTCGCTCTCCTCGCGTTCCTTGCCGTGCGACCCGGCCACACCTTCAGCCGCAGCGAACTCCTCAGAGCCGTCTGGCACTCCAGCGCCGACTGGCAACAGAGCTCCACCGTCACCGAACACATCCGGCGCCTGCGCACCAAGATCGAAACCGACCCCCGCAACCCCGAGATGCTCAAAACCGTACGGGGCGCCGGCTACCGACTCGACGTCCCCACACCAGATCCTTCAGGGGCGAGCACCAACCCCACCCAACCGCCGACGACAGGGACCATCATCCACGTCGACGGTCGCATCGTCGCGGCCGACGCCATCGCAGCCCAGATGCTCGGCTACGCCAACCAGTCCGATCTCCTCGGCCACGACACACTCGACTTCGCTGCGTCCGGGTCGCGCAACGCTGTTGCCGAGCGTCGGGAGCTGATCAAGGCGGGAGGCTCACTGCAATCCCAGATCGTGGCAATTCGGCGGTCGGACGGGTCGGAGATCACCGTCGAAATGGGGTCCTCGAAGCTCACCTGGGAAGGCCAGGATGCGCGTCGACTGGAGTTGACGATCTCGCCGGACCCCTCCACGAGGCTGCGTCACCTCGTCACCGGCGTGCACAGCGAGCTGTCCGATGCCGTGATCGTGACCGACCTCCACTTTCACGTCCGCAGCTGGAACAGCGCCGCCGAACGCCTCTACGGATGGGCCGAGCAGGACGTCCTCGGACGCCATCTGCTCGACGTCTTCGACTGGGAAGGCGACGAGTTCTCCACCGCAACGCGAGAGATCGAGATCGCCGGGCGTTGGCAGGCGCAGGGCAGACAGTGCACCCGGGACGGGTCCCTGATCGAGGTGATGTCGTCGATGACCATGATGCACGACGAGAACGGTGAGGCCATCGGCGTCGCGTTCGTCAACCGAGCGATCTCGCATTCCCTCGACCCGTCCACCGGCCCGGTCCAACTGGACGCGGTCGACCTGCGTCGCGGTCTCGATCAACGTGAATTCGAGGTGCACTACCAGCCGGTCGTGGAACTCGCGGACGCAAAGCTCCACACCGTGGAGGCCCTGGTCCGCTGGCAGCACCCGGTCCGGGGCCTCCTCGGACCCGACACATTCGTCGAGGCGGCCGAGCGCAACGGGCTGATCATCGAGCTCGATGCCTACGTGCTGGAAACCGCCAGCCGCCAGGTCGCCGCCTGGCGCGCCGACGGCGCCGACATCGGCCTCTCGGTGAACGTGTCGGCTGTCGAGCTGACCGATCCTGGGCTCGTGGACCGGATCATCGCGACGATCGACGATGCCGGTCTCGAACCGGACGCCCTGTGGTTGGAGGTGACCGAGACGTCGCTCGTCCACAACGTCGATCAAGCCGCCGTCATGCTCCACCGCCTCGCCGACCACGGCATCGGCATCGCCATCGACGACTTCGGAACCGG
>JBBSLH010000616.1:0-1674 GCA_038255425.1 Acidimicrobiales bacterium
CAGGGGCATCGTGCTGCTGAGCAACGACGCCAGCCCGGCCGGCACTCGACTCACCCCAACCACGAGCAGTGCGCTCGAGGTGGTCGTGATCGCTGCGCTGACAACGAGGATCCTGCCGAGGATCGAGCGGTCCGTCGGGATGCGCTCGCGGCGGACGATGGTGACGAAGCCCAGCAGGAACGTGCCGCCCACCACCGTGCGCAAGCCGGCGAGCAGGAGTGGAGTGGTGTGGTCGAGAGCGAACTTCAGGGCGGTGAAGTTCGCACCGATCAGGAGTGCGACGAGGATCACCAGTGCAAGGGTGACGCGTGGGTTGCTTGGCCCAGGGGTCAACGGCTGTTCCTCGCCCCGCAACACATGGGATCGACGTTAACGGCACCAGTCCACGCCGCTTCCGGTAGAGCGGCGTGTACAACCACTGGCAGAAGTCGTTCTCCACCGACGATCCCTGGGAAGCGGCAGCAGGAGCGCGTGCTCAGCGCCTAGTCGTCGACTGGGACCCCGAGCGATTGATGAAGACCCGGTACTACTGCTCGGCGTTCGAGTACTTCCCGGGGCTCGACCGCAACCTGGTGACGTTCGCGGCTGGGCGTACCCGGACGATCCCCTACAGCGACTTGCCGGGGTTGAGGACGTTGTCCGGGTCGAACAGCGCTTTCACCGAGCGTTGCATCGCAAGTGACACCGGGTCGATCTCGGCCTCGATGAACTGACGCTTGAGCGTGCCGACGCCGTGTTCGGCAGCGGTCGTGCCGTCCAACTCCAGGGCCAGCTCGACGATCTCCCTGAAGGCGACCTTGACGCGAGCGAGCTCGTCCGGATCGTGCTCGTCGAACACGAGCAACGGGTGAATGTTGCCGTCACCGGCATGCCCGATCACCGGGATGAACACGTCGTTGCGTTCGGCGATCTCGACCACTCCTGCGAGCAGCTCGGGGAGACGCTCACGTTTCACTGCGACGTCCTCGGGGAGCAGTGACTTCTCGAGGCGCTCGGCCGCCGGCCACACGCGCCGACGCACTTCGAGCAGCATCTCACCTTCGTCGGGATCGGCGGCGTGGTACACCGACGTCGCGCCGTGGCCGGTGCAGACGTCGACGAGCTCGGTGATCGGATGGTCGTCCTCCGACGTCTGCATGAGCAGCAGGCACGCCGCATCGGTGTCGAGATCGATGGGGAAGAACTGCTCGACGATACGCAGCGACCCCTGATCGATGATCTCCATCACGGTGGGCTGGAGTCCTGCGGCGAAGATGGCACAGATCGCCTCTCCCACCGACGGGAGGTCGGCAAAGTAGGCGACCGCCGTCTGTGGTGGCGGCGGTGCGACCTCGAGTTTCACCGTGATCTCGGTGATGATCCCCAGCAGGCCTTCCGAACCGACGAACAGGCCGGTGAGGTCGAGGCCCGTGGTGCTCTGGACACCGCTCAGATTGCGCGGGCGTCGTCGGCACTTGACGAGGCGCTCTCCGTTGCCGGATCTCTGACGGGTCCAACTTGTTCGACGAGGAACATTCTGAGCGCCCGCGTTGTGAACCGGTCGGCGACGGGGTGGGTGGTCGCGGTCGATGCCTGCCGTAGGCAGTGGGGCGATGGGAGCGCTGTACCGCTCTTTGGAGCGCGTCGGATGACGCCCACGATGATGATCGAGCCGAGGTCGCGATGGGCGTGCGA
>JBBSLH010000617.1:0-1671 GCA_038255425.1 Acidimicrobiales bacterium
CCCAGCAACTGCTGGTCGACGTCGCCGAAGAACACCGGTGCAGCTCCGACGGCAGCGAGTGAGTCGAGCGGGGAGTAGGCGTCGTCGGCTTCGCGCCCACTGATGGTGGAGTCGCGACCGTCCGCGTAGTCGGCGATCTCTCGGTACTTCATCAGGTTGACCATCCACACCGGGCCGTCGTCTTCCAGTGGCGTCGTCGCCATCCTCATCGCGTACTCAGCGTTGGGAGTGCCGTATCGGACTGTTTTGCTCATCGGCTGCCGGCCTGCCCGAGGGCGGCGTCGACCGATTCACCTGACGGTGTCGCCGGCGTTGTGACGAGCAGCTGCATCATTTCGCGAGCGACCATCGGCCCGGCGTTCTGCGCCGACATGAGGCACGAGGGGTCGACGTTGTTCGCCCAACTACTGATGGCCGAGAAGTCGGACCGCACCGCCCACACCGCGTCGGGTGACCCGGCGATCGTCGCCTTTCGTTCAACCGTTGCCATCGACGGCTCCCGTCATCGGATCACTCGGATGCGGGCGGCCGGCATCCAATTGGCCCCGGCGGTGGCGTCGATCCGAGCGACCAGGTCATCGCCCACCGGCTCGACGAGGTCGAGGAACCGCTGGGTCGCCTCGACGCCGAGCAGTCGCCACGCGGTCGAGCACAGGTCGTCGAGCTGATCTTCGTTGGCTCGCTTGAAGGCGAGACCGGCCTCGTTGACCCGTCCGTCGGTGGCGAGGCCGCGTGCCTCGAGTTCGGTGAAGGCTGCGTCGAGTGCAGCATCATCAGCGCCTCTACTGCGCGGGAGCCAGTCGTCGTCGTAGTCGCGGATCGCTCCGTCGAGGATCCCCGTGGCGATCTGGCCGAGGCCATCGGCGATCTGGAGTGCCCAGTGGGTGTCGCCACGCCACTCACGGATGCAATTGACGGCGAGCCAGGCGGAGAGCAGACGGTCATCGGGGCGCGGACGCGTTCGGAGGGAAGCGGCGAAAACACGACCCCCGAGGGGCAACTGGTCGGCCGCAGCCCACAGCTCGTTCGCCATTCCAGCCAGGTCGTCGCAGATCTGCGGTACGAACTCGCCGAGGCCCGGAACGATGGCGGCGTCTCTGGCTGCCGCGACCTCCTCGAACGTGGTGTTGATGCGAGCAGCATCGAGAGATGCTGCGATGAAGGCCGGGCTGATCGAGTAGAACGCGGCCACGACCGCGTCGTTGCCGACGTCGGCGAGCGAGGCCCCCCTCGACGCCACGTAGTAGCTCCACGGCTCCGGGCCGAGGGCGGTGTAGTTCGCGATCGCGGTCGGGTCCCAGTAGATCCACCCGATCAGCCGGTGCGAGGCGAATGCGGCACGCGCCGACAATTCGCGCCATTCGAGGTCGGTCGGGTGGGCGGGCTCGTTCACTGTGGGGCCTGTGACCGGGAGGTGACGGTGACGGTGTGCAGGTCGTCACCGAGTTCGATCGTGCCGTCGAACTCGGTTGCGGCGAGAGCACGCCAATCGTCTTCGGTACCTGCGGCGCCGATCGGTGGCACGTAGTGCGTGAGGATCAAGGTGTCGAGGCCCGCCCTCGCTGCTGTGGCTGCCGCTTCCTCGGGCGAGGAGTGGTAGTCGAGCGTGTCCTGCATGCGCTGCAACGCGACGTTGGCGATGATGTCCTTGCGGATCGCAGTGTGCACGAG
>JBBSLH010000618.1:0-1669 GCA_038255425.1 Acidimicrobiales bacterium
ACGACACTCGTCCCGATCACCGCTTTTCGTCGTTCATCCATGGCCACGATCCGCAAGGCTACCGTTGCGCTGAGTGGCCGTCTGGTCAATCCGGTCAGTCAATCGATCGAGTGATTGCCGAATTCATCAACGTGTCGAAGGCGGACCCCGAAGCAGGAACCGGGCGGGTTGATCCGGGGCGGACCCGAACACTGCGATGCCCCGCGTCACCTGCGCCAGGTCGAAGCCTGCGGCGAGTTCGCTGAGCTGGGACGACGCGCGCTGCGGGTCGGCGTCGACGCCACAGGACCGCAGAAGCTCGGCCACGACAGCATCGGTCGATGCACCGTCGGCGACGAGCTCGGCGATGCTCACCGAGCCGTGGCGTTTGGACAGTCGTTCGTCGTCGTCACCGAACACGAGCGGCACATGGCCGTACTCGGGCGTCGCGAGGTCGAGAAGTCGCTGGAGGTGGATCTGGCGTGGCGTGGAGTCGAGCAGGTCGTCGCCGCGCACCACCTGGGTCACCCCCTGCAGTGCGTCGTCGATGACCACGGCGAGGTTGTAGGACGGCACGCCGTCGTTGCGGCGCAGCACCACGTCGTCGACCCCGCCGACGTGATGCCCGGCGACGATGTCGGCGAACCCGACCAGTTCAGGCCCGTTCGCGTTCATCGAGCCGGTGTCCACTGAGTCGGTGCCCACTGAGTCCGCGTCCATCGATTCCGACGCCCGCAGTCGCAGTGCGGGCGTGCGTCCGTCGGCGAGCAAGGCGGCCCGGCGTTGCGATGTCAATGTGCGACACGTGCCGGGATACGACCCGGGCGGGAGGTGCGGCGCGCTGGGTGACGCCTCGATCTCGGCGCGCACCTCGCGGCGTGAGCAGAAGCACTCGTACACGAGGCCGCGTCGGTCCAGGGTGGCGAGCGCGTCGTTGTAGATGTCGAAGCGTTCGCTCTGTCGGACCACTTCGCCGTCCCAGTCGAGGCCGATCGCGGCGAGGTCCGAGAGCTGCACGCGTTCGTGTTCGGGTGCCGCCTGGACCCGGTCGAGGTCCTCCATCCGCACGATGTAGTCGCGACCGGTGGAGCGGGCGGCGAGCCAGGCGAGCAGCGCGGTGCGGAGGTTGCCGAGGTGCAGTGCACCCGTCGGAGATGGCGCGAACCGTCCGCTCATCTGTGCATTCTCCCCGTGACGCGTCGTCGGCACCAAGGATCTCCCTCGCCGGCGACACGTCGGTTGCGCGGTTGTCGCCGCTGGGTCCCCTCCAGCTCATACAGTCACAGGCATGCGCTGCCACGTCTGCAACGTCGCCGTGGGCGACGACCAGAAATTCTGCCACGAGTGCGGTGTGGCCCTGGCAGCCGCCAGCGATCCCGTCCCGACTCGCACCGTGGACGACGTGGATCAGGACGTCGACGAGCACACCGTCCAGGACGAGCACCACAACGACGCTCCGGATGACGTCAGCCCGGACGCCGATCTGAACGACGATCCGAGCGACGCGATCGTGTTCGCGCCGCCGGCGCCGCCCGATGATCTGCCCGACACCGGGCCGGTCGACGTGGTCATCGCCACCCCGGTCCTCGACGACGACGGACTCGCGCCGACCGAAGCAATGGCGGTCACGCCTGAGACCCCCACAACCCCCGAGACCCCCACAAGCCCCGAGACCGCCCCCAGGACGAGC
>JBBSLH010000619.1:0-1656 GCA_038255425.1 Acidimicrobiales bacterium
TCCGTTGCACGATCGGGAGACGAGCCGACGACACGATTCGAGGTCGAGCGTGAAGTCCGCACCACGCAGCGCTTCCTGGGCACCTGCGGTCCAGCGCATGCCCGCGGCCGACGAGTCCCCGATCACCAACACCCGGCGCGGCTCGCTTCGTTCGGGCGCCGTGGTCGACGACGCTGCGGTCGGCGTGGAAGCGGGGGCGACGCGCAATCTTGCACTGTCGGCGGACCGTGCTGCGGTCGACGAACTCGACGCAACCGAACCGGCGGGAACGGGGCTGGGCGCCACCGAACGGGCGTCGACCGGACTGGGGTCCACCGCACCGGCGTCGACTGGACCGGTGGTCACCGCACCGCGGTCGACGGGGCCGGTGGAAGCTGGATCCGAGGCAGCGTTCGACTGCCTGGGAGGGCCGTCGTACCCGCAGGCGGCGAGCGTGACACTGGCGGCCGCGAGAAGCGCGGCCACCCGCCGGCCGATGGAGCGGCACTCGGTGAGGGTCGCGTCGGACTCGTTCGGATGGACGTGGAGCCGAGCACTTCCGCCCATCCGGGGTGGTCCTTTCATGTGTCGTCGATCATCGGCTGGGAGCCCCAGCAGCTTCATGATGTCACTCTCGTGCGACCACGCACACCGCGCTGCGCTCGGTTTCGCTGTTCTCGTCCGTCAATCGGTCGAACTCGGACTGCGCGAATCGCGCACCCCATCCAACAAGCTCGGGTCCATCGGTGTGCTGCCGTGGAGAACGCTGATGTCGCCGGTCGTCTCGAGCACCACCGCCCGGACTTCCGACGTCGTGAGCACATTGGCCTCACGAAGCTTCGCCACGACGTCGGCCTTCGTCACCCGACACCGATCGAGGGCCTCGCCGAGGAACTCTCCGTCGCTCATGAGCAGCGTGGGGACGTTGTCCACCGCCTTCGCGAACCTCGTGAACCTGCGGAGCGCTGCGACCACCGCCTGGACGGCGAGCAGCGATGCGATCGCGAACGCACCGTCGGCGACCGATGTCGAGGTCGAGACGGCGCCGCCCAGGACCGAGCCGATCGCAACCGTCACGGCGAAGTCGAAGCTCGACATCTTCGACAACGACCGAAGGCCGATGACTCGGATGATCACGACCACGGCCGCGATCATCAGAACGGCGGAGAGCAGAATCAGGCCGACGCGCTCCCACGACGTCCAGATCCAGTCGGCAAACACGGTCAGCGGGTGCTACGCATCGTCGCCGTCCATGCCCATGTTCTCGCTCCGCTCGACCTCGGTGTCTATGCCGTCGTCGACGTCAGGGTCGAACGGAACCTGTTCGTCGTCCACAGGAGTCTCCACGGTCGGCACGGATTCGTCGGACGCGCAACCGGCGACCGATGCGATTGCGACGAGTCCGAGGGCGGCGATGCGAAGCGTGTACATGTCAACAGCATGCCCCGGGTGGCGCATCCAAAACCGGCGGCCGGCTCTCTCCATGAACCTTCGCGGTGCGATCAGGAACGATCGGTGCGGGCCTCCGCGTCGGCCCGCGCTCCGCTGTCCGAGTCGTGGTCCTCGTCGTGGTCCGCCCCGATCTGTTCGGATCGACCGTCGAGTGCGCGTATCGCAGTGACGGCGGCAGTGACCGCTGCGGTCAACGGCACCGCCACCAGAGCACCGATGATGCCA
>JBBSLH010000620.1:0-1633 GCA_038255425.1 Acidimicrobiales bacterium
CCTCGTCGATGGCTATTCGTTGCTCCTCTCGGTCGGCCACGACGAGTACTGGTCGGCGGGGATGCGCGACACCGTCGAGGACTTCATCGGCCGTGGCGGCAACGTCGCCTTCTTCTCGGGCAACACGTCGTTCTGGCAGGTGCGTCTGGAGGACCGTGCGGGCGATGCTTCACCGGGATCGGTCATGGTCGGCTACAAGGCACAGTTCAAGAGCGATCCTGTGTGGGGAACCGATCGACAGGCCGAGACGACGACCATGTGGTCCGACCAAGCGGTGGAGCGTCCCGAGAACCACATGACCGGCGTGACCTTCAGCCGCGGCGGATACCACCGGATCGGCAAGGTCATCACCAACGGTGCCGGCGGCTACACGATCCATCGGGCGAACCACTGGATCTTCGAGGGCACCGGTCTCGGCTATGGCGATCTGCTCGGGCACGACGTCACCGTGGTCGGCTACGAGTGCGATGGCTGCGCGTTCACGTACCGCGACGGTCTGCCGTATCCGACCCACGAGGACGGGACGCCCCAGTCGTTCGAGATCCTCGGCACGGCGCCCGCGGCCCACTTCACGCGTGAGACAGCGACCCGCCCACCGCCGCCTGGCGCCCCGTCGGAGGTCGAGTACGTCGCGTCGCGGGTGTTCGGGACTCGTGACCAGTGGGCCATCGACAAGATCTCGCACGGCCACGCCATTCTCGGTGCGTGGACATCCGACGCCGGCGGCACGGTGATCACGTCCGGTTCGACCGACTGGGCCCACGGCCTGGCCGGCCGCGACCCTCACATCGAACAGATCACCCGCAACATCATCGACCGCCTGAGCGACATCGCCGACGATCGCTGACCCGGTCAAGTGGTGGTGGTTCCGAGGTGGTGGTCGGGGTTGGCGGCGATGTAGTCCGTGACCGGAATGCGATCGAGTTGCTCGAAGCCGACGGGGAGCCACACGTCGCCCGACGTCGACAGATAGACCACCTGCCAGTTGTAGAAGCCGGTGAACGCCGCCGGGTCCTCGGTCATGACGGAGGCGTACTGCTTCACACCGTCCACGTACCGCTCGCTGTGGTTGTAGTTCCACAGCGCGGTGTCGATGTCGCCGCTCCCACCGCCGTTGTGGGCGAGGTAGCGGGCTGCGCCCATGATCGCATCGTGCGTGTCGTTGATGTCGCCGCCGGCGCCGAAGGCGTCCCAGGTCGCGGGCATGAACTGCATCGGTCCTTGTGCGCCAGCAGTCGATGTGCCCCGGATACGGCCCATGCCGGTCTCGACCAGATTCACCGCAGCGAGGATCTCCCAGGGAACGCCGAACTCGGCTTCAGCCTCCCGGTAGTACGACAGGAGCTCCTCCGCCGGCGGTGGCTCGACGATCCGCCACGCCGGCAGGGTGTCGGTCAGCTTCGAGTGCATGCCCCGGAACTGCCTGCGAGCGGCGGCATTGGCCGTCACGGTCGCGCGTAGGTCTTGCGCCGTCCCGTCCAACACCTCGGCGTCCCACTCGGGCGTCCGCCCGAGCTGGCGATACAGCTGTTGCAGCTCGAACGCTGCCTGCTGGATCTCGCCCGGCGGCGTCGCCGGGTCGCGGGTGACCCGTTCTGCGGCAGCGACTCGGTTGGCGAGTTCCGCAGGGTCG
>JBBSLH010000621.1:0-1628 GCA_038255425.1 Acidimicrobiales bacterium
CGATGCGCGGGATCAGTTCGTCGATTCTCGGCGGGGGAATGGGCACGGTCTCCTGGGTGCTCAACATGACGGTCGACGGGGAGTACGGGCGACTCGACCCCGACCAGCATGTGAGCGATGTCGCTGGTCGGCTCCGGCTGGCCGGCCGCGGGATCGGAATGATGACCGCCGTCGACGTGAGCAGGTATCAGACCGCGGAGGTGAGCGGTGTCGGAGCGTGTGCGACCGTCGGCGTCAGGCGGCCGGTCTGGGCGGCGGAAGTAGCGGATCCCGGCGAGTTCCACACAGGGCCGGGGACGATCAATCTGGTCGTGGTGGTTCCGGTGTGTCTGAGCGACGCAGCACTCGTCAATGCCGTCTCGACGGCGACCGAAGCCAAGGTGCAGGCGCTCCTGCAGTGCGGTGTCGACGGGACGGGGACCGCCAGCGACGCGGTCGCCGTGCTGTGCAGTGCCGATGGAACGGCGGAACAGTTCGGGGGGCCGAGATCGACGTGGGGTGCCCGGATCGCTCGTGCCGTCTACGACGCAACCTCAGCGGGAATTGCCGCTCAGCAGCGCTGATGGACCGATCGAAGCATCGGGTGACTCCGTAGCGCGGTCGATATCCGGGCCGAGCAAGTATCAACATCGGCACAACAGATGTCGAGTCCTCGGCCAACGTGCCGAGTACCCGGACATATGGTCAGGGCGCGCAAACGTGGGTCGAGGAACGCGGCGTCGAAGGCTGCGGCGACCACTCGGGATCTTTCACCCGTTGCTCTGATCGGGTCGAATTCGCGAGGTGAGATCACCTCGTGGAATCGTGCGGCGACGACACTGCTCGGCTGGCAGGCCGGCGATGTGGTGGGTCGACGCCTGCACGAAGTTCTCGACTGCCCCGAGGTCGTACGACTCGACGCTGCGTCGCAGGGCACGCAGGTACACGCTGCTGTGTCATCAGCAGACGGAGCCCGAACCGAAGTCGAACTCCTGGTTGGTTGCACCAGCCACCTCCATCCGAGTCCTGATGACGTCGTGGTCGCGGTGGTGCCTGTCGGAGCGAGACCACGGGGCATCGAGGGTGCACGAAGCCCACGCATCGACGGTTGGGTCGAAGCAGCGCAGATGATCAGCGGGATCGGCGGTGCCGTGCAGTGCATTGCGATCGGGCTCGTCGGAATCGAGGCGATCAACAAGGGGTACAGCCGCTCGACCGGCGATGCGGTGCTCCGAGAGGTCGCCGGACGGCTGGAACGATCCGTGGGGTCGAACGGGAAGGTGATGCGAGTCGCCGGGAACCAGTTCATGGTGGTCGTCGCGGCAGACGTCGACCTGGATGCCGCTGACCTCGTGACGACCGTGTCGCAGTCGATCGACACCCAGTTGGGTCGCGTCAGAATCGGGTGTTACGCGGGTTCCGTTCGTGGTGATTCAGCATCTGGTCTGGTCGTTCTCGACCGGGCGGACTCGGCCATGCGCAGCGCCCAGCTTCGCGGTGTCGGTGCCGTCGTCTGCCCGGTGGAGGCAGATGCGAGATACGGGCGGCGTCATCCACGCCTGAACAGTTTGCTGATCGATGCAGTTGCCCGGCGCGACATCGACGTGACCTTCCAGCCGGTCATCGAACTGGCCACGGGACGCATCATC
>JBBSLH010000622.1:0-1627 GCA_038255425.1 Acidimicrobiales bacterium
AAGATCGTCGACGCCCAGGTCAACGGCCGCGACCCCGGCCCCGTGGCGGCGATCCGCAAGGCGAAGGACGACGTCAACGCACAGCAACTCGTGTCGCTGGTCAAGGACCTCGCCGGACCCGACGGCATGATCGGTATCCAGAACAGCGACGCCGAAGCGCTCGACGTGTGGCACTGGTCGTACCTGTTCAGTCGGGCGCTGACGATCGGCGGAGGGACCAGCGAGATCCAACGCAACATCATCGGCGAGCACCTCCTCGGCCTCCCGCGCGAACCCCGCCCCGACACGCCGGCGAAGTCGTGACCCGATGAGCCCGAGTGTCGGCGTCAGCACTCCGTGGGATCTCTGGGACCTGCCCCACGACGAACAGCGGGCTCGCCTCGCCCACATCGCGGATGTCGGCATCGACCATCTGTTCACCGCCGACCACATCAGCTTCATCGACGGCAGCGGCATGGACGGCCTCGTGATGCTCGCCGCGATGAGCGGCCTCGAACCGCGACTCGACCTCCACGTCGGCGTCCTCCTGCTCGCGCTCCGCCACCCGATGGTCGCCGCTCGCCAGATCTCCTCGCTGGCCCAGGTCGCGCCGGGTCGGGTGACGGTGGGGATCGGAGTCGGCGGCGAGGATCGCCACGAGATCGACGTCGTCGGTGTGGACCCGGCCACCCGCGGCCGCCGCACCGATTCGTCGCTCGACATCGTCCGCCGGCTGCTCGACGGCGAGACGGTCGACGCCGACGACGAGTTCTTCGACTTTGCCGACGCCGTGATCAAGCCGGTGCCGAAGCCACGGGTTCCGTTCCTCGTCGGCGGTCGCAGCGACGCCGCTATCGAACGCGCTGGTCGGCTCGGCGACGGGTGGCTCGCCGCATGGTGCTCGGGCCGCCGGTTTGCGGAGGGCACCCGCCGCGCCGAGGAGATCGGCGCCGGTCGGGACGCGAAGTGGAACCACGGGTTCCAGGTGTGGGTCGGCGTCGGCGACGACATCGCCGACGCCCGCACTCACGTGGCTGCGGGCATGGAGAACTTCTACAAGCTGCCGTTCGGCGCGTTCGAGAAGTACACGCCGATGGGCAACGCCGAACAGATCGCCGAGTTCCTGTCCCCCTGCGTCGATGCCGGCGCCACCACACTGAACCTCACGCCGTGCGGTGTCGATCGAGAGACGGAGATCGGGACGATCGCCGAGGTCAAGCGGCTGCTCGCCCCAGGCACCTGATCCGGCGAGCCGCACCGACGACGTCGAAACCGACATTGGGTCACTTCGATCAGGTTGGTTTGCGGCGACGCGTCGTGGGGCACGCGTCGAGACGGCGGGCAACTCAGCAGGAAGTCCAAACGAGAAGGAGTGATGAAATGACAGATCTCTGGAACTACCGACCGGACACGAAGGGTGCCGATGTCGACATCGTCGGCTTCGACGTCGAGGCCAGCGACGGCCACATCGGCAAGGTCGATGAGTCGAGCGACGATGTCGACTCGGCGCACCTCGTCGTCGACACCGGCTTCTGGATCTTCGGCAAGAAGCGGGTCATCCCCGCCAGAGCGGTCAGGCAGGTGAATGTCGAGGAAGAGAAGGTCTTCATCGACATGACCAAGGAGCAGGTGAAGGACGCTCCCGACC
>JBBSLH010000623.1:0-1615 GCA_038255425.1 Acidimicrobiales bacterium
CGGGCGATCGGGAGGGTCATGCCGACGACGCCGCCCTTGGACGACGAGTAGGCGGCCTGGCCGATCTGGCCGTCGAAGGCGGCGACGGACGTGACGGTGACGATGGCGCCCTTCTGGCCGTCCTCGTCGGCTTCGTTCTGGCTCATGGCGGTGGCGGCGAGGCGCACGCAGTTGAAGGTGCCGGTCAGGTTGACCTCGACGACCTTCTTGTAGATGTTCAGGTCGTGGGCCGAGTCGTACTGGCCGTCCTTGCCGATGGTGCGGGTCGCGAAGCCGATGCCGGCGGCGGTGACGAGCGTCTTGAGGGGGCCCATCTCCTTCGCGGCCTCGATGGCGGCGATGACCTCGTCGGGGTTCGTGACGTCGGCGTGGACGTAGACGCCGCCGATCTCCTTGGCGACGGCCTCACCCTTCTCGTCGTTCATGTCGACGACGACGACGTGCTGGCCCTTCTCGGCCAGGAGGCGTGCGGTGGCTTCGCCGAGGCCGCTGGCCCCGCCGGTGATGACAGATGAAGAACCGGTGATGTCCATGAGGACGGAGACTATTGACTGAGCGGTCAAGTTTTCCAAAACACCGATGCAGGACGAATGCGGAGCATTCGTCGACGAACCCGAAGGGTTCGCATTGTCTGACCGGTCAAGTTCGCCAAATGCCCTTGCTACCCGGGGACCGTCGCCTTCCAGGCGCTCGGGTGGGTGTGGCGGCGGCGCCAGCGAGACAGCCAGAGCGGGAAGGCGTCGATCGGCATGCCCCGGGCAAAGAGGTAGCCCTGCGCGTAGTGGCAGCCGATCTCGGTGAGCCGCTCGCGCTGCTCCTCTGTCTCGATGCCCTCGGCCACGATCTGGATGCCGAGCACGTCGGCCAGCCGAGCGAGCATCGTGACGATGACGGTGTCGGAGTCGACGCGGCCGAAGCCTGACACGATCGAGCGGTCGATCTTCACCAGGCCCACGGGGAGCTCACGCAGGTAGCGCAGCGAGGCGTAGCCCACGCCGAAGTCGTCGACGCAGATCGTCACCCCCGCCTGGCGGAGTTGCTCGAGCGTTCGTGCCGCCTCGCCGAGATCCTTGAGCAGCGACGTCTCGGTGATCTCGAGGATCAGCTTCGACGGCTCGATGTCCCAGCGGTCCCAGAGACCGGTGACGTCTTCGACGACAGCGGGATCGTCGACGTGGCGACCCGACACGTTGACGCTCAGGTGCAGCTCGCCGAGCCCGGCTCCGGTGCGGTCCTGAGACCAATCGCTCAGCACGCGTCCGGCGCGCTCGAGCATCCACCGTCCGATCTCGACGACGAGGGTCGAGTCCTCGGCCACCTCGATGAACGCCTCGGGCGGGACCTCGCGCCCGTCCTCGGTGGTCCACCGGCACAGCAGCTCGCCGCCGACGATGTTGCCGGTGCGCAGGTCCAGCACCGGCTGGATGCAGGCGTCGAGCGCACCCACGCCGACGGCCCGTCGCAGCTCGCGCTCGAGGTCGAAGCGGGTCTCGACAGCGAGGCGCATGTCGTCGTCGAACACCCGGATCTGGCCGGGTCCGGCGGACTGGGCGTGGTACATCGCAACGTCGGCGTCGCGCAGCTGGTCGAGGGTCTTGGTGTCGCCGGCTTCGAG
>JBBSLH010000624.1:0-1609 GCA_038255425.1 Acidimicrobiales bacterium
CTGCCGACCCACCGGCGAAGGCCCGCCTGCGCCCCCTCCCGGTCGCGGGCGCCTTCCACACCGAGCACATGGAGCCAGCCGTCGACCACGTGGCGGCGCTGGCCCGTTCGGTGTCGGTGCACGAGCCCCGCATCCCGGTGGTCTCGAACCGTGAGGGAGATCTTCTCAAGACCGACCGGGACGTTCTCGGACGCATCGTCACGCAGATCGCCCAACCGGTGCGCTGGGACCTGTGCCTGAAGACCATGACCGATCTGGGCGTCACCGGGATCCTCGAGTTGCCGCCGGCGGGAACCCTCAGCGGCATCGCCAAGCGCGCGCTGCCCGGCGTGGAGACCTTCGCACTGAAGACGCCCGACCAACTCGATGCCGCCCGAACCTTCTGCGACACCCATGGTGAGCAGTCGGACGTCAACGGCCTGGAGGACGTCTCGTGATCGCCACCGACCCCGGCGCCGAGCACGCCGCCATCCTCGGGGTCGGCGCCTACCGTCCCTCCCGCGTGGTGCCGAACGCCGAGATCGTCGACGCCATCGACTCGACCGACGAGTGGATCCAGCAACGCTCCGGCATCAAGACTCGTGGCGTCGCCAACGACGAGGAGACGGTGCAGTTCATGTCCGTCGCGAGTTCGCGGATCGCCCTCGAGCGGGCCGGGCTCGACGCCTCCGACATCGACTGCGTGATCGTCGCGACCGTCAGCCACCTGCTGCAGACCCCCTCGATCGCCACCGCCATCGCCCACGAACTCGGCACCAAACAGGCAGCGGCCTTCGACATCTCCGCCGCCTGCGCCGGGTTCTGTCACGGGGTGTCGATGGCCAGCGACTTCGTCCGAGCCGGCAGCGCCCACCATGTCCTGGTCATCGGCGTCGAGCGGCTCTCCGACATCACCGACCCCACCGATCGGGGCACGGCCTTCATCTTCGCCGACGGCGCCGGCGCCGTCGTGGTGGGTCCTTCGCAGACCAACGGCATCGGGCCGGTGGTGTGGGGTTCCGATGGTGAGCAGTACGACCTCATCCGACAACGCGAGGACTGGCGCGACGTCCTGGTCGCCGATGAGCCGATCATGCCGCACCTGACCATGCAGGGCGCCGCCGTGTTCCGCTGGGCCGCCTTCACCATGGCCAAGGTCGGTCTCGACGCGATCCAGCGAGCCGGACTCACCGTGGACGACCTCGACTGCTTCGTCCCCCACCAGGCGAACCTGCGCATCGTCGAACTGCTCGCCAAGACCATGAAACTGCCCGACCACGTGCGCATCGCCCGCGATGTCGTCGACCAGGCCAACACCTCTGCAGCGTCGGTCCCCCTCGCCCTTGATCGCATGATCGGTGAGGGAGAAGCCAAGAGCGGAGATACTGCTCTCCTGATCGCGTTCGGTGCGGGACTGGCGTACGCCGCCCAAGTCGTTACTGTTCCCTGACCGCGGCACTCGCCGAGTGCCGCACAGCGTTAACCGAAGAACCCACAAGAGCACCTACCGAAAGGACAGCACCATGACTGCCAGCACCGAAGAGATCCGTTCCGACCTCGCCGACATCGTCAACGAGGTCGCCGGAGTCGACCAGGCCGACGTCCAGCTCGACAAGGCGTTCGTCGACGA
>JBBSLH010000625.1:0-1608 GCA_038255425.1 Acidimicrobiales bacterium
ACGACGCATCGTGTCCCTGACCACGACAGGCGAAGCGGTCCTCGAGCGCCTGACGGCACGACACCGAGCGGAGCTCAGCGGCTTCCGGGAGGAGATGGCTGAGCTTCTTCACCAACTCGACTAGGGACCCGTCTCGGCCGCCGACGCCGGGTATCCGAGTCGCCTCACACCGCTCAAGTTGACCGTCGGCCAAGTGCCACAGAACGCCCCGTCGAGTGGTCCGCCGCCACAGCTGACGCGCAGGAGATTGCCGGATCTGGACGCACTTCGCACGCCGCATATCACTCATCGAAGGACGACGTTTCCGGGCACCTCAGCCCCCTCGCCCCGTGCGGCACATTCCGGGCGGTGCCCCATGCGGTTATGCGGGCGCGATATGGGACGGTCGACACCAGCGCGATCACTGGCACTTCGGTACTACCTGACAATGACGGACCCTGACCTCGGTTCCCGGGGCGCGGCCACAACCCGGAACGTTCCGACCCACATGACCGTCGAGTACGGAAGAACGACGAGCGCCCAGAGGGCACTGTCCTGGGTCGAGTCCAAGTCGTCGAACCCGACGACCGCACTGCCGAGCCAACCGAGCGTCCATGCGGTGGCTGCAACGAGCAGGTGGACCCGTGCTGCCCGACCGAACGATGCACGTCCACGGGCAACTCGCAACGACACCCACCATGGCCGCCCGAACAGCAGGAGCAGCGGCAGACCGATGAGGATCGGAAGGAGGGTCACCGTCATCACGAGGCCGAGGGCCGCTGGCGCGAACAACGTGACTGCAAGCAGGCGAGCGCCGCTTCGCTCCAGACCTGGTAGCTCGCCGAATCGCTGTGCCGACACCCCCGTAGGGTGCCGCGGGTTCAGCGGAGAGTGCACGCCGACTTGGGAACGAGAGCGGGCGGCTGTTCGTCGGCGTCGTCGAAGGCCGCATCAAGGAACGGCAATTCTTCAATAGCAGCGATGCAGACTCTGGAACGTGGAGACCGTCCTCACCATCATGCTGATCATCGCTGCCGTCGGGACCGGTGCGCTGCTCCTGGTCCGTGCGAACAGGGACGCCACGAAGCAGGAGAACCGAATCACGCTGATCATCGCCGCAGTGTTTCTGGTGCTGCTCGTTCTTGATCGGGTCTGGTAGGGCGCACCTATTGATGCCGGATCTGGACGCGTCGTGCGCGTCGCATATCGCCAGGCTGAGCGCGCCGACGAGCCGGGTTCCCGCCTCCCATGTCAGGACCTTCGGTCGGCGTTCGGATTCGTCGAACGGCTGAGGATGGTCAGCCCATCGATGTTCTCGAAGACGCTGTCGTCGGATACCAGGTCAACTCCGAGGTGGAGAGCGGTTGCCGCGATCCACCGATCCGCTTCGTGGATCTTCTGGCCGAGGGCGACACCGTCACGCTCGCATCGGTCGCGCAGTTCGGCGCACTTGGTCATGAGATCGTCGTCGGGCTGGACGGCGACGAGCTTCGACAGAGTCCGCTCGAGGTCTCGCCGGCGGAGCTCGCCCCAGTTCGCCTTCAACGTTCCGTACCGCATCTCGGTCACGGTGACGAACGAGATGACGACTGCGCGACCATCAATCAGCTTCCGGTACCCGGTGGCAGT
>JBBSLH010000626.1:0-1589 GCA_038255425.1 Acidimicrobiales bacterium
CCCCTTGATCGTGGCGGCGGCGACGTCGATGGGAACCGGGCGCTTCTCGCCGGTGTCGCGGCGGACGATCGTCACCTGGTTCTCGGCGACGTCGCGAGGTCCGATCTCGACCCGGACGGGCACGCCCTTGAGTTCCCAGTCGGTGGCTCGGCGACCGAACGGGGAGTCGACCTTGGCGTCGAGACGCGACCGGATGCCGGCCTCTACCAGGTCGTCGTGGAGCTTCGTCGCGACCTCGCCGGCACCGTCCTCGTCGCGGATGAGGAGCACTGCAGCCTGGATGTGGGCGAGCGCCGGAGGAACGCGCAGGCCGTTGTCGTCGCCGTGACACATGATGAGTCCGCCGACCATGCGGGTCGACGTGCCCCACGACGTGGTCCAGGCCATCTCTTCCTGACCGTCGACGCTCTGGTACTTGATGTCGAAGGCCTTGGCGAAGTTCTGGCCGAGCTCGTGCGACGTCCCCATCTGCAGTGCCTTGCCGTCGCGCATCATCGCCTCGCAGGCCATCGTGTTGATGGCGCCGGCGAAGCGGTCGTAGCTGGGCTTGATGCCGAGGAACAGCGGCATGGCGAGGACGTTCACCATGAAGTCCGCGTAGGCCTCGTGCAGGATCCGGGTCGCGTAGGCGTTGGCGTCCTCGCGCGTGGTGTGCGCAGTGTGACCCTCCTGCCAGAGGAACTCGGTGGTCCGCAGGAAGATCCGGGGACGCAGCTCCCAACGCACGACGTTGTTCCACGAGTTCAGGAGCAGGGGCAGGTCGCGGTAGCTCTGCGTCCACTTCGCCATGAACTCACCGATGACCGTCTCCGACGTGGGCCGGACGACGATGGGCTCCTCGAGTTCCTTGCCGCCACCGTGGGTCACGACCGCCAACTCGGGAGCGAAACCCTCGACGTGGTCGGCTTCCTTCGTGAGGTAGCTCTGGGGGATGAAGAGGGGGAAGTAGGCGTTCTCGGCTCCGCAGGCCTTGATGCGGTCATCCATCTCGGACTGCATCCGCTCCCACAGGCCGTAGCCGTAGGGACGGATGACCATCGTCCCGCGCACCGGCCCGTTGTCGGCCAGCTCCGCCTTGTTGATGACGTCCTGGTACCAGCGGGGGAAGTCCTCCGACTGGGGCGTGAGCACGGGTTTGCGAGCCATGGGGCGTGAGGATAGGGCTCGCCGATGGAGCGGCCCGGATCGATTGGTCTGCGAAGCCCGGGCGAGGTGACAGGATCGGCACGTCACGAGCGAGGGGTACCGAGAAGTCCATGTTCCACGTCCACCGCAGCGAACGCGCCGATGCTCTCGTCGACGCGCTCGCCGACGTGGTCTGCGAGTCCACGGACGACCCGTTTCGGTCCGAGGTCGTGGCGGTCCCGACGCGCGGCGTCGAGCGGTGGCTCACCCATCGGCTGGGCACGGTGCTCGGCGCATCCGAGGGCCGCGGCGACGGCATCTGCGCCAACGTCGACTTCCCCTTCCCCGGGCGCCTGGTCGGCGACGCGCTGGCGCTCGCGACGGGCGTCGACCGCGAACTCGACCCGTGGCGGCCCGAGCGTCTGGTCTGGCCGGTCCTCGAGGTCATCGACACGCACGGCTCG
>JBBSLH010000627.1:0-1587 GCA_038255425.1 Acidimicrobiales bacterium
CAACATCGTCGGGCCGGGCTTGCCAGAGTCGAGGGTGGCGACCACCCACGAGCACTCGTCGCCGGTCTCGACCTCGAGGTCCAGTCCCTCGATCGACTCCAGCACCGTCGCCTGGGTCTCGGGCAGGTGGAGTCCGAGCTCCGGGCGCCGATGCATCCGTCGACGCATGTCGACGGTCTCGGGCAGGAGTTCATTCGCTTCGGCGAGGAGTTCGGTGGGGACGGCGCTCATGCGCCGGACTGTACGCCCAACGCAGCGAGCCGATCGTCGGCGTCGCCCGACGCGAGGTGCGCGGTCACCGACTCGTACGAGGCGCGGGCGATGTCGGCTCGTCGGGACGGATCCATCGAGTTCGGACCGATCACGTCGACGACGCCGGCGTCGGGTTGGAGGACGAGGACGGGCGTGTCGTCGTCTCGGACGGCGCGGACCTCCCGGTCGAGCGACTGACGGTGGAGGAATCGACCGCCCGTCCACTTCAGGCGCCGGATGGCGTCCGCGGTGCCCGACATCGGGCTCGACACGACCACGACATCGAAACCCAGCCCGGCGGTGAGGTCAGCGTTGGTCGGCGAGTGCGCGCCACCGTCCACGTACAACTCACCGCCGTGTTCCACCGGCGCGAAGAACGCGGGGATCGCCGACGATGCCTCGACCGCGGTTGCGATGTGGATGTCGTCGACGTCGCGTCCGAAGACGACGCGTTCGCCGTCGGACAGCCGGACGGCGCAGATCCAGGTGGGTCGGTCGGGCCACGGCTGATCGTGGGTCTTGCGGATGCGGTCACCGATGAACGACGTCGACGCCCGACCCGGAGGAAGGAGTCCTGCCGCGAGCTTCATCGGGCGGAGGCGCCAAGGCGCGGCGAGCGAGCGCAACGCCATCGCTGGCGAGGACGGCAGCGGGATCCGCCCACCGATCTGGGGCATGGGGATGTCGACAGCGGGGCCAGCCCGCTCAGCGAAGCCGGCACCGACGGCGCTCATCGGCTGTCCGAGCGCCCCGGCAAAGAGGTCGCTCGCCGGCACATCCAGCCGGAGCACGCTCGCGGTGCCGGACCCGGCCGAGGTCCCGACCATGAGGTCGGCCGATCGCGCGTCCCAGCCCACGTCGGCCAGTGCGGCGAGCGCACCCGAATGCCAGGCGGCACCAGCGACGCCGCCGGCGCCGAGCACGAGCCCGACCGAGACCCGTTTCGACGACTTCGAGGCTCTGGCCATGAAGATCTACGACAGTGCGCTGATGGCGGCGTCGTAGTCGGGCTCGTCGGCGATCTCCGGGACGAGCTGCGTGTGGAGCACGGTGCCGTCGCCATCGAGGACCACGACTGCACGGGCTGCCACGCCGGCAAGCGGGCCCTCGACCTGCTTCACGCCGTAGTCATCGAGGAAGCTGCCGCGGAAGGTGGAGCCGGTCATCACGTTCTCGATACCCTCGGCACCGCAGAAACGCTTGGCGGCGAAGGGGAGATCGGCCGACACACAGACGACCGACGTGTTGTCGAGGCTCGACGCCCGCTCGTTGAACGTGCGGACCGACGTCGCGCAGGTCGGCGTGTCGACGCTCGGGAAGATGTTCAGGATGACC
>JBBSLH010000628.1:0-1585 GCA_038255425.1 Acidimicrobiales bacterium
CGAGCGGGTCGTCGTCGTCGGCCTCGCGACCGATGTGTGCGTCGCGGCCACCGCCACGAGTTCCGCCGACTCCGGTTTCGACACGATGGTGATGTGGGATGCCACCCGCCCGGTGAACCCCGACGCCGCGACGACCGCCCGCGTGCTCGACGAGTTGCGGGCGGCCGACGTCGCCGTGATCGGCGCGCCGTCGTGAGCTGTACCCCCCAGGGTTTGCGGGTGTTTTGGTGCGGTCAGGACCGCACCGATCCGACCACAAACCGTGGAAGGGCGGGGCGATGAGCTCGCTCGGCCAGGAGACCCTGGAACGCTGGGCGGCGACACGTGGGCCGTTGTTCACCGACATGTACGAGCTGGCGATGGCGCAGGTGTACGTCACGCAGGGGATCTCCGAGCGACGCGCCCAGTTCGACTACTTCTTCCGCTCGACGCCGGACTACGGCACGCACCAGGCCGGCTTCTGCGTCAGCGCAGGGCTGGGGCCGTTCCTCGAATGGCTCGCCTCGCTGACGATCGGCCAGGAGCACACCGACGCGCTCGCCGCGATGACCTCGCCGATGGGCACGCCGGTGTTCACCAGCGAATTCCTCGAGTGGCTGAGGGCCCCCGGCCGATTCGACGGCATCGAGATCCGCGCCGTGTCCGAGGGTCGCGTCGTGCATCCGCACGAGCCGGTGATCTCGGTGACGGGCCCGCTCGCGGTGTGTCAGATGTTGGAAGCGTCGCTGCTCAACCACATGAACTACCCCACGCTCATCGCCACCAAGGCCGCCCGGGTGGTGTGGTCGGCTCGCGGTGGACGGGTGCTCGAGTTCGGCATGCGACGCGGTCCGTCGACCGGAGTGAACGACGGAATTCGCGCGGCGCTGATCGGTGGCTGCTCGTCGAGCTCGAACGTCGAGGCGGCGATCGCTCTGGGACGCCAGCCCGTCGGCACACACGCGCACTCCCTCGTGCAGGCCTACATGGCGCTGGGTGAGGGCGAGATCGGAGCGTTCCGCGCCATGGCGTCCACGGCACCGGACGAGTGCATCCTGCTCGTGGACACGGTGAACACGCTTCACTCGGGCGTTCCGAACGCGATCACCGTGTTCGACGAGTTGCGCGCGGCCGGCCACGAGCCCGTCGGAGTCCGGCTCGACTCGGGTGACCTCGCGTACCTGGCTGTCCGGGCGGCACAGCTGCTCGACGCCGCGGGGTATCCCGACGTGTCGATCGTGCTGTCGAGTGATCTCGACGAACTCACGATCTGGCAGATCCTCACCCAGATCGGTGACGACGCCGAGCGGCTCGGCATCGATGCGGCGCCGATCCGCAAGCGATTGGTGTACGGCGTCGGCACGCGGCTGATCACCTCACACGGATCGAGCGCCCTCAACGGCGTGTACAAGCTCGTCGGCATCGAGGACGCGAACGGCGAGTGGACCCCGGCGATCAAGGTGTCCGAGGACCCGGGCAAGGTGCCCCTGCCGGGTCGCAAGACGGTGTGGCGGCTCTATGACCAGCGCGGCGCAGCAATCGTCGACCTGATCGGTCTGGCCGACGAGGACCCGTTCTCGGCCGACACGATCATCGCGCACCACCC
>JBBSLH010000629.1:0-1580 GCA_038255425.1 Acidimicrobiales bacterium
CGCGACCTGTTCTTTGCTGGTGGCCGTGGCCTTGGTTTCCACCCGGCTCTGCACCCAGTCTTGCTCTTCGGTGTTCTGGATGTGCATGTATTCGACACCGATAGAACGGCAGTACGCGTCACGCAGCACCCCGAGCAGGTCGCCGAGGCGCATCTTGTCGACGCCACCGACACCGTCGGTGAGGAACTCACGATCGAGATCCCAGATCGTGAGACCGTACGTGGCCGGGTCGAGTTCCGCGGGTGTGAGCGGCTGCTTCCAATGCAACGGGTCGAGGTCGGCGATGAGGTGGCCTCGCACCCGATACATGTTGATGAGCCGCTGGACGGCCATCTGCTTCTCGAGGCGATGCTGTTCCTGGTCGACCGGCCGGACGTCGGTGCGCCACTGCACGGCCTCGTAGGGAACGCCGAGCGCACGGAAGATGTCGTCGTAGAAGCCGTCCTCGCCGAGGAGCAGCCCGTGGATGCGCTTGAGGAACATCCCCGACTCGGCACCCTGGATGATGCGGTGGTCGTAGGTCGAGGTGATGGTGATGACCTTGGACAGTCCGAGGTCGGCGAGCGTGTCGGGATCGGCCGCCTGGTCCTCGGCGGGGTAGTCGATCGAGCCGACGCCCACGATGAGGCCCTGGCCGGGCATCAGTCGGGGCACCGACTGGACGGTGCCGATCGTGCCGGGATTGGTGAGGCTCACGGTGATACCGCTGAAGTCGTCCGGGCTGAGCTTGTTGTTGCGCACCTTGCGGATCAGTTCCTCGTAGCTGGCCCAGAAACCCTTGAAGTCGAGGGTGTCGGCCTCCTTGACCACGGGGACCATCAGCGTGCGCGATCCGTCGGGCTTCTCGAGGTCGACGGCGATGCCGAGGCCGAGGTGCTCGTGCTTGACCCGGCGGGGCTTGCCGTCCGGGCCCTCGAGGTACGAGTCGTTCATCACCGGCATCGTGTCGGTGATGGCGCGGACGACGGCGTAGCCGATCAGATGGGTGAAGCTGACCTTGCCGCCGCGGGTGCGGCCCAGGTACCCGTTGATCACCCGACGGTTGACCTCGAGCAGTTTCGCGGGGATCTGACGAAAACTCGTCGCCGTGGGGACGTCGAGCGACTTCTCCATGTTCTCGACGATGCGGGCGCCGACGCCACGGATCGGCTCGCCCGGGACGTCCTCGTCGTCGGCGTTCTTGTCGGCCTTCTTGGCTTCTGTCTTCGCCGGTACAGGCTTCGCTGCCGGTGAATCGACGACGGCCGTGACCGGCTCGACCGGATCGGCATCGATGTCGCGCTTGTAGTCGGCGAAGAAGTCCTGCCACGCCTCGCTCACCGAGGTGGGATCGCCGAGGTACGACTCGTACATCTCGTCGACCATCCACGCATTCGGTCCGGCAAGGTCGGGGATCTGCTGTTCAGGCACGTTTTGGATCGTACCCGTGGCGCGGACCGCGTCCCCTGCGATGCTTCGGGACATGAGCGACGTGGACGCGATCGACTGCCAGTGGCGTGCACCGATCACCGACGACGAGATGATCGAGCTGGTCGAGTCACACGACGGGCGGGCAGTCGTCGGCTGGTGGGACACGATTC
>JBBSLH010000630.1:0-1565 GCA_038255425.1 Acidimicrobiales bacterium
AGACCGGACAGGTCGGTGCCGACGATCGCCGGGTCGGTAGTCAGTCGCTTGACCATCGTCGGTGCGGCGAAGAACGACACGCCGGTCCATCGTCGGAGCATGGCTGCGATCTCGTCGCCGTCGACACCACCCGAGGCCGGGATGACGCTGACCGCACCGCGGGCCACGTGGGGCAGGCCGTAGAGGCCGGCACCGTGCGAGATCGGAGCGGCGAGCAGCACGGCGTCGTCGGGAGCGATCGGATCGATGTCGGCGAAATAGCTGAGCGACATCATCAGCAGGTTGCGATGGGAGAGGGTCGCACCCTTCGGGCGACCGGTCGTCCCGCTTGTGTAGAACAGCCACGCCGCATCGGTCGGCGCACGGTCGACCAGTGGGATCGGCTCCGAGTGGACGAGCTCATCCCACTCCGACCCCGGCGCCACGATCAGCGCGTCGAGGGTGTCGAGGGACTCGACGAGCGGCTCGGTGTCGGCGACGTGTTCATCGTCGACGATCATCACTCGCGTTCCGCTGTGACGAGCGATGTGGGCGATCTCGTCACGATGCAGCCGGGCGTTCACCGGGACGGCGACCAGACCGGCGTGCCAGATCGCGAAGAGTGCCTCCAGGTACTCCGGGCGATTCCGCATCACGATCGCAACACGGTCACCCGGTTCCAGTCCCTGGTCGGCACGGAGGCCCCCGGCGACGGCAGCGACGCGTCTCGCACACGTTGCCCAGTCGGTCTGGACGCGGTCACCCGACGCGATCGCCGGGTGCTGCGGCCAGCGTCTGGCGTTCCGTTCGATCCACACCGCCAGGTTCATCTCGGGCCTCCGTTACCTTGCTCCGTCATCTCGTTCCGTCATCTCGCTCCGCGGACTCACTCGCTGCCCATCCGCTGACGCTCTCGATGTCGAAGACGTGCATCGATGCGAACGGCTTGTCCCGGTACTGGACGAACAGCTCGGACAGCCGGTCGGCGATCGGCTCCGTCTGCTCGTGTGGGCCGTGTCCCGTCCAGCGGAGCCGAGCACGGACCCACCACAGTTTCGACCAGTCGTCGCGATCCCATCGCTCGATGGCCAGCGTCGCCCGTGGCTCGTCTTCGAGATTCCGCTCACGTTGGAGCCGTGTCGACGACTTGGGTTTCACCAGGTCGACCGGGGAACCCAGGTGGTCGCCGACCACGGCGTACACCGTCGGGCCGACGTCGATCCCACGTTCGGGATGCTGCGTGGCCATGAAGCCGTGGCTGTTCGCCCGGAGCAGCTCTCGGCAACGTTCCTCGGAGAGCCGCATCGCAGCAACCTATGCCGCGTTGACCGTCGGCAGGATGTCGTCGTTGAGCACCCGCAGATCCTCCAGCGTCTTGGAGGTCGGGACGTCGGCGAACGGCGGCCAGATCAACGGCATGGTCATGCCGGCCTGCTTGAGTTCGATGAGATTGGCGGTGATCTGCTCCTGCGTGCCGACCAGCAGATTGGACAGCTTGCCGTTGCGGGTCTGGTCGGTCGCCTCGTCGGTGATCGCGAACCAGAGCATGCTGGAGACCTCGAGTTGGTCGACCGACTTGGCGCCAA
>JBBSLH010000631.1:0-1553 GCA_038255425.1 Acidimicrobiales bacterium
CGTCCGCGAAACCCTGGCCGCCTACAAGTCACCGAAGCGGATCATGGTCGTCGACTCGATCGGCCGCGCTGCGAACGGCAAGGTCGACTACAAGCGACTGCGTTCGGAAGCGTCCGAACGATTCGTGCGAGCCTGATCCGCGCCATCGGTACTTCTACGATCGAGTCCAAGACCAACCTCCCCCGACCCTGAACGCATGGCGGCGACCCCGCTCCCCAACCTGAGGGAGATGTGCCCATCCGGCCACTGCTCCACCGCTACGTTGCTGGTGTGACACCGCGCCAGTTCTCCCTCGAGGGTCGAGCTGCGCTGATCACCGGGGCTGGAAGTCCGACTGGCATCGGATTCGCCGCTGCCCGGCTGCTCGCCGAACTCGGCGCTCGCGTCATGATCACCTCGACGACCGATCGAATCCAACAGCGCGTCACCGAGCTCACGCGAGACGGTTTGGACGCGCACGGATCGCCGGGCGATTTGAGCGACGAGTCGACGGTACGGCGAATCACCGACGAGGCGGTTTCGGTGATGGGAGCGATCGACATCCTCGTGAACAACGCGGGGATGACCAGCGTCAACCAACCCATGGTTGCTGCGGCGGCTGGCGCCGCAGAGTTGCCGTACTCGCAGTGGCGGGCGGCGATCCAACAGAATCTCGACACCGCGTTCTTGATGTCGCGCTCGGTGATCCCGCACATGCAGTCGCGTCGCTGGGGTCGGGTCATCTCCGTCGCGAGCGTGACGGGACCGATCATGGCGATGCGACACGAGCCGGCCTACGCCGCCGCCAAGGCTGGGCTCGTCGGTCTCACGAGGGCCCTTGCGCTCGACTACGCCGCCGACGGCATCACGGTCAACGCTGTTGCGCCAGGTTGGATCGAGACCGGTTCACAGACCCCGAACGAACGGGCCGAAGGATTCGTCACCCCCGTCGGCCGTAGCGCCACGCCAGACGAAGTCGCGAGCGCCATCGCATGGTTGGCGACACCGGGTGCGGCCTACACGACGGGTCAGTGCATCGTGGTCGACGGCGGAAACTCGATCGCCGAGGAACGCACACCCACCGTCGAACCTGAGGGGCAGAGGTCAGCCGTTCGGCTGCCAACGTGATGAGTGCGACGTGGCGGGCGTGGGTCCGGTGACGCAATCACGAGTCGGGCGGGTCGTCGTTGGTCAGGCGTAACCGGCGCGCCACGACGTCGTTGGCGACATCGGCGACGAGCCGATTCTGGGAGAAGGCGAAGGCGCGCAACCGGACCAGCGCCTCGGTCACACCGACGCCGAGTTGAACCGCCACCATCCCAGTCGCTTGATGCACCACGAATCGCAGCGCAGTACCCGCCTCGAGTTCGGCACCCAGAGCACCGGGTGCTGCGTCGGTCTGGGTCGCAATGATCGTGCGGGCCGTTGAATCGGCCACGACGAGCGCGTCAGCGTGCTGTGTCGCGGTCAACGGACCAGCCACATCGCGATACAGATTCAGTGCACCGAGATGGACCGGGCCGACGTGGATCGGGAACCCGAACACCGCTCGCACGCCGCCTGCGACGGCGCCC
>JBBSLH010000632.1:0-1553 GCA_038255425.1 Acidimicrobiales bacterium
CCACTCGGCGAGGCTTCCCCGGAAGCGCTCGACGACGCGACCCGACACCGTGTCGTACCGTTCCTGGCCGGGGTAGAAGGTGTCCGATGACGCGGTGATGCCGATGTGGACCGGTGCATCGGTCGCGCGGGCCGCATCCACCAGCGCCGACGTGCAGGCGAAGTCGGCGACCGCTGGATACTCCAGCGGAGCGAAGTGGAGGCTGGCGCCATCCAGTCGCACTGCGGCGGTGGTGACGATGATCTCGCCCGGCTCGATACCGGGCTGGATCGCGCCGGTCGTGCCGACGCGGAGGAATGTGCGTACCCCGAGCTGGGCGAGTTCCTCGACGGCAATCGACGTCGACGGGCCGCCGATGCCGGTGGAGCACACGACGATCGGGGCGTCGCCGAGCCAGCCGAGCATCGAGGTGAACTCGCGTGTGGACGCCAGCGCAGTGGGGCGGTCGAGCTGTTCTGCGATCCTCGCGACCCGCTCGGGATCGCCCGGCATGATGGCCAGCGCAGCCCCCTGCAGCTGCTCGCGGGTCAACCCGAGATGGAATACATCGCTCATATCGGGAACCTATCCACCGCGCCGAGCCGGCACACCTGCACCGATCGGCCCCGGGCCGCGCGCCCCACGGGTGAGGCTCCGTCGCCCCCACACCGACGCAAACTCACCCAACCCCGGGCGGCGCGCTCGACGGGTCAGGTGGTGCCGGGATGGTTGATGCCGTGGTACGGGCGACCGGCGTCGTTGTACTCCTTGACGAGGTCGAAGAACTCGGCGCCGAACGGATCGCCACCGCGCAGCGGCATCGAGGCACGGCGGATCGTCCAGTCGTGAGGAGCGAGCTCGCACGCGAGCGCGAAGTTGCGTTCCGCCCCCTCGGCGTCGCCGGCGTTTCGCAGGTGCGTCGCCAACCGGAAGTGCAACTTGGCGCGCTCCTCCTCCTCGGTCAGATCGGCCACGGCCCCGGCCACCTCGTCGTCGGGGATCATCGTGTCGCCGTCGCGTACCCAGCGACGGATCGCCTCGAGTTGCGCGTCGGCGTCGATGCCGTGGAAGTCCTTGAACGTGTTCGTTGCGTAGGCGTTCCAGTTCGGCTGGACGATCGTGTCGTCCTCGTCGATCAGCAGGACCGTCGGCACGTTCCAGATCGCGTAGAGCTCGGTGAGGACGTGGTCGGCATCGATCAGCACCGGGTAGGAGATCCCGTCGGTGTCGTTGTCGATGTAGTTGCGGATCGTGTCGACGGCTTCGTCGATCGCAACGGCGATCACCTGGAAGTCGTGATCGGCGAGTTCATCTTGGAGTGTCTGCCAACCTGGCAGATCGAGAAGGCAACCTCACCAACTGGAGAACGCGACGAGCAGCTTCTTCTTCGACCGGTGGTCGGACAGTGCATGCCAGGTTCCGTCCAGATCGGGCAGGGAGAAGTCGGGCGCGCGGCGATCCTGGAGGGCGGACCGGCGTTGCTGGCGTTCGGCGCCGATCGCCACGAGTCCGGCGTGCGCGTCCACGGCGACCGGACGGTCGAGCAACCCTGCGATCGCCACGAGGTCGACGCC
>JBBSLH010000633.1:0-1544 GCA_038255425.1 Acidimicrobiales bacterium
CGGCTGCGCCCGTGAGGCAATCGGTGAGGAGCCCTTCGCCGTCATGCTCCCCGACGAGCTGATGGGGTCGTCGAGCCTGCTCGCCCAGATGAACGGTGTCTGTTCGTCGACCGGTGGCAGTGTCGTTGCCGTCGCCAGCGTCCCCCGTGACCAGGTCAGTTCCTACGGCGTCATCGATCCGTCCGGTGAGTTGTCTCCGGACGGCGTCATTCCGGTCAAGGACCTCGTCGAGAAGCCCGCAGTCGAGGACGCTCCGAGCAATTTCATCATCACCGGGCGTTACGTGCTGACTGCCGATGCCTGGGCCGAGATCGACGCACTGCAGCCCGGCCGCGGTGGGGAACTGCAGCTGACCGACGCACTCAAGGCGCAGGCGGCCCGGTCGCCGTTCCACGGCGTCGTGTCCGACGTGAGTCGCCACGACACCGGCAACCCACTCGGGTTCCTGACTGCCTCGATCGAGCTGGGCCTGACCAATCCGGCCCTGCGCAAGGATCTCCGCGCATTCCTCGACCGACTCGACGTCTGAGCCGCTACGACCGGATGAAGTGATCGGGGTAGTCGTGGACGAGGCCGTACGGGTCGATGTCGAACTCGGTCTCGAAGCCTGAGTCGAGGTTGGTGTACGCGAATCGGTGCTGGGCGACGCGGTGGTACCGCTGTCGGACCGGCACGATGCCGAGCGTCTCGGTGTCGACCACCGCGACGACGATGTCGGCAGCGTCACCGACGTCGAGCGCGAGCCGACGGATCGGCAGCGTGTTCGTGAACGGCGTGACCGGGAGATCGATGTCGTGGCATCCGTCGAGGTCGGTGCGGTGCGCGCCGTTCATCTCCCCCCAGCGTCCGCTGCCGTCGGTGCCGAGCCACAGATCGGGATCATCGAGATCGCGGAACAGCAGGAACTGTCGAACCGACCAGGTCGCCGAGAGACGCAGGACATAGGAGATGTTCGGCCCGCCCACCTCGCTGGTGACGGTCCAGCCCTCGTTCTCCCACCGGAGGTCGACCTGCTCGGTGCCGTCGCCGTCGACACGGTTCCAGCGTGCCGTGTACCCGTCGGCGGGAAATGCAGTGAGTGCAGTCGTCACGCTTCCAGCCTACGGTCAGCTCGTTTGCGGGTCGTTCTCGCAGGAGCGGTCATGGGTTTCGTGCCCGCAAACGGTCGGCGTGTGTGGGAGTCCGTACGATCGAGACCATGACGCCGTTGGAAGATGCTCAGGCCTTCGTCCTCGAATCCTGCCCGCCACGCAAGCCGGTGATGCTGCCGCGGGAGCAGGCCGGCGGCCTCGTGCTGGCCGATGTCGTCGTGTCGACCGAGACCGTCCCGCCCTTCGACAACACCGCCGTCGACGGCTACGCCGTGCGTTCCGTCGATGTCGCCACGGCGCCCGTCGAATTGATCGTCGTCGGCGAGGTCGCAGCTGGGGCCGCACCCGATCGGCCTGTCGGTGACGGCGAGGCGATTCGCATCATGACGGGAGCGCCGATGCCTCCCGGCGCCGACGCCGTCGTCATGGTCGAGTACTCCGAACGGCTCGGGA
>JBBSLH010000634.1:0-1543 GCA_038255425.1 Acidimicrobiales bacterium
GAACACGAAGTTGACCGGCTTGTCGGAGTCGGTCGAGAACTTGTCCGCGATGTGAGCCTGAGCGTCGCGCAGGATCGTCGGGGTGAGCTTCACGTTGCCCGGCTTGTAGACGCCGTGCACGTTGCCGAACGCAGCAGCGATAGTGAAGTTCGGGCTGACCTCGAGCAGACGCTCGTAGGCATAGGCGACCTCTTCGGGCTTCGAGTACAGGTCCTCCGGGTTCGCGTCTGAGTTGTCCACGCCGTCCTCCTCGCCGCCGGTGATGCCGAGTTCGATCTCCAGGGTCATACCCATCGGCGCCATCCGCTTCAGGTACTCGACGCAGATGTCGAGGTTCTCCTCCATCGGCTCCTCGGAGAGATCCAACATGTGCGAACTGAACAGCGGAGCGCCGGTCTGGGCGAAATGCTCCTCGCCGACATCGAGCAGTCCTGCGATCCACGGCAGCTTCGACTTCGGGCAGTGGTCGGTGTGCAGGATCACACGGGCGTCGTACGCCTCTGCCATCGTCTGCACGTGGCGCGCCCCCGCCACCGAACCCAGGATCGAGGCCTTCGATCCGTCGACCGGCACGTTCTTTCCGCCGACGAAGGCCGAACCACTCGTGGAGAACTGCACGATGACCGGACTGTTGAGCTTGCCCGCGGTCTCCATCACCGCATTCATCGAGTTGGTCCCGATGCAGTTCGCCGCAGGCAGTGCGAACTTCTGCTCCTTGGCAAGTGCGAAGACCTCGTTCACCGCCTCTCCGGTGAGGACGCCGGCAGGAAAGTCGTTCTTGAGCTCGGTCACCCGAGCGATGGTACGCAATGCCCGGACGACTCGCCAGCTTCTCGAACTGAAGCGACGGAGCCAAGGGCGCCTACGTTCCTGACATGACCGAACTCGTCCACGTCGAAGTGATCGACCGTGTCGCCGCGATCACCCTCGATTCACAGCACAACCGCAACGCGTTGTCTCGCCAACTCCTCGCCGAGCTGCATGCGGCACTCGACGCGGCCGAAGCCGCCGACGTGCGGGCGGTCGTGCTGCGCCACGAGGGCCCTGCGTTCTGTGCGGGCGCCGACCTGAAGGAACGCTCGGACCAACCAGCGGATTCGTCGCCCTTCGTGTCGATCCTCGAGCGGCTGATGGACACCGACCGTCCGACGATCGCTGCCGTCGACGGTGCGGTGCGGGCGGGCGGCATCGGTCTGATGGCGTCCTGCGACCTCGTGGTCGTGAATGCAGCCACCACGTTCGCATTGACGGAAGTGAGGATCGGCGTCGCAGCGGCGATCATCTCGGTGCCGATCCTGCGTCGCGTCCCCGCCGGCAAGATCGCGGCGGCGATGCTCACGGGCGAGGTGTTCGACGCCGACGAAGCGCGCTCGATCGGTCTGATCACGCATGTCACGGACGATGTCTCTGCCCAGGTCGATGTCCTCCTCGACGGGATCCGGGCCGGTGCCCCACGAGCCGTCCGCGAGACCAAGGCGCTGCTGCGTCAGGTTCCCGACATGCGTCGAAGAGACGCCTTCGCCGCGATGGGTGCACTGTCGGA
>JBBSLH010000635.1:0-1531 GCA_038255425.1 Acidimicrobiales bacterium
CAACCAGCTCAGCGACACGCTCATGCTCATCGCCGGTTCGTTGCGGTCGGGCTTCGGCATCGGCCAGGCGATGGACAGCGTCGCCGAAGAGATGGAAGATCCGATGGGCGCCGAGTTCGGCCGAGCCGTGCTCGAGACCCGCCTCGGGCGAGACATGGAGGATGCGCTCGACGGCATCGCCGGCCGCGTCCAGAACGAGGACTTCGAGTGGGTCGTCGACGCCATGCGCATCCACCGCACGGTCGGTGGCGACCTCGCACAGATCCTCGACAAGGTCTCGTCGACCATCCGGGCCCGCAACCGACTTCGCCGGCAGATCTCCGCGCTCACCGCCGAGGGTCGGATGTCGGCGATCGTGCTCGGATCCCTGCCCATCGGCATGGCGCTCGTGCTCTACTCGACGAACCCCGACTATTTGGCGCCGCTGTTCGACAGCACCGCGGGCTACATCATGGTCGGTGCCGCAGTCGGGTTGCTGGTCGCTGGCGTCATGTGGCTGCGCAAGTTGATCGACGTGGAGCTCTAGGAGACCATCATGAGCAGTGCAGTCATCATCTTCGGTGCCGCCCTCGTCGCGTTCTCGATCGTCGTCCTGACATGGGCGCTCGCCGGCGAGAAGTCCATCGACTCCGTCCAGACGAACCTCGCCCGTGGCGGCAACATCGGCGACAGTCGACAGATCGCCCTGAGCGCATCGGCCCGTACTCGCCTCCTCGACCCCTTCTTCGACGGCATCGCCCGGAGTGCGCGCAAGTACACGGGTTCCGGTGCGGCGGCGGCGACGCAGCGCAAGATCGATCTGGCCGGTCTCTACGACACCGGCTGGACCGTGGAACGGATGTTGGTCGTCCGGGTGTTCTCGATTCTGCTCGGTGCAGCCACCGCTTTCTGGGTCCTGTCGAGCAACGGGCTCGAGCGGAACACGCTCCTGCTGGCCATCTTGGTGTTGGGCGTCGGTTATGCCGCACCGGTCGCATTCCTCGACCGCAAGGTCGCCGAACGGCAGGCGCTGATCGAGAAGCAGCTCCCCGACATCATCGACCAGCTGTCCGTCAGCGTCGAGGCCGGCCTCGGATTCGACGCCGCCATGGCCCGCTCGGCCGAAGGTCGATCCGGCCCGCTCGCCGACGAGTTGACCCGTGTCCTCCAGGACCTCCAGGTCGGCGTCCCCCGCCAGGACGCGCTGGAGCGCATGGTCGAGCGAACCGACGTGGCCGACCTCCGCCAGTTCGTCGTGTCGGTCCGCCAGTCGACCAAGCACGGCCTGCCGATCGCCCGCATCCTCAACGTCCAGTCGCAGGAGCTTCGCGAGAAGCGCCGGGCGCGGGTCGAGGAGAAGGCGGCGTCGCTCCCGGTGAAGATCGTCTTCCCGCTTGTGTTCTGCATCTTGCCGTCGCTGTTCGTGGTCATCCTCGGGCCGGCCGCGCTCAACATCCGCAATACGTTCTGATTCGGTCGCCTCCTACGTCGCCTCCCTGGTTCGGTCGGCGCTGGCGCTTCCTCCGACCGAACGGCTGACGCAGTTTCGGCG
>JBBSLH010000636.1:0-1530 GCA_038255425.1 Acidimicrobiales bacterium
CGAAACGCTGCCCGACCATTCCGTTCCCGACGACGATGATCCGCTGGCGACTCATGGGTCGAGTCGACCACATCGCGATTGCCCGTCGATGCCGGGCGCATGACGATCGTGCGTCCACCAGATCGCCTCATCGACCAGGCGACCGTGAGCGAACTCACACCGCGATCAAGGCGATGTGAGGGCAGACTCGATCGGGGACCTCGGTCCTCGACGTCCGTCTGCTCGTCGACCCCACCGGGCCCCACCGACCGCCACTGCGCCCCACGACTCCGGCGATGGGTACCTTGCGAGCATGGATCTCGGACTTGCGGGCAAGCGCATCATCGTCACCGGCGGCAGCAAAGGCATCGGCCGCGGCATCACCGAAGCACTGCTGCGTGAGGGGGCGATCGTCGCGATCTGTGCCCGGAGCAGCGACGGCCTCGCCGCCGCGGCGGAGGAGCTGTCGGCCCTCGGCACCGTTCACCATCGGGTCACCGACATGGCCGTCGAGGGCGACCCGACCGCACTCGTCGAGTGGGCGTCAGGCGAGATGGGTGGACTCGACGTGCTGGTATCGAATGTCTCGGCCATGGCCGGCCCGGACTGGGTGGCGTCGGTCAACGTCGATCTCGTTCGCACCGACGAACTGATCCGAGCAGCACTCGCACACATGAAGGACGACGCCGGCGCGAACATCGTCTGCATCGGATCGCGCGCCGCGAGCACCGGCGCGCCGCGCATAGCGGCCTATGCGGCGGTGAAGGCGGCAACGGTCAGCATGGTCAAGTCGCTCGCACTCGAAGTGGCTCGCCGCGGGATCCGAGCCAACGTCGTGTCACCCGGAGACATCATCTTCCCCGGTGGCGTCTGGGACAGGGCCCGCGAAGAAGGGGGCAAGCTCTGGGACGCAACGGTGAAGCAGAATCCGTTCCGGCGTCTCGGCACGCCCGAGGAGGTCGCAGACGTCGTGGCGTTCCTCGTCAGTGAACGCGCCAGCTTCGTGACCGGTGCCAACATCCTCGTCGACGGTGGCGCGACCACCGGGCTGCAGATCTGACCATGAGCGACGAGATCCTGGTCGAGGTCGACGGACCGGTCACCACCATCACGCTGCACCGGCCCGACGCCCTCAATGCGCTCACGCCGACGATGCTCGAATCGCTGCGCGGCGCTGTCGAGGCCGCCGTTGCAGACGACGAGCAGCGCGTCGTCGTGCTCACCGGAGCGGGGCGCGCATTCAGTGCCGGCGTCGACCTCAAGGCCCTCGGCGACCGCACACTCACCAACGGCGTGGTCGGGGACATCCTCGACGTTCCGGCGCAGGCGATCACGGCGGCACTCTCGGGGCCCGGCATCGTCAGCGTTGCGAAGGTCAACGGTTTCTGCTTCACCGGCGCACTTGAACTCGCGTTGGCATGCGACCTGATGGTCGTTGCCAACGAGGCGACCCTCGCCGACACCCACGCCAAGTTCGGTCTGCGCCCCACGTGGGGAATGAGCCAGCGGCTGCCCGCTGCGGTCGGTATGACGAAGGCACGGGAACTGTCG
>JBBSLH010000637.1:0-1529 GCA_038255425.1 Acidimicrobiales bacterium
CGAGTCTCCTCGTCGACCCAGCCACGCTGTCCGGTCACGGTGACCTCGACGTTGATGCTGCCGAACGAAGGTGACTCGACGCCCTGCTGCGGGCAGATGATCGAGTAGACGCGGCCCTCGTCGGTGTAGCCCACACGTGAGATGTCCGGTGCGAACATCTGGAAGCACCGCTTCGGATCTCTGTGTCCGGGTTCGCTCTCCCAACTGAATTCCGGCCAGAGAATGGCTTGCTGGCGCTCGAGCAGGTGGATGTTGTCCATGTTCTTCAGCATGTCCAGCGACCCCAGGTCGGGTGTCGGGTAGGCGAATCTCTCGTCCGAGTCGGCAAACCCTCCGATCCACCCCGTCGGAAGCTGTGGGTTCCTGTTCTCCGGCATGGCACGTCTTCCTCGTCGGTGATGCACTTCGCGCCGTCGTCCAGCGCCCATCTGCAGACGGTAGTCCACGAGGGTTCGCCCGCTTTCGTGGTGCTAGCGTTCGCCGATCTACCTGGGGGCGATCGCATGAGACCGATGGTGTTCGTCATGACCGACGTGGTCGGGTCGACGGCGTTGTGGGAGGCACACAGCGATTCGATGAGCGCTGCGCTCGAGGCGCATGACAGCCTGGTACACGGCGCAATGCGCGACGCAGGCGGCCGCGTGTTCAAGCACACCGGCGACGGGATGATCGCGGTGTTCGAGGAGGCCGACAGCGCAGTCGCCGGTGCCGTGCACGCCGTCGATGCGTTGACGAGTGCGCAGTGGGGTGACACAGGACCCTTGCGGATCCGGGTGTCGGTGCACGCCGGGTCGGCATCGGAGCGCGACGGTGACTTCTTCGGTCAACCCGTCAACCAGGTCGCACGGATCAACGGGATCGGCCACAGCGGACAGGTGTTGGTCTCCGACATGGCGCGTCAGCTGATGCACCGGCCAGCTGGCATCGATCTCGGGGTGCATCAGCTGCGCGACCTGTCCGAGCCGATCAGGCTCTGGCAGCTGGACGAGGGGACGCATCCCTCGCTGCGGACGTTGAAGCAGGCACGTCACAACCTGCCGGTGATGCCGACCGAATTCATCGGACGTCAGAAGGAGGTCGGCGAACTCCGCGCGCTGGTCGATCATCACCGGCTGGTCACCATCAGCGGTGTCGGCGGCTGCGGTAAGACTCGCCTCGCCATCGAAGTCGCTGCCGCGAGCGCCGACCGGTTCCCCGGCGGCGTCTGGTTCGTCGACCTCACCACCGAGCGCGACGGCAACCACGTCGCAGACCGTGCGATCGTCGCACTCGGGCTGACCCAGCATCTGGGCTCCGGCGGGGGTGCCATCGGGGTGCTCGACGAGGCGACGGCCGGGGCGAAGACGCTGCTGGTCATCGACAACTGCGAACACCTCATCGATGACGTCGCGACCTTCGCCACCGCCGTCCTCTCCGCCGCCCGCGATGTCACGGTCCTCGCAACGTCCCGCGAGGCCCTCAACGTCGACGGTGAGCGTGCGTGGCGCATTCCGAACATGCACGACGCATCGGTCGAACTGTTCCTCGAC
>JBBSLH010000638.1:0-1511 GCA_038255425.1 Acidimicrobiales bacterium
GATGTGCTCGTCGGAGTGGCAGAGACCCGAGCCAACGAGCTTGATCAGTACTTCGCCGTCCTTGGGCGGGTCGAGGTCGATCTCCTCGACGCTCCAGTCGGTGCCCTGCTCCCAGCAGATGGCGGCGCGGGTCTTCATGGGTTCCCCCGGTTTTCTCGGTCGGATAACGAACGTTCTCCGCCAACCTAGGGCCGGCGACCGTCACATGTCATGCCGAACCAGACCGATCGGTCAAGAGTCACACGAGCGCTGGACCACGGCGTCCAGATCGACGACCATCTCGGCCAGCAACGACGCTCCGCGCGCTGTGGTCGCGCCGGTCGCATCGCCCAGCACTCCGTTGGCCGAGACCGCTGCGACGCCGCCGACGCGCATCGCTGCGAGCAGATCCTCGAGTGGCTCGGTCGCACCCACTGGACGGTCTCGGCCCACGACCTCGGGAGCGATGGCGAGGAGGAGCGACGTCTCGGTGACGCCAGCGTGAGCGTCGGCTCCGGCGATCGCGGGCCACCAACCCTGCACCGGACGTCCCTCGTCGACGAGACGCTCCGTCGCCGCTCGGACCGCCGTCATGTTGCCGCCGTGGCCGTTCACGAACACCAGCGACCGATACGGCGATCCCGACTCGGGGAAGGCAGATCGACCGAGCTCCACCAGCACGTCGACGAGCACCTCGGTCCCGATGGACAACGTGCCGGCGAACGACTGGTGCTCGCCCGACGAGCCGTAGGCGATCGCGGGAGCGAGGTGACAGTCGTCGCGAGCGGCCGCGACGCCCTCGGCAACGGCCACCGCGATCCGGGTGTCGGTGTCGAACGGGAGGTGCGGCCCGTGCTGCTCGCACGAGCCGACGGGAATGAGGAGCGTCGACGGCTCCGAGGCCGCGACCGAAGGCCACGCGGATCGGGAAAGCTCCACGGTCCCTGCCTACCATTGTCATCTCCCCCGACCCGTCTGAGGTACCCGGTCATGGCGCAGCACAAATGGTTCGAGACCGTCGAGGTCGCACGGCAACGAGCGGAGAAGGCGCTGCCGTATGCGGTGTTCGGCGCGTTGAAGGGCGGCTCGGAGGCGGGTACGACGCTGGCCGACAACACCGCCGCGTTCAGTGAACTGGGCTTCGTCCCGATCGTGGCGGACAAGCCATCCGAACGGGACCAATCAGTCGAGGTCATGGGTCAACACATCTCGATGCCCGTCATGATCTCGCCAACCGGTGTCCAGATGGTTCATCCCGAGGCCGAGATCGGCATCGGGCGTGCCGCTGCTGCGCGAGGGACGGCGATGGGGCTGTCCAGCTTCGGCTCGACTGCGGTCGAGGCCGTCGTCGAGGCCAACCCGCAGACCTTCTTCCAGATCTACTGGTGCGCCTCCCGCGAGTCGATGGCCGCTCGCATCGACCGCGCCAAGCGCGCCGGCGTCGTCGGACTGATCGTCACCCTCGACTGGTCGTTCTCCCATGGCCGCGACTGGGGCAGCCCGTCGATCCCCGAGAACCTCGACCTCACGAC
>JBBSLH010000639.1:0-1502 GCA_038255425.1 Acidimicrobiales bacterium
GCCCCACTCCCACCGCCACCGAAGAGCCCGACGGCATCGTCGACCACATGGATCCGACCCATGCGGTCGCTGCCGCCCGAGCCGCACATGCCAAGGGCGGCACCGACATCGTCGTCCTGCGTGTGGGCGATGTGCTCGCCATCACCGATTACTTCGTGATCGTCTCGGCCTCGAATCCACGCCTCGTGCGAACCATCGTGCAGGACATCGAGGACGTGCTGGGCCGCGACGGTGGACCTCGCCCGATTCGTATCGAGGGCACCGAAGAGGCCGAGTGGGTCTTGTCCGACTACGGGAGTTTCGTCGTGCACGTGTTCCACACGGATACGCGGCGCTACTACGAGTTGGAGCGACTCTGGTCCGACGTGGCGTCCATCGACTGGCCAGATCCCGACGGGCCACCGCTCGAGGCCTAGCGGGTCACGCTCCGACGACGCCTCGGAGGATTTCTTCCCACCGGGTGATCGCGAGCAGGTGGCCTTCCTCGTGGACGAGGACTTGGGCGCGCAGCCGCGCCGCCAGCCACTCGCCCATGGGCAGCGGCGTGGTCGTGTCGTGGTCGCCGACGTGGATCGTGGCCGGGGCGCTGATGTCGTCGAGCAACGCTCCGAGCGGCGTCGCCTGCGCGGCGATCTCGCGTTCGAGCCCGACCATGCCGTTGGCGACGCTTCCGCGAAGGGCGGCGATCATCGTCTCGGCTGCTCCCGGGACGTCGGCGACCCGGGTGCACGTCTCGGTCAGCAGCTCCCGGGCCAAGTCGTCGTCGATCTCCGGTGGCACGAGCCACATCGCCAGTTCGCGCCCGACCTCGTCGGGTGTCATCGAGCCGTGGACCTCGCCGAACAGCTTGCGGCTGTCGTCTGAACCATCGAGGACACCAGGGGAGTCGTAGGCGTCGGCAGGGATCAACGGAGCGATGAGCGTGATCGAAGCTGCGCGATCTGCATGCCGTCCCGCGAAGGCGAGCGCCGAGATGGTGCCGGCCGACCAGGCGATGACGTGGGCCCGTGCGACGCCGAGGTGATCGAGCATCGCACCGTGGTCATCGGCGACGGACGTGGGGGTGGCCGCTGCGTCGACATCGCTGGAGCCGAGTCCGGGTCGATCAGCAGCGATGATCCGAAGGCCCAGTCCCGCTGCGATCGAGTCGTCGGGATGCCGAGCGAGGCGGGTGTCCGGCGTTCCGTGGAAGAAGAGTGCGACCTGGCCGTCTGGATCCCCCCGGTCGTCGTACCCGAGAGTCCGCCCATCCGTCAGCCTCAACAGCTGGTCAGGGGCGGGAAGGTCAGACATCGGGGGGCCTGGGTCCCCGCCAGCAACAGCACCGACCGAGCCCGGAGAAATTCGCCCAGCGAATTTCCCGACTTCGCCGAAGGCGAAGCGTGGAGCTAAGGGGAATCGAACCCCTGACCTCTTCCATGCCATGGAAGCGCTCTACCAACTGAGCTATAGCCCCGTGTCTCACGAGGAGTGGAGTCGTCCACGATAGATCACGTGCCGCA